>NZ_JBMDKA010000008.1:0-226452 GCF_057809475.1 Flavobacterium sp. FG19 | reverse complement strand
GCAGCCTTTTGGGACAGCCCTTTTATTTAAAATTTATTTGCTAAAAAAATACTATGATAAGCCCCGGAGGGGTAGAATATTTATAGAAATCAATAATACGGACACAAAAGAGCTCCGGTGGAGCGAAATATTTCGGTATTGTAAAAAAAGATGTCGCTCCGCTGAAGCTTTCTTTTTGATGATAAATACAATTTCTATAAATATTTCGCTTCTTTGAAGCATACAAAAAATGAACAGCCCTTTTGAGACTGCTCATTTTATTTAAAATTTAAAACATTTTGTAATCTAAAAACTTAGTCCCTCAGCAGCTTAGATCGTCTTAATCGCCATAATCTTCTCTTCAAAAGTATCTTTAAAGTCAGATTTGCTCTTGATTCTGGTTTTATAGGTATAAATGGTAGCTACAGAAAGTTCCAGAAATTCGGCCATCTGACTGCTGTCCTGGATTCCGAGACGGTACAGGGCAAAAATGCGGAGTTCGGTATTTAATAATTCCCCTTTTTTCACAATACATTTATGATCATTAGGGAACAAATTATTAAAATCAGTTACAAAAGTAGGGAACAGTTTAAGGAAAATTTCATCAAACTGATGGAAAAGGTTTTCTCTTTCTTCCTTAACATTATAACGTTTCAGGCTTGCAATAACTTCATCTGTTTTTTTGGTGATAATTTTATGAAGCGTACTTTTCTGTATATGGTCAATTTTATTGATAAAGGCAGAAGTTGCTTTAATAAAATAAGTAATATATTCTTCCTTAATGGCATTGGCCTCACTTAAACTCACATTCATTTCCTGCAGCTGGGCGTACGATGAAGCCATTATTTTACGGGCTTTGTTTTTCTCTTTGAGCTGCTTGAAAATGATAACAGAAAACAAAATGATAATGAGCGTCAGGATCGTCAGCAGAATGATGATCTTTTCCAGTTTGTCATTTTTATCCTTTACATTATTCAGTTGTGCTTTTTCAATAATAGGCAGGATAGAGGAAATCTCAATTTTACGATGCCTGGCGTTATAAAAAGTCGCATCATCCATGGCAATACTGATATATTCATTGGCTTTGTCCAGATAACCCATTTTAAAAAGTTCATTGGCCAGATTCCGAAGCGCAACGGTCTCTTTCGTAGCATTTTTAACATCGGCAATAGCGGCCAGGGCCAGATAATAAATGGCTTTTTTGGTATAACCTCTTTCAGAATAAATATAACCAAGGCTCGAAGTTGCGATTCCGTAATAATCCGGCGGCAGTTTGTAATTGTTGATCCAGTAACTGAAAGCAAATTCGGCACCACGCCAGTCCTGCTGTTTCAATCGTTTTAAACTTTCAGCGGCCCAGTATTCGTTTGTATTCGTTCCAATTAGTGCCAGGGCTTTCTGCAGGAAGTGATTACCCTGCTGTACATAGTGAATGTTAAACCGCTGGTCACGGTTATAATCGGCCAGATCATAATAAGCACGGGCTTTTATATTATAGTATTCGAATTTGTTTTTTTGATCTAGTTTTTGGTCGTCAATAACGTTAAGTGTATCAATCGCTTCTTTAAAAAGTCCGGATGAAAGCAGTACGAAACCTTCTTTGATACGGCTTTTGGATAAAAACTTAGGATCTTTCAGGATTTTGGCTTTGATCTTGGCTTCTTCCAGATAGTAATAAGCCGAGTCGTATTTGAAGGATTTGTATTCATCAAACAGAGACATATAGGTATTGTAAAGCTCTTCATTATTCTGGCTGACGGTATATTTTGAAACATTCTTTTTCAGAGCTTCAATTTTACGATATTTCTGTTTTAAGTAAACATCTTTTTTCAGCAGTACATTATCTAATTCTTCAAGAACCGGATTAGTCTCTTTCGCAGTTAGAGAAAAACCCGCAATGAAAAAATATAGAAAGAATATTTTTTGCATGGTTTGGTGGTGGTTTTAGGTAAGATAATTTATGGTTTGGGTTAATTCGTTTAAAGTCAAAGTTAGTTAAAAACCGATGATTAACAGTTTCCGGAATTGAGAATAGACATCAGGGAATTTTATGTAAAAAATCGTCAATGTGCCTGAAAATAAGCCTTTAAATGTTAAAAGAGCTTTAATTATTTGCAATTATACAATAAAAAGCGGTTATATATATGCATACTGAAAAAATATTCACATAAAATTTCCATATTGTCATATTTACCATTATTTAACCAGCTGTTTTGATCTAAACAAGACCTTGATTTTTAGGAAAATAAAAATAATATAAAATACTGGTAATCAGTATTTTGTTTTTGAAAATACCTGAATTACATCTTGATTTTTCACAGATGTTTTTTTTTAGATTTATTTAACTTCTAGTTTCGTATTGTCCTTTTGAAAGGATTAAAAACTAACAAAAACCAAAAATTTATGAGAAGTAAAAGTTATTATTGGATAGCTCTTTTTATGTGTTTTTTCGGCATTAGCTGCGACAATACAGAAGACGGAAGCTACGTTGATCCAATTACTGTTTATGAAAAGGTAAACGGGAATTGGGGATTAGCAAATCTGAAAATGGTTGACGAATTTGCCAAGACAAATAAGATCGAACCAAGCGAAGAAAACCTGAGTACTTTTTTTAACTACGAGGACTTTAAGATCAATTTCAGCGTAGACGGAAAAAACAACCCTACAAGTTATGAAGTAACAGGAAATGTTCCTCCTTTATTTGCTCCAAAAGGATATTGGGAATTAAGCTCTGACTTTCCACAAACCAATTCGGCTCCTGTAAAAATCTACTTGTACAGTGATGCTCAGAAAACTCAAAAAACAGACGAACTTAAAGTAACCTCCGTTCCGGGGAACAATGGTGAAATGGAAATCCAGCTGGTACATGCTTCAGGAGGAACTGCGTTTGTGACTTATGTATTTAAATTAAATGCTATTAATTAAAAAGTAATATGAAAAAATTTCTATATACAATTTTACTTGCCCTTTTGATGGCTCCTAATTTTACTAAGGCACAAGAAGCCGCAGGAGCTGTGGGTGCAATGTCATCATTTCCGGTAGTATACAAATATGATGAGCAGGTTACCTGGTATTTTGACCTTTCGGGAACTACCTTTTTAGAAACAGAAGATCTATACATCTGGATCTGGTCACCATCAGAACCGGATGCTAACAATTGGGAAAACTCCTCTGATTTTGCCAAACTGAAATACGAAGGAAATAAAATATGGAGTTTTACCTTAACACCAACCGCTTATTTCTCCAGAACACCCGAAGAAATTGCAGCAAGTGCCGGTTTCTGGTTCCGTTTGAAAAACAAAAACGGATCAAAACAAAGTGAAGTGGCCAATATGCCGTATACGGATTTCTCCTCTTTTTACACTGCCAATGAGTTAATCAGAGCGTATCCTACAAAACCAACTTTAGACAAAGGAGTGAGTATTTTATTTAATGCCAATTTAGCCCCGGGCTTTGCAGGTGCCACAAGCGTTCATATGCACAGCGGACTGAACAACTGGGACATTAAGCAGGAATACCAGTCATGGTTACCGGAAATTGTTGAAAAAACAAAGCTAAAAGATTTAGGAAACGGTTTCTACAAAATGGATTTAGTTCCCAAAACCTATTACAATGCACCGGACGGTTATGTTATGGAAAATCTGGTTTTCCTGATGGTGAAAGACGACTGGGCAGGAACTATTCCGGATCAGGTTTTATATGCAGGAGCTTATGAACCGCCGCCGGCACCGGTATTTGGATTTTTTCCTTTACAAATCAGTCAGAAAGATTTCCTGGGTATTTACAGAAAAAATAATGAGCCGGGGGTAAACAAACTTATTTACACCATTACAGCCGGTGCAAAAACAATTTCAGGTGAGTTTACAGGAGGAACGGCAGAGATTAAAGGATTTGTCAATTTAGTTTCAGAACTAAAAGATTCTCCGGTTTTAAGCGAAATCCATGTTTTGGTCAAAGACAATAAAGACAAAACTATTTCGGATACGACTATCCCTCTTAAAACCTTAGACAAATAATTCACTATTAAATTAAAACATCAATTCTAATGAATAGTAAAAATAAAAAATTAGTCCTGCAGCAATTGTGGACTAGTAAATCGCTGGTATTCATGATTTTCATGCTTTTTCTTTCGGCAGGAATGTCTGCTCAGGGAAAAAAACTGATTACAGGTACCGTTTACGACAATACAGGTACGGTTTTACCGGGAGCTTCGGTACTTGAAACCGGAACCAGAAACGCCACGACTACTGATTTTGATGGTAAATTTACGCTGGAGGTAGCCGTAGGAGGTTCGATTGAAGTTTCGTTTATCGGGTCAACTACTCAAAAAGTTCAGATAACGGCTTCGAGTTCTAAATTAGAGGTTCGCCTGCAGAATGACGGTTATCAGCTGGCAGAAGTTCAGGTGGTTTCTGTAGGGTACGGTACTCAGAAGAAATCAGATTTAACAGGAGCAATTTCGACTGTAACCGCTGATAATTTAGTAAAAGGAACTATTTCCTCTACCGAGCAGGTACTTCAGGGAAAAGTAGCAGGTTTAAATATCATTCGTCCTTCGGGAGATCCTGCTGCGGGTTCTACTATCCGTTTACGTGGAGGAACTTCTTTAACGGCCAGCAACAGTCCGCTTATTGTAGTGGACGGAATTGCCGGTGTCGATATCAATGTCGTTCAGCCAGCCGATATTAAATCTATTGACGTTCTTAAAGACGCTTCTGCAACGGCTATTTACGGTTCAAGAGGAGCAAACGGGGTAATTATTATTACAACCAAATCAGGAACAAAAGGAGTTTCGGTAGTATATAATGGTCAGACAGGTATTGGTTATGCAGCCGATAATTTAGACCTTTTATCAGCAAACCAATGGAGAGCTTATGTGCGCCAGACAGGAAACAAAGATGCGGTTGATTTTGGAGGAAATACCAACTGGCAGAAAGCGATAGAACAGACTGCCATTTCACAGTCACATACTTTAAGTATTAATTCAGGAAAAGCCGACAGCGGTTTCAGAGCTTCTATTGCGTATCTGGACAATCAGGGAATTATTAAAAAATCAGGACTGGAAAGAATCAGCGGGAACGTAAATGCTTACCAGTATCTTGGGGATAATAAAGATGTAAAATTTGATATGGGGTTAATGGCCAATATCGATAAATGGAACCCGATTGATTACAGAATTTTCGAACGTGCTTATAACTTAAACCCAACAATTCCGGTTTATGATGCCAACGGAAACTTTACCAGTGTGAACTACAACCTTTATGAGAATCCGGTTGAAATTTTAACCAACAGAACAGTTGATAATGAAAGACACAGACTTTTAGGGTATTTTAAAACAGAAGTGAAATTCTTAAATGATTTCCAGGCTGTTGCTAATATTTCATTAGAACATAATGCGGTAAAAGGCGGAACTTACAAACCAACGTATGCTATTCTGGAAGGCCGTTCGGAGTCGGGATATGCACAAAGAACGTATGCTGAATATACTAATGCACAGGGAGAATTGTATGTAAACTATTCTAAAGTAATCGATAAACACAATATAAGCGCTCTTGCGGGGTATTCTTATCTTGAAAATATTTATGAAGGTTTTGGGGCTCAGCGTTCCGGTTTCGTGACGGATGCTTTCGGCTACAATAATTTAGGTGCCGGTTATAACTATCGTCTGGGCGATGTGTATTCCTATAAAGGAAAATCAAATCTGGTTTCTTTTTATGCCCGTGCCAACTATAACTACGACGGAAAATATCTGCTTACAGCAACGGTAAGAAGAGACGGATCAAGCCGTTTTGGAGAAAATAACAAATGGGGAACTTTCCCGTCTGCTTCTGTGGCCTGGAAAATTTCTAACGAGGATTTCATGAGCGGTACTAAAGACTGGTTGGGATCTTTAAAATTAAGAGCAGGTTATGGAGTTACGGGTAACCAGGACGGAATTGGTGAATACAAATCACTTTCTATTTTAGGAGTTGGAAACGACAGTTACTACGATCCGGTTACAGGAAGATGGAGTTTGGCTTATTCTCCGAAACAAAATCCAAATCCTGATTTGAAATGGGAATCTACCAGACAATTAAACATCGGTATCGATTTTGGTCTTTTTGACAGAATCACCGGTTCGTTAGAATGGTACCAAAAAAACACACATGATTTATTATATACTTACGAAGTGCCGCAGCCGCCTTATTTAGTGGGAACAATGCTGGCTAACGTAGGAGAAATGTCAAATAAAGGGATTGAGCTTACTTTAAATGCCGATATCGTAAGAGGAGATAAATTTACGTGGAATGCGAATTTAACATTAGGACACAACGTTCAGAAAATTGAGAAATTATCAAACCCAACGTATAAAACAGATGTTATCTACAGTGGTTCATTACACGGTTTAGCGGGTATGTCCGGACAATATTCTCAAATTATTGCCGAAGGATATCCTGTTGGAACTTTCTGGGGATTCAGAAATGCAGGACTTGATGCTGATGGTAAAATCCAGTATTACAATGCTGCAGGTGAAATCGTGGCAGAAAATGCTTTGGTAGATGCAGATAAAACAGATTTAGGAAATATCCAGCCTGATTTGACTTTAGGTATCGGAATGAACTTTACGTATAAAAACTTTGACCTTAGCATTTCTGGTTATGGAATGTTCGGACAAAAAGCATTAAACGCTACGAATATGATGCTGAACGATCCTACGAGATTACCAACTTATAATGTACCGGATGATTTCTTAAACAGCGGAATCACTTCTCCTCCAAAATATTCGGATTACTGGATCGAAGATGCTTCTTTCTTTAGATTACAGACACTTTCGTTAGGGTATACTTTACCGTTGAACTTCAAAAATTCAAAACTGAGAATGTACATCATGGGAGAAAATCTGGCTGTGTTTACAAAATACAAAGGAGTAGATCCGGAGATTGGCTTAAATGCACAGGATGGTGCTGATCAGACAGGATTAGCTGCGCCTGGTATCGATAAGTACAACAATTATCCGAGACCAACCACGATTTCTGTTGGATTAAATTTCACTTTGAATAACTAAGCGATTAACTCAAAAATATAAAAAATGAAAATCAAAATAATAGGAGCATTAGTAGTAAGTATGCTTTTTACGATATCATGTACTGATCTAAGCGAAGACCTGTATGATAGAGTAGAAGACGGAAATTTTGGAAATACTCCAAAAGAAGTTGATGCGTTGGTTGGAGGGGCTTATTCTTCGTTAAGAGGTTTTGCCGACGGGATTTCAAATAACTACCCAACCTGCGAATATGTGTTCTTTTTAAATGAAACCGTTTCTGATGAAGCTACTATTCCTACCAGAGGAACTAACTGGTACGATGGCGGACAGTATCAGGATGCGCAAAAACACACCTGGAAAGCAGACAACCGTATGATTCTTTCAGCCTGGCGTTATAATTATACCGGGATTGCAAAAATCAATTCGATCATTTATCAAATAGACAAATCGTCGTTAACAGAAAGCGCCAAGGCTCCCATTTATGCTGAGCTCAAAGCCTTAAGAGCGTATTACTATTACAACCTTCTGGATATGTTTGGAAATGTGCCTATCGTAGTTGATTTTGAAGATACTTCGCTTCCGGCCAATTCTACCAGAAAACAGGTTTACGATTTTGTTGAAAAAGAACTTACAGATGCCCTTCCGTATCTGGCCTCTAATGTCGTGTATTCTAAAATGACCAAAAATGTAGCGTATTCTCTTTTAGCGAGATTGTACCTTAATTCAGAAGCTTTTATCGGAACAGCGCGCTGGCAGGATTGTATCGACATGTGTCAGAAAGTTTCAGGGTATACTTTAACGCCGGATTTCTTTACCAATTTTGCTACAGAAAATGAAAAATCACCGGAGATTATTTTCGCAATCCCTTACGATTCAAAAGCCGGAACTGTTGGAAATTATATGAACTCCATGTCCTGCCACTATCTGCACAGGTTAACCATGTCGGCCGGAGGAAACGATTATCCGTGGAGTGCCAATGGTATGTGTGCCCAGCCGGGAGTTTATTCCGCTTTTGCTGATACAGATAAAAGAAAAAAATGTATGGTAGCCGGAGATCAGATCAATATGGCAACCGGAAACGTAATTATAATGGATAACGGAGAGCCGCTAACTTATACAGAAGAAGTAAACAGTGTAGCCGATGCCAAAGACAATCAGGGAGTTCGTTTAGGGAAATACGAAATGAAAGCCGGAGAAACCTGGGAGCGTGATCACGACTTAGTTGTAATTCGTTATGCAGAGATCTTAATGATGCAGGCAGAATGTTATGTGCGTTTAGGTTCTCCGGATCTGGCAAAACCTTTTGTACAGCAGGTAACAGCCCGTGCAGGAGCGGAACTGCCAGCCGTAATTGATCTTGATTTTATCGATCAGGAATTACTAAGAGAATTCACTTTTGAAGGAAGAAGAAGAACAGATAACATTCGTTTTGGAACTTTCTTCCTGCCATGGTGGGAAAAAGGAGCAACGCCTCAGTACAGAGCTATTTTCCCAATTCCAAGTACTGTGTTAACAACCAATATAAATTTGAAACAAAATCCTGGGTATCCTGTGAATTAGGTTACAGAATGTCAGTCTTCCATGTTGGTTAGTCGTGGAAGGCTGACCTATTTTTAAACGTCAATAATAAGTATATGAAAAAGTATATCACATTTTTGTTTTTTGCAGTAATGAGCATTTTAGCTGTCTGCGGATGCAGCAGTGACGACAAAGGTTCAGATAAACCTGTAGAACCGGAAATACTAAAACCGGTCGCTGTTGAAAAAACAAACAGCACTAAAATTTATGTTCATTATATGCCGTGGTTTGAAACCAATGAAAGCAGTACCGATAAAAAATGGGGCTATCACTGGACAATGGCAAACAAAAACCCGAATACAATAGGAGCCAATAACCGCAGGGAAATTGCTTCCTATTATTATCCGCTTATCGGGCCGTATCATTCGGGCGATAAAAATGTGATCGAAAATCATTTGTTATTGATGAAGTATTCAGGAATTGACGGTGTTTTAATCGACTGGTACGGAACCTACGATGTGAACGATTACCGAATGATAAAAGAAAATACAGAACAGCTTATTGCCATGCTTGATAAAGTAGGTTTAGAATATGCGATGGTGTATGAAGACAGGGTAACAACAAATGCCGTTAATGCCGGAAAAGCCATTTCGGTAACCAGTGCTGCCAAAACCGATTTAGCCTATTTAGAAAAAAACTGTTTTGGAAACAGCAATTACATCAAAGTAAACGGAAAACCTTTATTGCTGAATTTTGGACCAATCGTATTACAAACACCGGCCGAATGGACCAATGTTTTTAATACGCTTACTACAAAACCGGCTTTTTTAACGCTTTGGGACCAGTCTGTAGAAGCCGGGGCAAATGCTTCGGGAGAATACGCCTGGGTATATAAAGACAACAGTTTCCTGACTAATTTTTATACCAATACAAAACCTAAACTTTCTGTTGCCATGGGCGGCGCTTATCCTGGTTTTAAAGATTTTTATGCCGAAGGCGGAGGCGGGGCAGCTATTGGATGGACTATTGAGCATAACAACGGTGCGACCCTTGATGCAACGCTTGAATTAGCTAAAAATGCCAATTTAAGCTACCTGCAGTTAATTACGTGGAATGACTTTGGAGAAGGAACTATGCTTGAACCAACAGTGGAGTTTGGCTACACTTTTATCGAAAAAGTAAAAACTTTTGCCGGGGTTAAAAATACCGAATCTGTTTTTCCTGAAATAAGCAAAATGTACACGCTGCGGACAGAAAAGAAAGGGAATACCGATGTTCAGAAAAAGCTGGACCAGGCTTTTAATTATTTTGTTTCGATGCAGCCTGCAAAAGCAAAACAGTTAATAAACGAAATAAAATAAGAGCCGTAATTAATACCAAAAACATAATGAGAAACATAAGATATAGATACTGTATAATCGCCTTAGCTTCCATGCTGCTTTTTGCCTGCAGTACTAAAAAAACGTATAAAATCAGTTCGCCCGGAAAAATCACCGAATTAATCTTTGAACTAACGCCGTCAGGACAGCCCCAATACAGCTTTTTTTCAAACGGAAAATCCGTTATAGAACCTTCTTTGCTGGGATTTGAATTTCAGGAAATTCAAAAAATGACCGATGGTTTTGAAGTGGTTTCTACAGAAGAAAAAACAGCAGATGAAACGTGGGAACAGCCTTGGGGCGAATTTAAAAAAGTGCGTGACCATCACAATGAACTGATTGTTCACCTAAAAGAATCAAAAGGAGAAGAACGTCTGGTGGATATTATTTTCAGGGTTTTTGACGATGGAGTAGGGTTTCGTTATGAATTTCCAAAACAGCCTAATTTAGGGAAAGTCAAAATTTCGAATGAAATCACGCAGTTTACGTTTAAATCCAATAACGATGTTTGGTGGATTCCGGTACACCGTGAAAACAGTTATTACGAAAGCGAGTATCGTAAAACTCCGGTTAGTAAAACCGATACGATCAATACACCGGCGACTTTTGAAACCAAGGAAAAATTATATGTAGCGATTCACGAAGCCAATTTAACTGATTTTGCTTCGATGACCCTTTTAAAAACAAATGATAAACAATATAAAAGCGATCTGGTACCTTGGAAAGACGGTGTGAAAGTATATGCCGAAACTCCTTTTAAAACACCATGGAGAACGGTTGTTGTAGGTAAGAATCCGGGTGAGGTTGCTACTTCCACAATCATGCTGAATTTAAATGAACCTTCAAAAATTGAAGACCTTTCCTGGATTACGCCTTCTAAATATATTGGAATCTGGTGGGGAATGCATTTAGAGAAATTCAGCTGGGGACAGGGACCGAAACACGGTGCTACTACAAAAAACACCAAAGAATACATTGATTTTGCTGCGAAAAACAACTTTGACGGTGTTCTGGTGGAAGGCTGGAACGAAGGCTGGGACGGTGACTGGACGGCGGACGGAAGTGCCTTTAGTTTTGTAAAAGCCTATCCTGATTTTAATTTAGAAGAAATCACCAAATATGCCGCTATAAAAAATGTTCGTTTAATTGGACATCATGAAACAGCCGGAGCTTCTAAGCATTACGAAAGCCAGTTAGAAGATGCTTTTAAACTGTATCAGAAAATGGGGGTCAATTCTGTTAAAACCGGTTATGTAAACAAATACCTGGATAAAAAAGAATGGCACGATGGTCAGTATGCAGCCCGTCATTACAGAAAAGTAATTGAGACTGCGGCCAAATACCACATTATGATCGACAACCACGAACCTATAAAAGGAACTGGTTTGCAGCGTACTTATCCGAACTTTATGTCTCAGGAAGGCGGAAGAGGACAGGAATACAATGCCTGGTCTGTAGATGGAGGAAATACACCACAACATTTAACAACACTGCCGTTTACCAGAATGCTTTCTGGACCGTTTGATTATACTCCGGGGAATTTTAACTTCGATTATAAAACGCCATCAGGAGCAAGAGTACAGACTACTTTAGCCAATCAGCTGGCATTGTATGTTATTATCTTCAGTCCGCTGCAAATGGCATCTGATTTACCGGAGAATTATGTTGGCAAACCGGAGTTCCAGTTCATCAAAGACGTACCTTGTACCTGGTCTGATACTAAAGTTCTGGATTCTAAAATTGGAGAATACACCACTATCGTTCGTAAAGACTGGGACGAGAAAAACTGGTATTTAGGTTCTATTACCAACGAGAAGGCAAGGGATTTAAAAGTAACCTTAGCGTTCTTAGATGCCGGAAAAGAATATGAAGCAGAAATCTATGCCGATGGTACAGGAGCCAATTATAAAACCAATCCGTATCCGGTTACAATTTCAAAACAAAAAGTAAATAACCAAACCGTTTTAAATATCAAATTGGCAGCTGGAGGAGGAACAGCTATAAAATTCACCCCAATCGGGAAATAAATAAGTTGATCCGGTTTATTTTGAGTTAAGTTTGAGTTGAACAAACCCGGTATTTGTAAAGATACCGGGTTTGTTTTTTATAGTGTGACCCGTAATGGTTTTAGTATGAATGCAGTTTTCGGTTTTTAGCTTAATTGATAGTTGGTTATCGTAAACAAATCCTCAAAACCTAATCGGGTGTAAATGCCTTTTCCTAAGGCTGAAGCTTGTAACTGTGCATATTCACAACTGGCATCAATGGCTTCGTTTATGGCAAACTTCATGATTTCTTCCGCAAAGCCTCTCTTGCGCATTTCAGGAACGACACCAACACCATGAATTCCCATTATGTTGTCGGTTTGAAAAAGAGTCAAGGTTCCAATCGCTTTTCCTTCAAAATGAACTAAATAAAATTTTGCATTTTCGTAATTAGCAGCCAAAGTTTCTTTGCTGATTACATAGCTAAAAGACAATGGATAAATATCTGACCAGGTTTTAGCATCTTCCTCATTTAAAACTCTTTTAAAAGTAAGATTGTTTTGAAGTGAAAATTTTTCTCCCAGTTTTAAAGCCATTGCGACAAGCTGAATTCGGATATGAAAGCCATTCTTTTCGAAAATTTCTTTGGAATCGCTTCCGAAAATATCCCAATACGGAACAACTAAACCTGGGTTTTGATGAATAGTTTTCAGAATCTGCGGCATATTTTCTTCTTTAATATCTTCCCGAAACCATAATCTATTGGGCCAGCCCGAATTTTTGATTTGAGAAAATTCTAAAAAATCATTTGTATGATAAGAAAGTAGAGGAGTTGCAACGGTTTTCCAAAGCGTTGTAAGATTGTCAATATTGTCTTTGATGAGATTTATAGTGGTCATTATTGTGACGAGTTTAAATTGTAGAACAAAGATAAATCCGTTCTCTCAGAAAAACCTTTACATATGTTGATTCACGAATCTTTTTCGAGACTTTTTCTGATTCGGCTTAACTGTGTCGGCGTAATACCCAAATGCGAAGCAATATGCAACAACGGAACGCGCTCTGCAATTGTTGGGTGTTTTTCAAGAAGTGTTAAATATCGTTCTGTTGCATTTTGCATTACCAAAGCAACTTCTCTTTGTTCTTTTTCGATAATCCAGTTTTTCTCCAAATGAGCGATATAGAAGTTTTTAAGATCATCGTTTTGATAAATCAGCTCCATATATCTTTTATAATTGATGTTGATTACAATGGAATCTTCCAAGGCTTCAAGTGTAAAATTAGAAGGAGTTTGGAGCATCAAAGAAACTTTGGAACCCGCAAAATAATTTTCCATAAAAAGGTTCTTATTATAGAAATTCCCTTCTTCGTCTGTAATAAAAGCTCTTAAAACACCTTTTGCAATAAAATGAAGATTTTTAGCAATTTCTCCGTTTTGTAACAAGATTTCTCCCTTTTTAAGAGTTTGGAAATGTGTAGTACTTTCTATCTGTTTCCAAGACAGATCAGAAAGCGGGTAATAACTTTCTATGGTTTGTTTTAGATTGTTGAGGTATGTTTCATTATTGAAAGTCATAGATTGGAGTTGGTTTTGCCACAAAGCCACAAAGGCACAAAGTATTTTATTTTTTTTTTATTATCGAAGACACAAAGTTTTCTTTTTCAAAAATAAGAAATAAACGCAATTTTGTCATTTCGACGAAGGAGAAATCTTAACAAGTAGCTCCGCAACGAGAATGCAATCTTTGTAGAGTTTCTCGCGAAGATCTCTCCTTCGTCGAAATGACAAAAAATGAGAATAAATCTATCCCTACCAGCAAAATCTGAGAGAGAATTAAAAAAAAACTTCGCGCCTTTGCGTCTTAGCGGCAAAAAACAAAAAACGCTATGAAACCTAAGTTCCACAGCGTTTTCATCTCAAAAAATAAATAATTAACGGGTAATGTAACGGGTATTATTTCCAGCCGCCGCCCAGAGCACGATAGAGTTCTGTATTAGCGGTTAGCTGTTGTCTT
Organism: Flavobacterium sp. FG19; assembly: GCF_057809475.1. Taxonomy (NCBI): domain Bacteria; kingdom Pseudomonadati; phylum Bacteroidota; class Flavobacteriia; order Flavobacteriales; family Flavobacteriaceae; genus Flavobacterium; species Flavobacterium sp. FG19. The sequence goes on along the minus strand of NZ_JBMDKA010000008.1, from coordinate 212,552 downwards.
TTAATATCAGCAAGTTCCAATTCGCTTTGCAAAAGATTTGCTTGCGCAGTTAAAACTTCCAGATATTCGGCTAAACCATTTTGGAATAAAAGATTAGCATTTTTAATCGCCTGCTGTAATGTTTTTACTTTTTCTTTCAAGAAAGTTTCCTGCTGCTGTAATTTCTCCACTTTAACCAAAGCATCCGAAACTTCGCTTACCGCAACCAAAACCGATTGTCTGAAACTTAAAACTGCTTTTTCTCTTTCTGCGACAGCAATATTATATTGCGTTCTCACTCTTTTGTTGTTTAAAAGAGGCTGAGTTAAACCTCCCGCAACAGTTCCGAATAATGAAGCCGGAATGTTGAACCAATTGCTGGTTTCAAAAGAGTTAACGCCGCCTTGAGCCGTAATTCTGAGAGCTGGGTATAAATCCGCTTTCGTGATACCGACATTTGCGTTGGCAGCTTTAAGAGCCAGTTCGGCACTTTTAACATCAGGTCTTCTGCTTACTAGGGCGGAAGGAACGCCAATTGCTGTATTGTGTTTTACTTCTAATGCGCTTAAACGAACAGATCTTTCTTTAAAATTCGGAAAAGAACCTGTTAAAACACTCAAAGCATTTTCCTGAATCGCAATATTTTGTTCCAATAACGGAATCAATTGCGCCGAGTTTAATTTTTGCGCTTCCGATTGTTGAATCGCTAAAGTAGTTACCTGACCCGCATCGTATTTTAGTTTGATAATATTCGTTGTACTATCATTTAAACGAAGATTTTGTCTGGCAATGTCTAATTGCGCATCCAGCATCAAAAGATTGTAATATCCTCTGGAAACATTGGCCACAATATTAGTCTGCAATGCTTTTTTTACTTCTTCAGATTGAAGATATCCTGCGTAAGCCCCTTTCTTTTGGTTTCTGATCTTTCCCCAAATATCAGCCTCCCAGGAAAGAGAAGCTCCAGCAGAATAGTCGTCAATATGTTTGGCACCAATGGCCTGATTTAAGTTCAATCCGGTAAAACTATTGTCAGACGGATTGCTTGTACTTGCGTTTACGAATAAGTTAACCTGAGGCACATTTCCCCATTTGGACTGTGTAAAACGGTATTGTGCAATTTCGATATTCTTTTCGGCAATCTGAAGGTCGTTGTTTCTGGCAACGGCGCTGTCAATTAATTTGATAATATCTTGTTCTGTAAAGAAGTTTTTCCACTCCACATCGGCAATACTGGTTGTATCACCCGAAACCGATGCATTCCTGAAATTCTCAGGAAATGCATCTTTTGGAGTTTCAATATCCTTTGAGACTTTACAGGATATTAAAGTCGTGATCAGAATGGCGAAGGTCACGATTTTGGTTATATGATTTTTCATTTAGTCTTTTTATTAAAATTCCTTTAACCTGTTTGGGTGTAATTTTTTTTAAACACATAGAAACATAGCTTTTGAAACCGCATAAAAGGCGTTTCACTTGCATCAATTCACATAGCTCTATGTGTTAGAAACTAGTTTCTTTCTCTATTCTTTCGAGAAGCAAAAAAAATCTATGTTTCTATGTGTTTAATTTTTTTTCTCAACAGATTACTCTGTACAAGTATCTTTTCTGGTTTCAAGATCTCTTGAGATTCTGTACGATATATATCCGATGCCAAATATGATGGCTACGAGAATGGTTGTGATATAGTTTTCCATTTATTATTTTTCTTCGTTATGAATTACAGCGATTGGTTTGCCGCTGAATTTTTCTTGTAAATGCTGGAATACGATGAATAATACCGGAATAATAAACAATCCTAGAATTACTCCTGAAAGCATTCCGCCCGCCGCTCCAATACTAATCGAATGATTTCCTTGTGCTGAAGGCCCTTTGGCACTCATCATGGGTACCAAACCAACTACGAAAGCCAGAGAAGTCATGATAATTGGTCGCAGACGTAATTTTGCCGCTTCAATAGAAGCTTTTACCAGAGCCTGTCCTGATTTTCGTTTCTGAACCGCAAATTCCACAATCAAAATGGCATTTTTGGCGAGAAGTCCAATCAGCATGACCAGAGCAACCTGAACGTAAATGTTGTTTTCAATTCCGGTTAAACCAATAGCTACAAATACTCCAAAAATACCTGCAGGAATTGATAAGATTACCGCCAAAGGCAAAATGTAACTTTCGTACTGTGCAGCAAGAAGGAAATAAACGAATATCAAACACAGTAAAAATATAGTTGCAGATTGTCCTCCGGACGAAATCTCCTCACGAGTCTGGCCCGAGAATTCAAACCCGTAACCTGCAGGCAATTGTTGTGCTGCTACTTCTTCAATGGCTTTAATGGCATCTCCGGAACTAAATCCAGGTTTCGGAATGGCATTAATAGAAATTGAGTTAAACAGATTGTATCGTGAAGCGGTTTCAGAACCATAAATACGGGTTAGTTTTACTAAAGTATTTATTGGCACCATTTCGCCAGTTTTGTTTTTAACAAAAACACGATCAATTGCGGTAGGATCAGCTCTGTCATCAATATCTGCCTGAACAACCACACGGTAATATTTACCAAATCGGTTAAAGTCTGATGCCTGTGCGCTACCAAAATAAGCCTGCATCGTTTGTAAAATGTCTTTTACATTTACGCCTAATTGATTTGCTTTTTCGTCATTAACCTCCAATTGTAATTGCGGATAATCGGCTTTGAAAGAGGTAAAAGCAACGGCAATTTCCGGACGTTTCATTAATTCACCAATAAAATTCTGAGAAATGCCGCTGAATTTATCCAGTTTTCCTCCTGTTTTATCCTGCAGAACTAAATCTAAAGCCTCAACGTTACTAAATCCGGGAACCGTTGGGAAACTGAATACGAAGAAACTTCCGCCTGAAATAGAGCCTAGTTTACCTCTAACCTGATTCATGATTTCATCAATGTTTTTAACTTCTCCACGTTCTTCGTTTGGTTTTAATAAAACGAAAACTACAGCAGAAGACGGACTCGTGGAGTTAGTCAATAAGTTAAAACCCGAAATCGCAGTTACGAATCTTGAAGCGTCTAAACCTCTTAATGTATTTTCGGCTTCGGTCATTACTTTTTGAGTTCCGTCAAGCGAAGTTCCTGATGGCGTATTTACGGCAATCGCAATAAATCCCTGATCTTCTGTCGGGATAAATCCGGCAGGAGTTGTTTTTACTAATAAAATAGTCGCAGCAGTAATAGCGGCTAATCCGCCTAAACTCAGCCATTTTTTTCTGATTAAGAATTTAATGCCGCCAACGTAACGGTTGGTCAACGATTCGAAACTGCTGTTAAAAGCGGTAAAGAATTTCTCTTTAAACCCTTTTTTCTCATAAGGCGCATTGTGATCGTGTGCTCCGTGATTGTCTTTTAAGAATAAAGCAGCAAGCGCCGGACTCAATGTTAAGGCATTTACAGCCGAAATTACAATTGCGATTGCCATCGTAAAGGCAAACTGACGATAGAAAACTCCTGTTGAGCCTTCCATAAAACCAACCGGCAGGAATACAGCAGCCATTACCAACGTAATCGAGATAATAGCACCCGTTATTTCGTGCATTGCTTCATGGGTTGCGATTTTTGGAGACAAACGTTTATGCTCCATTTTCGCATGCACCGCTTCGACTACCACAATGGCATCATCGACCACAATACCAATCGCCAGAATTAAGGCGAAAAGCGTTAAAAGGTTGATCGAAAATCCGAATAACTGCATGAAGAAGAACGTTCCTAAAATTGCTACAGGTACAGCAATAGCCGGGATTAAAGTTGATCTAAAATCCTGAAGGAAAATAAATACCACAATAAATACAAGAATAAAAGCTTCGATCAAAGTATGTTCAACTTGTTCGATAGATTGATCAAGAGAAACTTTTGTACTGTAAAATATATTGTGCTTAATGCCTTTTGGAAAATCTTTAGAAGCCTTTTCCATCATTTTATTGATTGCAATCTGAATATCATTCGAGTTAGAACCCGCTAACTGAATCACACCAATTACAATTCCTTTTTTACCATTTAAACGCGTTAAACTGTTGTAAGAGTAAGCACCCAATTCAACTCTCGCCACATCTTTTAAACGAAGAACAGAACCGTCTGCGTTGGAACGAATCGCGATATTTTGATAATCTTCTGGTTTGGTAAGTTTACCTTTGTATTTAATAACGTATTCAAAAACTTCTTTGCTTCGCTCTCCAAATTTCCCTGGAGCAGCTTCCAGACTTTTGTCCTGAATTGCGCCCATAACTTCGCTTGGCGTAACATTATGAGTGGCCATTTGTGTCGGGTTTAACCAAACACGCATAGAGTAATCTTTTACACCACCAAAAATGCTGGCAGAACCTACACCCGGAATACGTTTTAATTCCGGAATAATATTAATTTGAGCATAATTGGCAACAAAAGTCTGATCGTATTTAGCTTCATCTTCGGTGTACATACCAATTGCCATGATGAAAGAGTTCTGTTGTTTTGCTGTGATAACACCTTGCTGAACAACCTCTGCCGGTAATTGACTTGTTGCTTGTGCCACACGGTTTTGAACGTTTACCGCAGCCTGATCGGCATCTGTTCCTAATTTAAAGAAAACAGTAATCGCCAAAGTACCATCGTTGCTGGCAGTAGAACTCATATAAGTCATGTTTTCTACACCATTTATAGATTCTTCCAGAGAAGGCGCCACAGAACGTAAAACCGTTTCTGCGTTGGCTCCCGGATATACCGCCGTTACCAAAACCGATGGAGGCGCAATATCAGGAAACTGTTGTAAAGGCAGTTTAGTTAAACCCAATACCCCCAGAATAACCAATAAAATGGAAATTACAGTTGCCAGTACAGGTCTTTGTATAAATATTTTGAACATTGTGTTTTAGAATTATTTTTTGTTAGTTACTTCGGCAACTTTAGTTGATTTTTCAGGCTGAATTGCTTGTCCGTCCTGAAGTTTGTCAATACCGCTTAACACGATTTGGTCGCCTGTTTTTACACCTTCTTTAATTAAATAATTAGTACCGCTTTTCCCTACAACGGTAATAGGCATTTTAGTCACTTTGTTGTCTTTACCTACAGTAAATACAAATACTTTGTCCTGCATTTCAACTGTAGCAGACTGTGGTACCAAAATCGCATCGTCGTGATTTAATCCTAAACGGATTCTTCCTGTGTTTCCGGAACGTAAAGTTCCGTTTGTGTTTGGGAAAGTTGCTCTTAGGGTGATCGCGCCCGTAGTTTTATCAAACTGACCGTCAACCATATCGATTTTTCCTGTTTTTGGATAATCAGTATTGTCAGCTAAAATCAAGTTAACCGGAGGTAGTTTTTTGATTTTGTCGCCTAAAGAATTTCCAGCGTATTTCGATTTAAAGTTGATGAAATCGGTTTCACTTAAAGAGAAATAAGCAAATACTTCATGAACGTCTGATAAAGTAGTTAAAGGCTCAATATCTGAAGCAGAAACCAAACTTCCTTGTTTTTTAGGCAATCTTCCAATATAGCCACTCACCGGAGCTGTTACATTTGTATAGCCTAAGTTAATTTTAGCAGAACCAACCATTGCTTTTGCCTGCTCAATATTGGCAGCAGCAATTTTCTGAGAAGCTTTAGCCGTTTTTAACTGATAATCAGAAACTACTTTGTTTTGAACTAAAGGAGTTAATTTATCAACTTCTAAATTAGCGTTGATTAAAGCCGCTTCAGCTGCATGAAGACTTGCCAAGGCATTGTTTAACTGCTCACGGAACGGACGTTCGTTTATTTTAAATAAAGTCTGTCCTTTGCTTACATAAGCGCCTTCGTCAACAAAAATTCTGTCCAGGTTTCCGCTTACCTGCGGACGAATCTCAACGTCAACAGTTCCTTGTATAGAAGCAGGATATTCATTGTCTGTAGTAGTGTTTGCACTTGTGATAGCCAATACTGGTAAAACCGGTGGAGGCGGAGCAGTGGGTGCCTGATTTTTATCTGCACAGCTGCTTAGTACCAAGGCCAGAATAAAACTGGTTATAATTACATTTTTCATTTTCATAGTGGTTTTAATTGGTTGAACATTTTCTCGGGTTAAAATTTTAGGTATTCCGGCATTCTCGGGATTCATATCTAATTAAATTAAATTATCTAACGTTGTTAAGTAAAAGTGCGCAAATTGCTATCCGGCTGACTTTTTTGATTCTATTTTAAAATCGGTATTAAATTATTTATCACTGTTAAGTAAATGAGTAAAAAAACGCTGCATTACCTTAATTAAATTTTCTAACACTGTTAAGTAACGGTCTAAAAAAAAGGATTTTATATAGTCCTTAAATTATTTTACACTGTTAAGTAAAATGGCAAAAAAAAACTTTTTATTGTATCGATTTGATGATACCGCCAATGGCATCTTTCAAAATCTGGTTGTTAATACTTTCTAATGAGGCATTCTTGTTAATGATGTTGATAGCAATCAGACCATGAATAACAGAAAAGAAAGTAAAATACTTTTGTTTAATGACTTCCTGACTGGGTTTCCTGTCTTTCATAACCTCGGCAATAACCGCTGTAAACAGCATATACGGTGCATCAGAAAGCGAACATTTCTGCGAACAGCAGTTCATCTGAACCCCAAACATTACCTGATACATTTCGGTATCCGTAAAGGCAAAATCCCAGTAGGCCATCCACATGGCTTCTAATTGGTCTTCAGGTTTTTCAAATTTTGCTTTCGCACTCTCTAATTCTTTTGCCAGTTTAATAAACCCCTTTCCGGTTAATTCTGTCAGTATAGCATCTTTATTAGAGAAATATTCATAAATAATCGGGGCAGTGTATTCAATTCGGTCAGCAATTTTGCGCATACTTAAACCATTCCAGCCGTCTTCTTTTACGATGTCATAAGCAGCCCCAAGAATGTTGTTTCTTGTCTCTTCTTTTTGTCTTAAAATTCGATCTTTACTAGCCATTTTGATTAAGTATTAAATGGTTTAACACTGTTAGGCAAATGTATGGCGGATTTTCGGATTTCAAAATATTTTTATCATAATATTTTCTTATTGTACTATAGATGGTTTGAAAAGGCTTGATTTTATTGGAGTTTCGAATTTTATTTTTTTTTTTGCAGCAGGATATTTTTCATTTTTAAGAACGTTTTGTCCCGCTCTACATTATATTCCCGACTAACAAAAACTACGGCTAAAAAGCCTTGTTTTTCTAAATCGGGAGATGTCATTTCGATCCGGGCTAGGAGAGAAGGTATATTTTCCATAAGAACTTTGTCAAAGTTTCAAACTTTGACAAAGTTTAGCAGGAACAATTCCGTTAGGAATGGAAAATATTGTAGCATGGATTTCAATCCGTTGGATGAGTGATTGTTATAATAAAAGAGTTCCGTAGGAACGTTACATATTAAAATGTGTGCAAAATATGTTTCGATCCTATGGATCTTTTTAAATGGGTGGATTCTGAATGACCGGATTAAAATCCGGTCCTACAATATGTATCGAGCCTACGGCTCTTTTTTGGCGTAAAAATTCCGTTAGGAATGGAAGATATTGTAGCAACGGATTTCAATCCGTTGAATGAGTAATCGTTATAATAAAAGAGTTCCATAGGAACGGTATATTAAAAAACGTTTAAAATATGTTTCGATCCTACGGATCTTTTTTAAATGGGTGGATTCTGCATAGCCGGATTGAAATCCGGCCCTACAATATTTATCGAGCCTACGGCTCTTTATTGTTATAAAAATTACGGAGGAATGAATAATATTGTAGCAACGTCCCGAAGCTTCGGGATTAATCCGTTGAATGAATGGTCGGTATTTCGAATGAGTTCTGTAGGAACGGAACATATAAAAAATGAAAAACCTTTGTCAGGCTAAGCGAAGTCGAAGGTCACGCTATTTAATCGTCAATTATTAATTATTAAAGAAAAAAATCTGCAATCCCGATAGCTATCGGGAGTGGGAAACAAAATTAACAAAGATTCTCGATTTAGCTTTCAGAATTTTGAGTGATCCTTTCTTCGTCAGGATAACAAAAACACCAATACAACCCTTTGTTTTCATTTTTTTCGTAACATTACAATAAAAAATGAAAACGCTGACTATCCTCAAAACCACAATTACAGTCTTATTTTTCCAGCAAATAACCTTTGCGCAGGAAACCAAAAAAGAAACTCCGAAATACACTATCGAAAACTGTGTCAACCATTTTGAACCTGAAAAAGCAAAGAAAACCAAAGTCGGTTATCAATATTGGTTTGCCGATAAAGATTTTACACTCGAAAACACTTTAAAAATGAGTATTGTCGAACCGGGAAAATCGACGCATGCACCCCATCATCATCCCGAAGAAGAATTCTTCTATATTTTAGAAGGAACAGCCGAGTTCTATCTAGACGGAAAAACCAAAACTGCCGGGCCTGATACTAGTTTTTACTGCCCTTCTAATATGGAGCACGGCATTAAAAATGTGGGAGATACTGATTTGAAGTATTTAGTAATTAAAAGAGATTTGAGATAAACCAAATTTTAAAAACAGTTCATTTTTAGTGAATAGTAATCGAATACGTTAAGAAATCTCCTGCTGCCTGTGGAAATTTTAAAATATACGTTCCCGGTGTTTCGGCTTTAAAATTATAAGTAGTTTTAAATTGTCCAATACTTTGAAAACAGAAACAGCCTTCGTATTTTGCCTTTATGCCAATTGTTTTCGTATTTCCTGAACTGGTTTCAATGATCGATTCAAAACTGCCGCAGCTGTTACGGGTTGTAAAAGCAATCTCAATTGGAATATTCTCGTTTACATTGCCGGAAGCAGGAACAACGGCTGAAATCACAGGAGCTTCCTCATAGGATATACAAACCTGATCGAAGGTTTCAGTCCATTTTACAAAAGCGTATTTTTTCATTTGTGTTTTCCAGTAGGTCTGTGTGCCTTCGGGAATACTTAATGCGAGGTTTTTAGTCTCGCTTTGCTGGTCCTGTAATTTTAATGAAGAAATTAACTGAAGCAGATCTTGCTGATGGTCTGCATTCATTTCAAAATAACTGTTAACAATATAGGTTTTGTTTTTTTCTTCAAAATAAAAAATACTATAAGGAGTCGCTTCCCAGGCATCGGTTTTTACATAGGGTTTTGTATTGTACAAATCGATTAAAGCAGGAACACCGCTTTGAGGTGTATTAGAAAGATAAACAAAACCATTCATCTGCCGGATATCAAAATGGAGTTCGTTGATAGTTTTAAAAACTAAACTTAAATCGGCGTCTTTTTTGATACCGATGGCCAGGTTTACTTTAGATGAATTAGGACCTTTTGCCAGTTCGAGATCTAAAGTTTCTTCTTTCTGAAGTTCGGAATTATCAGAAGAACAGCTAAAAAGTAAAAATGTAATAATGCTTAAAGTTAAAATTTTGCTCATCTTTTATAGTTTTTATTAAATAGATGTGTTTTTAGCTAAATGGTTGCGTTAGAAAGTTTTGAAACTACAGCCGGTCTAAAATTATCTGTCCGCTAAAGAATTTCCCCTTATCTTTACTTGTCTTTTAATAGCATAATAAACCGTGATAGTGCCCATTTGCAATTCCTGTTTGTAAAGTATATTGAAAAAGAGAGAGAAAAAATAAAAGACATCATTATGAAAATCAGGTTCTTAATTTTGCTTTTAATCGTTTGCAGTTGTGAAACTAAATCAAAAAAAAGCATTCCGGACAATTCTAAAACAGCAAAACCTGTTACCCGGAAAATTGCAATAGAAAATCGAAAGTTTTTTGTTGGCGATATCGATAATGATAAAGTTAACGATACTGCCTTTGTATATTATAAATGGAATGATGAAACGAATGAAATTGAGTGTGCCGAAAAAATCTGCTATATAAATATTGAGTTTAAAAGAAATATCCCGGCAATAAGTTTTGAACAACGTTTAGTAGGCGTCTGGGTTATGAAAACCGAGGATGTCAATCATGACAACGCAAATGAAATTTTAATTTTTTCCAGAACAAATGAAGGCTGGTGGAAAAACATTTCGGTTAAGTCTTTTCAAAATGGAACCTGGAATGAAATTGCTAAAACAACTGCATTCATATCTGATGACAAAGATTTTGAAAACCATATCATTAAAGAAAAAGGAAAATACTATTTGGTAGGACAGGATAAGTGGAACGAAGATGAAAATGGAGATTTCAAAATCGTAAAAATCAAATTATAAAAACACAAAGTCATGAAACCCTGACAGCAATGGTCAGGCAATACTTAAGAAACCAATACGATGAAACAAATCGCAGCAATTTTTGCCTTAATCCTGGCCAATTATTCATTTGGGCAAGATAAGCTGATAAAAGATATAGATTTTGACGGTAAAAAGGATACTGTTTTTATGGACGTTTCAAAATCGACAATTGTTTGTAAATTATCAACATTGCATTATAAATCGATATCAAGTAAACCAATTGAAATTTTAAATGAAATGTCTGGAATTGCAGCATCAAAAAACGGATTTATATTCTTTAATGACTGGATGCGTTCAGGTTATAAAAATCAGTTTAGATATAATTCCAAAACAAAAAAAATACAATTAATTGGTATGAGTTTCTATTATTTTGGAAATGTTGTGAATGATGGAAGCGGAGAATCGAGCGTAAACCTATTGACGGATGATTATATTGGAAATTGGAACTATTATGATGAAAGGAAAGAGAAATTAGTCAAAATACCAACCATTAAGACAAAAATGAAAATCAAAAGTACCAGTTTAGAAAATTTCTCCGAAGAAACCTATTTTGGCTATAATGAAAAGTGCACTAAATTATACTACAAACACAAGGAAATCAAAATGAATAAAAAGTAATTTCCGTTAACTGCATTCAGTTTGAAGGGCGAAATGTAATGACGTTTTTCAATTATCCGCCTAAATGCAAAACCCGATATTCATAAAAACTATTTTAAAAAGCATAGTATACCAGCTATGGAAAATGGGCTCCTAAAAAAGCCGATGCCTCATACATTCTTACCCAAAAGAACTGCTGGCTGGTTTTACAACTATAGTTTTAGCTGTTAATCTCTTTTGAGAAAATATTTTTTTATTAGATAATAAACTCCAACAAATAATAAAAACACGACTACTTTCAGGAGCAGGGCAAGAAAAAAATTCGATGGGTAAATGCCGGCATCATTGTACATGGTGAAAGAACCCGGAAGATAATCACGCTGCAGACTGGTAATGAAAATAACAAGCCGTTCTATCGAAAATAGAAATAAAAGACCGATAAGAATTCTTAACAAAACATTTTTTCTCACTTTTTGCAATCGCAGTAGTTGTGTAAAAAACAGCCATAAAACAGGCTGCAGCCAAAATGCGGCCCAATACGGTCCAAACATTCTGATTTTCATAAAGTTTTGATCCTGCGCATTACTTTCTGCATACAAAATGCCGTTACTTAGTATCCAGCTTAGAAAATATACGATTCCTGACAGAACAATAAAATTAACCGCTTCTTCGTCGATTTTTGAAAGCAGGGGCTTTTTTATAAATAGAGAAGTAATCAAATACAGAAGGGTATATAAACCAAAGGCTGTAAAGAAATCCAGCGTTATAATTTGGAGGATGTTTATTAGGGTATCAAACATGAGGATTTTGTTAATTAAAATATTCTATTACTATTTCATCTTCTTCTACGATGTGGTCTGTTATATGAAATACTTCATCGATCCACTGATGTTGTAAGGCTTCTTTTCGGTCTAAAATAGTGCCAAGTAAAGCACTTTTCCATGGCGATTCTTCCTTGTCAATCAAACCAACCTGATATTCGTTCTGCTCATTGGTCCAAAGTCTAAAAGGAAAAGAGAATCTGTTTTTAGGCTCGTCATCTGTTCCCCAATCGCCGATACTAATTATTCCAATTGCAAATTTATCCTGATGACCTTTTGTAAATTGTAAAAAGTAAACAGCAAAAGCATCTTCATCTTTATATACAAAACGAGTGAGCTTGATGATTTCGTTATTACAGCATTCGCAGGTTTCTATGATAGGCTCTTCAAATTCGATTTGTAACATTATGTTTTTCTCTAAGTTAATTATATAATAATTTGGTTATTCTTTTATGGTTAGATGGGGGATATTATAGACTTGTATTTGGTCATATTGATTTCGGGTTAAAGAAAAGGCTCCTTTTCTTTAAAATCGAGTATCGTGTCTTTTATAATACTAATTTTTTCCAATTGGTCTTTATTCAAATGATCGGCGGTTATTTCGCCTTGTATTTGTATTTTCAGCTTGTCCGGATCTGATTCGATTACTTTTAATTTTCCTTTTGCTCCGTACAATTTTAGTATTCCTATCGAAGCGCCCCGATGTAAACAATAGGTTTCGAAGACATCATCGTCCTGTAAAAAATAAACGTGTCCTGTTTTTAGGGAATCGGTTTTGAAACGAAAGTAAAGATTGATGCAGGAACGGGTATCTGCAATATCCTTGACATTTTCATGACAATGTTCGATTTCGTAAATCGTCTGATCGCCCGGATTAATTTCTTTATAGTTTTTAAAATAACCCTGCATAGGTTCCAGTCTGGCGTTTTTATGAATGAGAGCAGTAAACTCGTCAAATGAAGTGTCTTTTACCACTGTCTTGTTTTCACACGAAACCAGAATAATCAGAAACAGAAAGAGGAGGTTTTTAGTCATTTTGATAAAGGAATTTTAACGGATTTTTATTCCGGAACAGGATAAACAAAATCAAAGACAGGATTATTTCTTAAATCGTCATCGTCTCTTCCGGACAAAGGATAGCCTATATACGCATCTCTTCTGCCAAAGCCAAAATACCATTCAGGAGTTTTATACAATTGGTATTCCTCTTCATACTTTTTTTGATTTTCATCTCCGGTTAAAGAAGGTCCTTTCTTTTTCCAATATAAGGTGTAGTTGCCATAGGTGCTTTCGACATGCAATTGAGTATCTGTAAAAGTGATATTTCTGAGGATGTTTTCAAATTTTAAAATAAAAATATTCCAGTCTTCGACATCTTCCCCAAAATACTTATAAGTAGCCGCAAAACCAAACATGATATCTTCATAGTAATACGGAATTTCGTAATCTCCAAAACTAAACATATTGGTATTTACAAAAGGATAATTAGCGTCTTTGCCTAAGCTTTTTATAAACGAAACAGCAGTCTCGTAATCCCTGTCTATTTTTATATAACCGTAAATTGAAGTGTATTCCATATGATGCTGTGATTCTTAAGAATCCTACTTGGTTTTGGTTTTTAGTTTAGTAAATATAGGTTAGTTATGGATATAAATTCAAAAAGAAGGTATAAAATAGTGTGAAGATTTTTCTTATATTTACAGCTCCTAAAATTACAGACAATAATACAAAGTGAATCCTCCTTTTGATAGGGTGTGGGATTCACTAATTAGCAGCATTTAAAAATGACTAATTATAAGCGTCCAATTATTGAATTTTAGGATTATGAAAACCAAAACACTTTCCAAAGAAACCGAAATCAGGCTTCTTAATTTTTTCAACAACACTGTCGATCCCGAACAAATGGCAAAAGCCCTGCGACAGGTAAATTACCTTTTGGCTCTGGGATTAATCAGGGAACATGAAACCCTGCATAACGAAATAAACTATTTAGAAAACAGCTTTTACTGGCTCAATGAACTGGCCGAAGTTTTGAATCCTTATCTGGATAAAGAGTAGGCTTAAAGAAGAAAACCCCGATTTTTTAGGATTGGGGTTTTTGTTTAATAAATATTTTTTATAGACTGAATTTAGAAAAAAATCTTAGAGACTATCTAGATTATGGTTTAAATTATTAACATAATTTATTCGATTCTTTATCTTCAATCGGCTTTTCAGGTTTATCTTCAATCGGCTTTTCAGGGCTTGGTTTTTTTATTGGAGGTTTTGGTATGTAGCATTTTATTTGAGTAGGCAATAAATTGGGAGAAATAACAACTTTATAAGACAATCCAATTACTTCTTTGTTTATGGCGCTTACTTGAATGTTGGTCCTATGTTTTGAAGTATGAATTAAAATTTTCTCATTATTTAGATTTCTTATCGTACCTGAAGAATTACTTAATAGATCTATTTTTATATCGATTTTCTTTTTAATATAATTGGCTCGATTTGCGCTTTTGCGTCTAATTAAATCTGTTTTGCGGTTTTGTTTTTTTCTCTTCATTCCCTTTATTCTCAATTAATGTATTATTTTCTTGTTTTAAAGATTTATCATTTAATGAAGAATCTATATCTTTTTTTGATGAACTAATATCTATGTTTAGATGGATGTTTGTTTTTTTTGATTTAATTATAGTGTCAAAATATGAATTAGGTATTTCAATCTTTACTGTATTAGTTTCTTCTGTTTTAAAATTTAAATTTAAATATAAATATACTAATTGAATGATTAATCCCGCAAACAAGAAAATGTAGATTGAGTTTTTAAAGCGGTTTAATGTTTTTTCACCACTTTCCCAGATAGTATTTAATTCTGATTCTGCATCACTTTTTGTTAAGTCTTTCTCGTCAATGAGGTTAATAATCTTTCGGTCTATATTTGATGTTTTTCTTTTGCTTATCAATCCTAAAGCAAAAGAAGTAAGAAAAGAAACAACACTTATTAAAAACAATATCTTATAATGAGAAGATTTTAAAGGAATGAATTTCTCATTAATTGTTAAAAAGAAGCCCAGTAATGCAATAGTGATATTGGTAATATTATTTTCAATATCTGTTTCTTTCTCTTTTAATTGTGAAGCAATTTCTGCCCTATAGTCTTTTATTTGCTCATTTGTCATATTTATGTTTTTCTATCAAAATGATTAATTGGTTAAAAGAAAAGCTTTACAACTTCAATTGCTTTTTGTCAAAAGTATAGTTTTACTAATTAACATAACCAAGTACTTTTACCTGTTTATTCTAAATTAAGTTCTTGCCGTTATGACCTTTTTACTTGTTTCAAAACTAATTATTTCAAAAAACTAATACTCCGGAATCTCATAATTCATATATGTGAACTGGTTTTGTTTTCTAAGGTTGTTTTTCAAAAATACGGGTTATTCCGTAAAGAGGCACAAAAGGTTTCGCAGAGATTCACAAAGTTTTTTTCAAAAGTGTAGTGTTTTATTCTAAAAAAAGGACAGCACTTAAAAATAGAGTGACTGTCCTTTTGGGTAATTTTTCAATTGCATTCTAAAATTCAATTTTAAAATGCGGCATTCTGAGAATGCGTACAGTTTAGGTAATTACTAAAATAAAAGCGAAACGCAGGTTATTTCGTTTATAAACCGCTTTTTTTAGTGCTTTTGCCGGGTGCTGTCCGGTATATTTTAGTTAAAAGAAATATAAGCGTCGATATTGTCAAACATACGCACTTTAAACTGCTGCAGGTTTAAATTGAGTTTATGGGTTTTGTCTGTGCCCTCATAAAAAAAGAGCCTTTTGTTAACGACCTTAATTCCGTAATACGGATCGATGAATTTTTCAAAATACGCTATCGCTTTCTGCTGGACTTCTTCTTTGGTGGTAAACGAATATTTGATGCCGTCCTTACGGGTGTATTCTTCACCTACTTTTGGAAAATACCGCTTATCATTATAAATAAAAGAGCGGGGAGTAGTCGACCAGAAATTGTCGTTGGCATCCTTAAAAACATACAGCGAATTATACGAAACCGAAAACATAGTGCCGTTTTGGGTATCTAAAATAGAACTGAACCTGCCCTCTGAACTATCACCCAGAATAGAAATACGGGAATGGTATTGCTTTGATAGTAATTCAATAACTTCTTGTATGGTTTGCATAATCAATTATTTTAAGTACTATAATCTACGAGAAAAAGTAAATTTAGTTTTTAAATAGTTGATTATATGTCCTTTAAAAGTTATAAAAACACTATAAAAAGTTTAAATTTTTTAGTGGTAGAGGTTTATTAAAGGTTCAAAGGTGCAGAGGTTCAAAGGGACAAAGGTATTTGGGGCTACTCTGCCAATTGGACTAAATAATTTTGAAGATAATTAGTATTGGTGCTGTGGATTGGTGGAGGTTTTTGAATTCTTGATTGAGTGAGGAGTAGGGTTTATAAAATGTAAAAATCTCGATTCTTAAAAAAATCGAGGTTTTTAATTTAAATGCGATAGTCTTTTTCTAATAATGATTTTATATCATTAAACTCTTTCAAGTAATTATCCTTTACTGTGTATAAATTTTCATCATATATATTTGAAATCATTTCTTTTGAAGATTCATAATCTAGATTTTCTGAATGATAAATTTTGATGTCAGATAAAATTGCATCTAAATTTTCTAATGAAAAATAATTTTTTTCTTCGTTTATTTTCACAATTATGTTTTCAATATGATTAATCAGATTTTTTTTAGCTTCGTCTGAATTTATAAACTCATTAAAATTAAGAAAGCCAAACATATCTATTAATATATTATCGATGTTTTGAACGAGTTCTTTTTTTAGTTCAATGAAATCTGTACAATCCTTTTCAAGTTCGTCAAAAAGGAAAATATAAAATACTAATAAAAAGCCATCTTTGACCAAAAGTTGTCCATATTTGTATTTTAATTTGCTTTCTGATGGCATTTTTAGTAAAGTTTTTTTATTAAAATAATTTTTTTTGAAGTCAAATTTAAAATAAAAAATTCAAGTCTTCTCACAATTATTTTTTGATTTGAAAATTCTTTGTGTTCACGAGCGAGACGCTCGAGCTAGCGGGGGAATTACTGAATTAATTTTACAAAGAATCTCTAACTAATTTTAAATTAAAAGAAGATTTACTTCCCTTAAATATCAAATTAAAAAATAGATTTATAGATGTAGAAATATTTACATTTTCAATTCGTTACCATTTTTATCTCTGAATCTAAAAGTTCTTTTTTTATGAATATCAAATTCATGATCGGTTGATTTTAAAAGATGTTTTTTTAAGTATTCAATTCGATTAATTAATTCATTTTTTTGTTCATTTATCTCAGCTTCATAAATACTTAAATTATGTATATCTTCTTGAATTTCTGGATTTTCTATTGAATCTTTAAATAGACTTTCTATATATTGGCTGACATTAAATTTTTGATGATCTAATTCTTCTATTTTTTTTCTAATATAGTTTATCTCATCATTAATTTTCAATTCTTCTTTGTGTTTGTAGTTTAGTTTTTTTATTTCTTCCATTTCCGCTTTTTTCATTTCTTGAATTTCTTTCAATGCTTCTTGGTTGATTTGTTCTTTTAAAAATGACTGTCCATAGCTTAAAAATCTTTCTGAAGAATACATATGAAAATCAACATTAGCTTCTTTTTTAATTTCTTCAATTAACTCTTGGCGTGGTCCCATATTTCTTCCGTCTTTAATTTTCCACCACCAATCAATTTTTCGTTCATCGGTTATAAGAATAACATCTTTTTGTTGTTCTTTTGCTTTATTTATTATTTGTTTCCACAGAACTAAATCTCCATATTTTCGAGTACCTTCTTTTGTTTTCTCATCTTCAAAACCAGGTGGAATTTTCATTCTAAATCTTTCTTCTCCTTCTTTATAGATTTCAGCTAATTTTTCATTTGTAAATGGTGATGTTATTCTTCCTTTAAACAAATCTGAAATTTTATTATAAATTGGATCATCTTTCAAGTAATCACAGTATTTTTGTATACTATCTTTAACTTCTGAACTAACATCTTCAAATACAGAATGCAAGTTTTTATCTATTTTGTTTGAGAGAAAAGGAGGTTTATTTGTTGATTGTAAATCTTTTTGGATTTGAGAAATTTTATCTAAAAATTCTTTATAAGCCTTATCTTGTTCGGCTATAACTTCATATCTATTTCTATTGTATTCTAAACCAGCTTGGTGAGGTAAATATATTTGTTTGGAAAATTTACTAATTAAATCCAGAATTGTATCTCTTGTTGAGTCAGAATATCTGTAAAGATTTAGCAGTACATTTGTGTCGAAAACAATTATTCCGTTTTCCCAAATTTGTTTAATTTCAGCTTCATTTTTTTTATAGTACCCTGGAAAAATATCTTTCATTAAATTACTTTTTTTTGATAGTTTATACATTGTCAGATCATAACTTTAAAAATGCTAATTAATATGCATTTTATTTAATTTTTTTTTTAGTAAATATTTTTAAAATTGCTGTCTGTTCTTAAAATGATTTTACCAAAAATATCAATTTACTAATCTGAACAACCACGTATTTTTACCTGATTTTATATAAAGAAAAAGGACAGTCCCTCCAATTAAAGAAGAACTGCCCTTTTAGGCAAATTAAATTTGCATTCCTAAGAATGCGTACAGTAATTGGTAATCTACTAAAATGAAGACTAAACGTAGGTTATTCGTTTATGATATCGCCTTCTTTAGTTTCTTCGCTGGCTATTTTTACCAGTTTATCTTTTGGGTTTAAGTCACCGAATATTTCGATTTTATCGTCGATTTCCCTTCCTTTTTTGATTTCAACTCTTGTTGCTTTATGGTTTAAAACCTTGATGACAAACAAACCTTCAGCAGAATTTACTACTGCGGATTTTGGCACTACAAACGTACTGTCTTTCGCATTAAGCGGTAACAAAACTTCGGCTACCATTCCCGGTAATAAATTTCCTTTGGTATTATGAACGTCCATTTCCACTCTTTCAGAACGCAGTTTTAAATCTAAAGCACCGGACATTCTGGTAATATTCGCTTTAAAGTTATCCGGTAGCGATTTTACATTAAAACTCATTTCGTCGCCAGGATGTAAATATCCGGTGTACAATTCCGGAATAGAAACCGCCAGACGCAGTTTGCTTTGCTCCTGAATGGTTAATAAAGGCGCATCCGAACCTTTTCCAGCCGGGCCTACAAATGTTCCTAAATTCACATTTCTGGCTGCTACAACACCGTCAAAAGGAGCACGGATTTCAAGATAACCTCTCATAATTGAGATTTCTTTATGTGCTGCAATTGCGGCCTGAAGCTGTGCGTAATCAGAGTTCTTTTTACCGTTTGCCATTTCTAAATCGTTTTTAGAAATCGTTCCTTCTACTTTACTCGTTTCGTACAAACGGTTGTAGGTGCTTTTGCTGGTGGCATAAATGGCTTCCATCGATTTTAATCTCGATTCGGCTGCCGCCAATTGCGAGCTGATTTCCGGTGCTTCCAAAACAATTAAAAGCTGTCCTTTTTTTACTTTGGAACCAATATCAACTTTTAAAGTTTTGACGAAACTGCTCACTTTTGCGTATAAATCCACTTGCTGGAAACCTGTTAATTCGGCTGGTAAACGCAGTTCCGTCGTTAGTTTTTCTTTTTCCAAAAGGAATGTTTCCACCTTTGGCTGAATTTCCGGTGCAGCTGTTTCTTCTTTTTTAGAATTACAGCTGTTTAGGAAAAATAATGCTGCTACAAACAGCGGGCTGTATTTTATAATTTTAGTGTTCATTTTTTGGTTTTATATAATGAATATGTTTTAATCCGTTGCGTATATTTTTTTTAAACACATAGAAACATAGTTTTTCTTTGTGTATAAAAGGCGTTTCACTTTTTTTTAAATAAACATAGCTATGTGTTAAAACTAGTTTTTTCTTTTACCTTTTTTTATTTAGAACTAAAATCTATTGTTTCTATGTGTTAAAAAATAATTACCCCAATAGGTTACTTTCCAGCTTTCGACTTACTTATCGATGAAATATAATGGATACTTTCTTCGTCTTCAGGGTCTAAAGAAACCGATTGTGTCGTTGTTTTTTCCTGTGCCCACGCAAATATCTGCGGCAGGATTAATAATACGGCAAAAGTAGAAAATAATAATCCGCCAATCACCGCTCTTCCTAACGGAGAAACCTGATCGCCTCCTTCACCATGTCCGATCGCCATTGGTAACATACCCGCAATCATCGCAACCGAAGTCATGATAATCGGACGAAGACGCAACGCCGCCGCTTCTCTGGCAGATTCTAAAGCGTTTCCGTTTATTTTGCGAAGCTGTTCGGCATTCGTGACCAAAAGTACGGCATTGGCAATCGAAACCCCAACCGACATGATGATTCCCATATACGATTGTAAGTTAAGCGTAGAACCTGTAATCGTAAGCATTAATAAAGCACCTAAAACTACGGCGGGAACTGTTGTTAAAATGACCAGCGAAACTTTGAACGACTGGAAATTAGCGGCCAACATTAAGAAGATTACAAAAACAGCAACCAATAATCCGGATTGTAAACTGCTTAATGTTTCTGTCAGTACAGTACTTAATCCAATAGGCGTAATAAACAAACCACGAGGCAAATCGCCTAAGGAACTAATTGTTTGGTTCACATCTTTTACAGCCGTTCCTAAGTCGGTCTGGTTGATGTTAGCCGTAACGGTAATGTATGGCATGGCCCCTAAATTGTCATTTTCACCACTTACATACGAAGGTGTGATTTTGGCAACGTCACTTAAAACTGGACGAATTGAGTTTCTCAATACCGGAATTTCACCAAGATCGGTTTTGCTTTTCATTTTGTTCAAAGGCACTTGTACCTGAACGTTATAGGATAATCCCGCTCTTTCGTCAACCCATGTATTTTTTTCGGTGTAACGGGATGATGAGGTTGAAGCTACCAGTGAACGTGAAATG
Organism: Flavobacterium sp. FG19; assembly: GCF_057809475.1. NCBI lineage: Bacteria > Pseudomonadati > Bacteroidota > Flavobacteriia > Flavobacteriales > Flavobacteriaceae > Flavobacterium > Flavobacterium sp. FG19. The sequence continues at coordinate 191,967 of NZ_JBMDKA010000008.1, read as the reverse complement.
TCATTCATATCAACTCCTAATTCTGCAGCACGCGTTCTGTCAATATCAATATTCATTGCTGGATAATGAATCGGCTGACCAATCTGCACGTCTCTGAAATACGAAATCGCTTTTAGTTTATCTACGATTTGAGTCGCGTACAATTCATTACGTTTTTTGTCTTTTCCTGCCACCCGAATTTCGATTGGAGTAGGAGAACCCTGGCTTAACACTTTATCCGTTAATTCGATTGGCTCAAAAGATAGTTTCGTATTCGGCAGTACTTTTTTAAGTCTTGCTCTGAAATCATCTTTAAAATCATCCATATCCAGATGAATGTCTTTTAAACTCACCTGAAAGACCGCTTCGTGAGAACCTGCCATGAAAAGATAAATTGGGTTGATGGAGAATAAAGAAGGGTGCTGCCCTACATATACAGATGAAATTCCGATATGGTCTTTACCTACCATTTTTTCCAGTTCTTTTAAAACAATAATGGCCTGCTCTTCTGTTCTTTCCAGACGCGTTCCGTCAGGAGCACGCATTCTCAGCTGAAACTGACTGGAATTGGTTTTTGGGAATACATCTTTTCCAATAAAATTAATTAAGACAACTGCTAAAAATATAGCCGAAACCAAATACACAACCGTTGTGATTTTTTTGTGAACAAACAAACGATCTAATGTTCGCATAAAACGAATTTTGAAACGCTCAAATCCGCTTACTTTTCCATCCAGATTAGTATCTTCCCTTTCTACATATTCTTTTTTCTGTGTAATCAGATTTTGTTCTGATTCCGGAGTTATACCGCTGTCATTAAATTCAGCTTCGTCATCAGTAATTTCAGGACCATGTTCGTGTTTGACATGTCCTTTCATCATCCAGTTGGCCATTACAGGAACAAAAGTCTGAGATAACAAGAAGGAAATAACCATTGAGAATCCAATCGCTAAAGCCAAAGGAAGAAACAACGCTCCAGGAATACCAACCATTGTAAACGCTGGCGCAAATACGGCAAGGATACAAAGTAAGATCAATAATTTAGGCAAAGCAATTTCCTGACAGGCATCCCAAATCGCGAGTGCTTTTGGTTTTCCCATATCGAGATGCTGGTGAATGTTTTCAATGGTTACCGTACTTTCGTCCACCAGAATACCAATAGCCAAAGCCAATCCTGATAATGACATTAAGTTGATCGTCTGTCCGAATAATTTCAGGAATAAAACTCCGGAAATTACCGAAATTGGAATCGTCATAATTACAATCAGAGCGGCGCGACGGTCGCCTAAGAATAATAAAACCATTAATCCTGTTAGAACCGCACCAATAATTCCCTCCGTAATCAAACTTTTAACCGAGTTGATTACATAAACCGACTGGTCAAATTCATACGATAATTTTACGTCTTCCGGTAAAGTACTCTGAATTTTAGGAAGTTCTTTTTTCAGTTTCTGAACCACATCCCAGGTCGAAGCATCTCCCGCTTTTGCAATACTGATGTAAACCGAACGTTTTCCGTTTACTAAAGCATAACCCGCTGTAATATCAGCACCGTCTTTTACCGTTGCCACATCGCCTAATTTTAAGTTTTGAACACCGCCTTTGAAAATTGGAATCTGTTCAAAATCTTTAACTTCTTTAATGGTATTGTTGGTTGGCGTAATATAATTGATGTCGCCCATTCTCATATTTCCGGAAGGAGCCGTCTGGTTGTTCAGACGAATCGCTTCTACAATCTGATCCGGTGTCATGTTGTGAGAACGCAGTAAATCCGGATCTACGTTAACCTCAATAGTTCTTGGGCTTCCGCCAAAGGGAGCTGGAGATAATAAACCGGGAATCGCCGTAAACGAAGCACGAACATAAACGTTGGCCAAATCCTGTAATTCGTTATTGGAACGTATTTTACTGCTTAAAACCAATTGCCCGATTGGAAGCGAAGACGCATCAAAACGAATGATAAACGGAGGTTGTGTTCCGGGAGGGAAAGCCGCCTGAATACGGTTTGATAACGCACTTAACTCGGCAGCCGCCTGAGCCATGTTGGTTCCTTCATAATAGGTTAATTTCATAATCATTAACCCCTGAATATTTTTGGTTTCTACGGATTTGATACCGTTAGAAAATGGTAAAACGTTTACGTAGTTTTTGGCAAAATAAGCCTCCATCTGGTCTGGCGTATAACCTCCAAACGGATGCGCAATATAGATAACCGGCAAATTCATTTTTGGTAAAATATCTACCTTAATGTCTTTGATGGCACCAATTCCGAAGAAGAATAGACCCGCAACCAATACTAAAATGGAGATGGGTTTGCGGAGTGCAAAACGTATTAAATTCATTTGGATCTATAGTTAAAATTCATTTATAAATAAGTCAAAATTACCGGTCGCAGCGACTTTCAGTAAAAACGACTGCCATACATTGTTGTTGACAATATCACGGTCGATTTCGGCACGGTTTAAAACATACATGGTTTGTGTTAAATCGGTTAAATCAGTTAAACCGTTTTTGTATAAAGTCGATTTCTGAAGGTAAGCTCTTTTAGCCGCGTCCACCTGTACAGGCGCTTCGGCATAATTTTCCAAAGTAATTTTGATCTTATCTTCGGCAAAATTCAATTGCGATTTTAGTTCTCTATCCGCCTGATTGTATTCTTCCTGCAATCCCTGAGAAACAAATTTCTGAGCCGAGACTTGTTTGCTTGATCTAAATGGCGTAGTTAAATTCCATGTAATTCCAACTCCAATTAAATAATTGGTACGATCCGGATTTACGCCATCCCAGTAATTTCTGCTGAAAGCGGTTTGGTCTGTAGCATACGTATTTTCGAATCCTGAAGCTCTGGTTTGTAAAACACCAAAAGCACTCATCGTTGGATAATAAAAACGTTTGTATAATTTAACCTGCTGATTGCTGTAATCGATTTTCGTTTTATACAATTGTAACAATGGATGAAGGCTGTCGTTTGCCGCATTTCCCTGAATCAGTTCTTTTGGAATCTGAGTTACAAAAAGAGTATCAGTAACAAAATCCTGAGGAGCAACGCCCATCAAATCGACTAATTTATTGTTTTGCTCTTTAACGAAATTCTTAGCAAGGTTTAAAGCGATTTTAGCTTTAGAAACTTCGGCTGTAGCCAATGTAGAATCGACTCCCGCCAATAATCCGTTTTTAACTCTCGCAACCGCTGTCTTTTTGAAAACTTCGGCGCGGTCTAAGTTCTTTTGCTGTGAAATCAGTAATCTCTGGCTTGCCAATAAATTTAAGTAAGCAGCCGAAATTTTGATTTCCTGCTGGAATTTCTCCTGCTGTAAATCTTTTTCTTTAGCCTGAACATCAATTTTAGATAAATTGATTTTTTCCTGTGTTTTTCCAAAAGTGAAAAAATCCCAGTTCATGTTGACTAAATAAAGTGCACCAAATGCCGAATTCCAGTTTTGTTCTGGAAGAGGCAAACCTGATGAAGCAACTCCTAAACCTCCAAATCCGTAAAGCGGTCCGTTTTGTCCGTTTACAGTTCCGTAATCCTGCTGTGCCGATAAATTCAGGTTGGGCAGATAATCACGACGAGATTGTTTTAGAGTTTCCTTTGATGCATTGGAGTAATTGTTTTTTGCCCGGATGGAACCGTAATTTTCAAGTCCTGTTTTTACTGCTTCTTTTAAAGACAGGGTTTGAGAATAACCAATTGAGGCAAAAATCAATAAAAATAAAATGGTAATTTTTTTGAAATACATAAACTCAAGGTGTGATATAAAATGTTTTTGATGAAACAAATTTATTTCTCTTACCCTGATAAAAGTCATGTTAAGTGATGTACTGCACTAGTAAATGACGAATTGAATTGGTCATTTTTACGAAATATAAATTAAATATTTATTCGAACTTTGTACCCTATTTGAAAATTAAGAATGAATAAAAGAATCGATAACATATTGGACAACAAGTGGTGGCAGGAAGCGGCCGTTGTCCTTTTTTCATTTACAATTTATACCTTGAAAAATGATTGGATGTTATTCAGCTCATTCATTTCTATTGCAATGGGTATATTTTTCTATTGCATTTTGTACATGCATGCCCAGTTTAACCGCTTTTTCCTGCTTCCGATTTTGTTTAAAGCAAACAAACCTTTTACTTATATTATCCTGACGCTTTTTGGAGTTTTTGTGTTTTCGGTCGTACTGTACGAAATTACAATGCTCGATATGTTTGCCAAATGCCATTTGTATCAAAACTCGCATCAAAGAAGTTATGCGTATCAACTGGCCAGCGTTTTAGGGACTTTGGTCTGTATTTTAAGCCCGATTATTGTATTTAAGTTTTATCGAATCCACAGAAAACAAACCGATGCGGCCTTGTTGTTCAATCAAATGCAGTTAAATTCTTTGAAAGGACAATTGAATCCGCATTTTTTATTTAATACTTTTAATACGCTTTACGGAATCAGCCTTCAGTTTCCGGACAGAACGCCTGATTTGATTATGAAGGTTTCGCAGTTAATGCGTTATCAACTGGAAAGCAATAGTAAACAATGCGTATCTTTAGAAGATGAACTGGAGTTTATCAACAGTTATGTACAGCTGGAAAAAGAAAGAGTAGGTTATCGCTGTGATATTACTTTTGAAAGTGAGGTTGACAATGAAAATGCCTATAAAATTTCTCCAATGCTTTTAATTGCTTTTATAGAAAATGCTTTTAAACACGGAACCTGCGCAATCGAAAACTGCTTTGTAAAAATTAATATCAAAGTTGAAAACGGATTATTAAATCTTCATGTGACGAATTCAATTCCGAAGAAAAACGATGTGATTTCGACTAAAATCGGCTTAAAAAATACCATAGAACGTCTGAATCTGATTTATGGAAAAGAGTATAAACTGGATATTCAGGACGATAAAATAACCTACATCGTAGATTTGGAAATACAGCTTAAAAAGTTTTTGTAGGATGAGAGAAACCAAAAAGTGTATCATTGTAGACGACGAACCTGCTGCGCATTATGTTTTGGCGAATTATATCAAACAAAATCCACAGTTAGAATTGGTTTTTCAGGGGTATAATGGCATTGAAGCGATGAATTTCCTTAGAGAAAATGCGGTAGATTTAATGTTTTTGGATATTAATATGCCGGAGATTTCAGGTATGGAATTACTTAAAATCCTGCCGACACATCCTAAAACCATTTTAACAACGGCTTATTCTGAATTTGCGCTTGAAAGCTACGATTACGGTGTGATTGATTATTTATTGAAACCCATTTATTTTCCGAGATTTTTAAAAGCAGTAGACCGTTTCTTTTCAACAGAAAGTGTAAAAACCAGAGAAGAAGAAGTGACGATAAATGCTGTAAGCGTAAAAGTCGACGGATATTTTATTGAGATAGAACTCGACCAGCTTTTGTATGCCCAGAGTTTTGGTAACTATGTGAAACTGCATACTTCAAAGAGAACATATCTTGCCTCTATTACCACAATAGAGTTGGAAAAATGTCTTCCGGAAAAGAATTTTATGCGTATTCATAAATCCTATATCGTGGCTCTGGATAAAATTGAAGCTACTGAAAAAGATTTTGTTGTGATCAAAAATGAAAAACTGCCTGTAGGAATAACCTATAAGAGGGAATTAACGGATCGTTTGAAAAAGTAATATTCTTTTTATTAAAAAATATTTGCATTTTGTTTTAAAAGTAATAATTTTATTACGCTGTTTTGATTGTTTAATTTTAATATCCGAATCATGAAAAATGCATTTCTTATCGTGTTTTTAGGTTACAGCAGTTTTTTAATTGGGCAGAATAATGTGGTAACGCCTCCGGAAATTGTAAGGATGGCTTTTGAAAAAGAATACCCAAATAAAGTTCCGGTCTGGGCAGTTGAATATGTTGGGGATGATGATGACGAAATTAGATATGAGGGGAAATTCAATACGGATAAAAATGCAAAAGCCCTGGCGGTTTATGATAATTCGGGAATTTTAAAAGCATTTGAACTGCAGATTCCGTTAAGCCAGCTGCCAGCCAGAGCGCAGAGTTATTTAAAGAAAAATTATTCAGCCAAAGCCATTAAGGAAATTGCGGTGGTGGTAGATGATAAAAATAAAACTACCTATGAAGTAGGAGTTGAGAAAGATTCAAAATTCTATGATGTGGTGTTTGATAAAAACGGCGGATTTGATGTTTCTGTAGAAAAGAATTAAATTCAAAGTAAAAGAATAAAAAACATTTTGTAAGTTTTGTCTTAAATTAAATTTAAATGTTATTTTTGGCGTTTGTTTAATGATAAAGTTTTAAGAAGGAGATGAAACAGATTTACAGAATTGTATTTTTTTTATGTGGTGGTATTTTAATGGGGCAGAATGGAGTTATTGTTCCGCCTGAAGTTGTACAAACAGCTTTTGAACGGCAGTATCCTAAAAAAACACCTGTATGGTTCATAGAATACAGCGGGAGTTATGAAATTAGATTTGTGGCGAAGTTTAGCCCTGATGTGAAAACAAAAGGATTTGCTGTTTATGATAGTAATGGGGCATTTAAAAGTTACAAAAAGCAAATAGTAAACAATAAGCTGCCCGTAAAAGCACAGCAGTATTTAAAGAAAAATTATCCCGCTAAAAAATCCGTCAGACAGGTTTTAGAAGTGGTTAATGATAAAAATAACCTCAGTTATATTGCAGAAGCTAAAAAAGGAAAAAGAATGTATAACGTAGTTTTTACAAAAGAAGGAGATTTTTATGCTGCGATTGAGGTCGATTAAGAATACTTACTAATTCAATTATATTTGAAACGGCAAACCCGATAAGTTTTTACAGCTTATCGGGTTTTGTTTTTTTTTTTGGGGGGAAGTTAAGGGTTATGTGTTAAGGGTTATGGGGTGTTGATTCAATTATAACTTCTAACTCTTAACTCTTAACTTCTAACCCTTAACATAATTAAAGCATCATTCCGCCGGAAGCTTCGATTCTTTGGGCATTGATCCAGCGTGCCTCTTCTGTACATAAGAAAGCTACAACACCGCCAATATCGTCAGGTAGCCCCACTCTTCCTAAAGCAGTAACCGAAGCGATTTGTTGATTCATTTGTTCATTGTCACGAACTACTCCGCCGCCGAAATCAGTTTCGATTGCTCCCGGAGCCACAATATTCACTCTGATTTTTCTGGCCCCTAGTTCTTTGGCCTGATATTTAGTTAAAGTTTCCATTGCACCTTTCATCGAAGCATAAGCAGCGTAACCCGGGAAAGAGAATCTTGCTAAACCAGTTGAAATGTTTACGATTCCGCCGCCGTCATTCATTACGTTTAATCCTTTTTGAGTCAGGAAAAACGGGCCCTTGAATTGAATATTAGTTAATTGATCAAATTCAGCTTCAGTAGTTCCAATGAATGAATTATGGATTCCGATTCCGGCATTGTTTACTAAAAAGTCAAATTTATCGGTCTTAAAAGTACTTTTCAGAACCGATTTTACTTCTTCGTAAAAAGCGTCAAATGTTCCTGATTCGGCTACATTTAATTGTAATGCTGCGGCTTTCTGCCCTAAGTTTTCGATTTCTTTCACCACTTGATCAGCTTCGTCTTTTTTGCTGTTGTAGGTAATAATAATGTCGATTCCTTTTTTAGCAATCGCAATTGCCATATTTTTTCCTAAACCTCTGCTGCCGCCTGTAACTAAGGCTATTTTTGTATTTACTGCCATCTTTTTATAATTATGAGTTATGAATTATGAATTATGAATTGTTAATTTTTGCTTGTTAATTGTAAAAATGTGGATGTGAAATTTTTGTCATGTTTTCGTTTTTTTTTAAGACTGAAGTCTTTTGCATTTCACATCTCACATTCAACATTGTACTTAATTCGAATGCATGGCATTGAAATGATTGCGTAATTCTTCTGCACTTGCGTTTAATCTTGTTTCGCTGGTTCCGAAAGTCAGTTCCTGTCTTCCTTCTTTTAACTGCTCGAAAATAGATTCGATAAAACTGCTTACGCTTGGATGTGCATCATGAAGACCAACTCCGCCTAAATCGGTGTTTAAGGCTGGTGGAATGATTTCGATTACTTCAATGTTTTTAGCTTTTAATAAATGACGCAATGAAAGTGTAAACGATCTGAAAAACGCTTTGGTAGCCGAATAAACCGGAACTTTGGCAAAAGGAGAAAATGCCAGTCCGGAAGTTACGTTCATTACGGTGGTCAAAGATTTTAACTGAATGAATAAGGAAGTCAAATGCAAAGGCGCTTCGATATTAGTATCGATTTCGGCTTTCATGCTTTCGTAAAAATCAGCATCGGTTATCGATTTCCAGTTTTGAATTCCCGCATTATTGATTAATACGTTCAGATCAGGATGGTTTTCAGAGATCCATTGGTAAAGCGCTTTACGTTCTGCTTCGATAGATAAGTCACAGACTTTTGTAATTACAGAAGGAAATTTTGCTTTAACGTCGTTTAAAACCGATTCTCTTCTGCCGCAGATAATCACAGTATTGTTTTCCTGAATGAATCGTTCGGTAAGTCCAAGTCCGATCCCGCTTGCACCTCCGGTTATTAGAATTTTGTTGTGTGATAAATTCATCTTTTTGATCTTTTAATTTGATGAGACAAAGGTAGGAGCAAAGCAGATGTGAGGAATTGTAAATATCAAACCGATGTTTGCGAAATTCAAATCACAAGGATGAAATTCCAAATTTTAAATCCCAAATTCCAAAAAGTTTGACAAAGTTCCAGTGAAACCTGAAACTTGAAACCTGAAACAAAACAGCCTAACTCCTAAAAGCGATCGGTGTCAGGGAAGTTTGTTTTTTAAAGAAGTTAGAAAAATGCGCTAATTCTTCAAAACCAAGTGAATAGGCAATTTCAGAAATATTCCAGTCTGTTTGCTTTAAAAGTATTTTAGCTTCATTGGTTAATCGCGTACTGATTAACTCTGTGGTTGTTTTTCCGGTGTTTTCTTTTAAGACTTTGTTTAAATGATTGACATGAACGGATAATCTTGCTGCAAAATCTTTTGCAGTTCTAAGTTCTAATCGCTGATGCGGTGATTCAATTGGGAATTGTCTTTCTAATAATTCAGCAAATAAAGAGGAAACTCTCGCAGCCGAATTGTGTTTGGAATATAAAGCGGTTATGGGTTGTAATTTTTGTCCAAAGTGAATCAGTTCAGCAACATAATTTCGGATCAAATCGTATTTATAGATATAATCGGAATTGATTTCTTTTTGTATCTTTTTGAAAATCAGAGCCACTTCATCCACTTCTTCATCCGATAACTGAAAAATAGGATAACCGTCTGAAGCAAAAATGGGCAGTTCGTCCAAATCGATGCCGCTTTTGCTTTTCGACAGAAACTCGCTGGTAAATACGCAAAACTGTCCGCCCTGATTGGTATCCTGCGGTAGATAATTGTACGGAATTTTTGGTGTTGCAAATAACAATCCCTGCTTTTCAATGTCGATTACTTTATCGGCATATTCAGCTCTGTTTTTTCCTCTGATTAAACTGATTTTGTAATAAGCTCTTCTGTCATAAGGCATTCCGGGCTTTCCTTTCATACGTTCCAAAAGCTCCTTAATATCAAAAACATTAAAATGCCCGATTTCTTTCTGAATGTCATTTGGTAACAGGGATGTAGGTTCTACGGTTGAACCTTCGGTCATGTCTTTATAAAAGGAGTCCAGGGATTTCATATGAAGATGAATTGTAAAATTCAAATATACGAAAAAAGGAGAGAGTTTGTTTTTTTAGTTTCAGGTTTCAAGTTTCAGGTTGCTTCGTGTTGTGTTTATTTAACCGCAAAGAACGCAAGTTTTTTTCGCAAGGTTCGCAAAGAAATAATAGCGTGCTTAGCGTAAATCTTTGCGAACCTTGCGGTTAAAAAAGGCTTCCCTGTACAAACTCAGGTTCAGGATTGCTTCCAAAGGAGAAAAAATCCATTACAAAAAACTGCTTTTTTACCGGATCAAATTCTCTTAAAACAATTTCATTACATAAGAAGTTCAAATCAATTGTAGTAAAAAGTTCAGAAGCAATTTTAAGGTTCTCCGGTGTTAATCTTCGTCCGATTGATAGGTGCGGGTTATCACTTTTATGTTTTAAAGACTTGAATATTTCATGAGTTTTTTTCATGATTGGTACAAGATTCTTTTTTGATTCTTCGGTTACACCAATAAAAAAAGCACCGCTCGTTGGAAAAGAATCAAAATGATTTAAAGACACCTGGAAAGGCACAAAAGTATCTGCTATTTTATATAGCTTCTGTTTAATCGAATCGAGCTGGGATTCTTCTATGATAAATTCACAAATTGTAATATGTGCTTCAGAATTACAGCTGTTATACCAATTGATTTTGCTCTTTAAAAAATCTTTCATTTTTTTAACAGGCTCAACCAGTTCTTTAGAATAAAATACCACTGAATATGTTTTTTCCATAAAATGTTTTTACAATTTTAATATTGGAATTGTAATGGTACTGTCAGAATACCATTTTATCTGTAAAGGTTCTTTAGCATCAGCAATGGTTTCGTCGCTCACATTTTTACCGGAGCCGTAATTAACTTCCCAGTTTGGATTTTTATTAGCTCCCAATACGATTACAATAGAACTTCCTTTTTCTAACTCTTTTGAAATTATAAAGGTTTGGTTTATGTCTATTGTCTCAATTTTGTTTGGAGTCAGCAGTTGTCTTTTGGTTCTGTCTTTAGCAAAACTGGCTCTTTGTAAATTGTTGGTTAAGGCAAAATACTGGCCTTTTGCTGTTTTTTCATAAAGCTGTATTTCGACATCAATGTCTTTTTTGTTGGTGCTTATTTTTAAAGATGCTTTTAACGAACCACTTATTATAGTTGAATTTTCAAGAGGATTACTTTCAAAAACCAACAGCTGTTTTTCTGGTTTCAGAATAGAATCTATCACTTTAGGAAAACCATTTACATAGTCATCATTATAGATATTAATTTCAGACCGATCTGTCAAATCAACCGTCTGGTTAAAAAAAGCAGTCTTCTTTGGTGCTGTTTTTTGTAGGGAATATTTTGAATTGCTGTGGTTTAGATAAAAGGTCAGATTTTCATTGTTCATTTTATCTAAAGAAGAAACACTTTTCCATTCATTTTTACCCATAATTTCAAAGTTAACTTTATCCTTTAAAATTTCAGGTCGTTTTGCACCTTTCAAAATATGATCAAACCATTGAAAAATAATAGCATTAATTGGTATGTTTGCTGCTTCGTCGATGGTGTAACCGCCTAATTCTTTTCGTGGAGTCCCCTGGGCACCGCCATGATCATACGGCCCGATTATAAGATAATAATTATCGCTTTTGTTATATTTTTGGTACTGATTGTAGTAATACATCGCCCCAAGCTGATCGTCGTCATAATAACCTGTTGTACTTAAAATAGGAATAGTAATGTTTGTAAAAGCTTCTTTTTGCGGTGTCATATTCTGCCAGAAACTATCGTAACCCGGATGATCCAGCCATCTGTGAAATAAAGGGGAAGGGGTGCCTTCAATCTGATCTAAAGAACGGAAACTTGCTCCGGTTTTATAATACTGGGTAAAAACTTCGTCCCATTTTTTACTGTTTAAAAAGCTGCTGAGGTCTGTCAATTTTGTATTGGCTACCAAATGAATCCATTTTAAAGCATAACTCATAAAAATACCATTCTGCATAGGAAAATCAATTCCTGCGCCAACAGAAACCAAAGGCACAATTGTTTTTAAAGCCGGGTGTACTTTCTTAACAGCACTCCATTGGCTGAACCCTAAATAGCTGCCGCCATATATCCCGATTTTACCATTGCACCACGGTTGTTTACTGACCCAGTCCAGAATATGATACGCATCGTCGCCATCATGTTCGTAAGGTTCTATTGGATCGTTACTTAAACGTTTACCCCGGGTATTGGCAACAAAACCCACATATCCTCTGTTAGCAATTTCTTTACAGTCACTGACTTCATTTCCTGCATAAATATTGTATTTCATTACAACCGGCTGTGGTTCAGTTATGCTTTTAAGTCTGACCATGGTGCCCGAAATGGTACTTCCGTTTGGCAGCGTAATAATAATATCCTTATCAATTATATACGTATCGGCTTCTATTTTTGCAATTATTTTTTGAGCAAGAGAAAGTGTTTTGCTTAAAACAAGATAGCGTACATATTGTCGGCAAAATTGTGCGGCATCCTCTACACTGATGCTGTCATTATCCTGAACAGCTTTAAGCTGTACTTCATAATCATTTTTAATGTCGGTTAGTTTTGTTTCATAATAACCTTCGGCCCAGCTTTTCCCTTCTGCATCTAAAGTATTGTATAATTTGTAAAATTCAGTTGTAAAGATTTTTTCAAAATCAGATTTTGTTTTAGGTTCTTTTAAAGCTGTTTTTCCATAAGTTTTATAAACAAATCCTAAAGGTCTATTGGCAATACTGTCTCCTAAAATTTCCTGAGAATAGGTTTCAAAGGTCTGATACATGCCTTTAAAATCGCCTGCAGCAGATTGTATTCTGGCATAATTATCTAAATAGGAAGCCCTGCTTGGGTTTTTATAAAGAGGCAGTATTTTTTTGGCAAGAATAGGTACTTTTTTGCTAAGAGTGAGACTGTCTTTATAATTAGCTTTTTCGAAATAAATTTTTTGTGAAGTTCCTATTTGAAAGGAAAAACAAGTTAATAACAGGGCAATGCTTTTTTTGATCATTAGAAACTTACTTTTGTGGTATTGGTTTAAATTTGTGATCCCAAAAGTAGCATAAATTTCTTATAATCGAGAGACAGCTCTTATTATCTTTAAAATTTAAATTGTGCTGTTAATGCTGCATAAAAATGATGGACGGATTGAAATCCGTCCCTACAAAATATATCGAACCTATGGTTCTCTATTATTAAAATTTAAATTGTGCGGTCAACGCTGCATAAAAATAATCCTTTCCGGACCCAGCCTCTTTTAAAAAAGAACCTGCATTAAACCAGCCTGTTTCCAGTGTAAAACCTAAATGATTGTTCATGTCGTAGTTTACATTCGAAATTAACTGTGAACCTATAAAACGTTCGGTTGTATCTTTTCCGGAATATAAAAGCTGCATATTAGGCGCATATAAACCGTCACTTAGGGTTTGTCTCCAGAAAATATCATAATCAATTCCGAGTCCCCATTTTTCGGATAAATTGAAATTTAGGGAAGGATGCACATCAATTAAGTTGGACGGACCAATCAACGCCACCAATCCAAAATAAGCGCCTCTTGGATATAACGGATTAAAGGTTTGTAAATGCATATCGCCAGAGCTTTTGTCGCCAGAGATGATTTCTGTTTTCAGTCCTATTTCGGGCTGAAATTTTAGGTTTTCGAAAGTATAACAGGCAAAAGAGGAAAGGGTCCAGGCTGAAATTGTTTTTTGACTGATATTCCCGAATTGATAAACGCCTTCAAAATCATATTTCCAGTTTCCTTTATTCTTCCAGATTCGCATTCCGACGGATTGTCTGTTTTCTTCGTCAATGGCATCATCAAAAACAGATCGGCTTTTCCATAATCCTAAATAATAGAAATCGATGTTTTGAATAAAAGGTACTTTGTGAATTACGGTGTAACTTCCCCAGAATTTGGCATTTTCATTAAAACGATCGTTAAAAGTTCCTTGTTTATTGGCAACTGGATGTGTGAAAAAAGCATCTGACTGCCAATTGTCTTTTTTGTAAAAGAGTTTTAATCCATCAAAAGAAAGCCGGCTGTTAGGGCCTTCACGAACGGCTACTAAGCGCTGTGAACCGTACATCATTTCCTGTCTTCCCGAACGGACGGTTAACTGTTCGTTTTCTTTTCGGATAAAATCAATATCCAGAAAAGCCTGATGAATGTCTAATTGATTTTTGTCGACCGGACTTGGATCTGTTTTTCCGTTTGCTAAACTGCTTTGCAATTCCACAAACGTTCTAAAAGCGCCTAACTGAACATTCGCATGAAGCAGATAACGGGAAAGTAAATAACCATCGTCATCGGCTTCGTCTCCCCATTTATTATTTACCGTATACGTATATTGCAGTCTGGCTTCGCCGCCAATTGAGGCATAGTATTTATTGGTTTTTCCCAGCGGAATATATTTGATTTTTTCGTACCCGTTTTTAGTCGAATCGGCTTTTAGATAAGTGGCATCATCATTATATCGCAGTTTTTGAAAAACGGGTTTCTGCTGTGCGCGGGTTGTAAAAATGAATCCCAAAAGCAGCAATATTCTGAATGTATTTTGCATGGTTTATTTTTTTTGATAACCTCCAAAGTAATTTACCGGACTCCATTCCGGAATTGCTTTTGGTGTTGGATTGGCAAAGGTTCTAAAGTCATTGTCGGCATAAACTACTTTTCCGTTTACGACTGTCAGTTTTGATTCAATGTTTAGGATTTTTTCTTCCGGAACACTAAAATAATCATCAGAAAGAATGGCAAAATCGGCTAGTTTATCTGTAGTCAGCATTCCTCTGTCTTTTTCTATATTGATTAATTGGGCACTTCCGTAAGTAAACAATTGTAAAGCTTTGGTTCTGTCTAGAATATTTTCGTCGTTCATATATTTTAAACCGCCCAACGTTTTTCCGGTTGTCAGCCAGTATAAACCAACCCACGGATTGTAACTCGCCACACGTGTTCCGTCAGTTCCCATTCCGACTTTAATTCCTAATTCGAAGATTTTCTTTAAAGGAACGGTATTCGCAGCAGCAGTTTTTCCATATCTTTTAATAAAACTTTCGCCTTGATAAGCCATTCGATGCTGAATTGCAATTCCGCCATTTAGAGCTTTAATACGTTTTAAGTTTTCTACAGAAACTGTTTCGGCATGGTCAAAGAACCATAAAAGTCCGTTTAAAGGCGTTTCTTTGTTGATGTCTTCAATTACATTTAAAAATCTGGTAATGCTTTCATTATAAGTGGCATGAATTCTAAACGGCCATCTGTTTTTAACTAATAATGACAAGACTTCTTTTAATTGTCCTTCCATTGCAGGGCTTAATTCTGGTCTTGGTTTATCGAAGTTTTCAAAATCTCCGGCACTCATCACCAGATTTTCTCCTGCGCCCTGAACGTGATATTCTACTTTATCTGAATGATGATCGTCGTCACAGCCTTCACCAATTTCAACTGTTTGCATCCATTTGGTGTAATCATTTAATTCTGTTCCCGCTTTTTGAGCAAACAAATAATAAGGCATTCTCACTGTCAAATCGCTGTCTTTGCTTAAACCGTTTGTTACACCGTAATCATCAGGAAAGTTTTGAAATCCGCCACCTGCGTCCATAATCGCGGTTACGCCAAGTCGGTTCATTTCGGTCATAAATTGTTTCGTCGAATTGAATTTTTCTTCTTGTGTTAATTCAGGAAGTTTAGCAAGAGTTGAATATAGAATAAAAGCATTTGGTTCTGCTACAAGTAATCCTGTAGGATTTCCGTTTGGATCTTTCTCGATTAATCCTGCATTTGGATTTGGCGTATTGGCATCGATTTTTAAAGTTTCTAAACCTGCTTTGTTTAAGTAAGCGTGTCCGTATAAGTGAAGAATAAAAGCGGGAACATCGCCTGTTGCTTCGTTGATTTCTGCTAATGTCGGCAGTCTTTTTTCTTCAAACTGATAAGCATTCCATCCGCCAACCACACGAACCCATTGTCCTTTTGGAGTTCTTTGTGCCTGTTCTTTCAGCATTGCCAAAGCTCTTTTTAAAGAACGAACTCCGTCCCAGCGTAATTCTGTATTATAAAATCTTCCGCCGCGGATAATGTGCATATGAGAATCGAATATTCCGGGAATAATAGTTTTTCCTTTGGCATCAATTACCGTTGTTTTGTTATTTTTTAATTTTAAGATTTCGCTGTTTTTGCCTGTTTTCAGGATTTTTCCATCGGTGACAGCCATAGCTTCGACAATTGTATTTTTGTTGTCTAAAGTGTGAATTACGGCATGATGCACAATAAGAGTCGCTTTTTTATTTTGCCCGAAAATAGGAAGAGAAATAATTAAGAGAAAAGCTATTGTTTTGAAAGAGAGTTTCATAGTGGAGGTTTTTGTTTGGTTGGAGAAAAAAAATGTATGTTTTTAGTACACAGTCTTTTTTATTGGATAGATTAAAATTTGACGCTGATTTTACGGATTCGCATTCGCGAAGACGCTGATTTACACAGATTTTTTTAAAGTAAATAGGATGAATTAAAATCCGTTTTTTATCCGCGTCTTCGCGATAGCGAATCCGTTTTATCCGCGTTCAAAATATTTAGTGTTTCAACATTTCGTGAGCGTATTGTACACCTACACCGTAAGCGCCACCGTATTTTTTAACTAAATCGGTTACTGGTACATAAGTTTCCTGACGAGCCCAGTCACGTTGTAATTCTAATAAGTATTGTAAAGAAGTTACAGGGTGAGCACCAGCCTGAACCATACGGGTTACCGCCATTTCATGAGCTTCTTTAGAAACGTCACCGCTTGCATCTGTAATTACGTAAACATCGTATCCTTCGTTGATTGCTGATAAAACCGGTCCAACAATACAAACACTTGTCCATAAACCTCCAAATACGATTTTCTTTTTACCAGTTGCAATGATTGCTTTACGTGCCGGAGCATCTTCCCAGGTGTTCATTGTGGTACGATCGATATAGTTTGACGTTTTTTGAGGGTAAAATTCTTCGATTTCTCTAAAAACAGGTCCGCTGAAAGATTTTTCGGCAACTGTTGTTACAATGGTTGGTACTTTAAATATTTTTGAAGCTCCAGCTGCTAAAGCGGTATTGTTGCGTAATTGATCAATTGGGATATTGCTTACTGCAAATGCCATCTGGCTTTCGTAATCAATTAATACTAAAGTATGATTCGTTGGGTCTAATAACGCTGGACTTGGTTTTTGTGCGAATCCGATAAAGGTTACTAAAGATAAAACTGCTGTAAGGATTAATTTTTTCATGATAATTTTGATTTTGTTGTTAATGATTAGGTTTTAAAATATTGTGATTTTTACTTTTGAGTATTCAAAATGAATGCCCTATTCCTAAAGCCTTGTTTTTAAAAGGATTTCTTCAAAAAAGGCAATAGAAGTCCTAACGATATATCGTAAATTTTTGACGATCTTCGTAATTGTGTTGTTTTAAAGCTGTAAAATGATTGAAAGGAAACTAGAGCGCTATATTTTTCCTTTTAGATGTAATCGGTGCAGAATTTCTGATTTTAGTAAACCGCTTCCGCCTCCAAAATGTTCAATTACTTCTACGCCTGGCTGTTGTTTTAAGCAAAATGAAGTAAACTCTTTTTCGACCTGATCTTCGATTCCGGAGCTCAAAAGAACAACGTCGATTTTGTGATTTTGAAAATAGTCCTGAGCTTCTGTTTCATTGCTGAATGCGACTGCGTTCCAGTCTTCATAAGCATTTACAAGGCGAAGTAAAATGGCCAGGATCGCTTCGTTTTTTCCGAGTAATAAGAATTCAAGTGTTTTCATTTTTTTTCTGAGTTGCTAAGTTTCTAAGACGCTGAGATTCTAAGTTTTTTTACTTTGAAGTTTCAGTTTCGCAGAACTTATGATTTTACTTTACAAATTTATTGCTTTCATTTTTGCTTCAGCTTAATCTGGATTAAGAAAAAGAGGCTAAGGTTCTAATCCCGAATTCTCGGGACTAAGAAGCTGAGTTTTTCTTTTCTGTTTCAATTTCAGTTTTTGGCAGAACTTGTAATTTATATTGCAAATTTATTCGCTGCGTTCCCAACTCAGCTTAATCTGGATTAAGAAAGTTTTTTTTAAGTTTCTAAGACCTTAAGGCACTAAGATTCTAAGTTTTCTTTTCTGTTTTAATTTCAGTTTTTGGCAGAACTTGTAATTTGTATAGCAAAGGTATCTGATAAGGAGAGCTGACTTACTTAATCTGGAATAAGAAATTGGGGTTTCTGGTAATTCTTATGTATCTCAAAAACTGAACATTCTGAATATTTTAAAAAAAATCTGGCCGGAATGTGGAAAACCGTATAGATATTCGAAAAACTGCTGTTAGATTTGTTGTATGGAAAACAGGAAATAAAGTGGGCCTTTTACTTTTTCCGTAGGGTTTCCAGGGTTAAAAATGTTTTTGGAGAGATAATTTTTGATTTTTAAAAATAAGACACATTCTTGTTGATTTCGGATAGCTCACAGAAAATTGTTATAGATACAAATGTCTGATTTTTTACAGGTTTTTAGGTTGGGTTATGAAGGTAACTTAGTCTAAAAACCTTTTTTTTTATCCTAAAAGAAGAATTCCGGTCATCCAGAGATGGATAATTTCCCAGTTGATTTTGAATTTTTGCGGTGTAGCCCCGTAAAAGCTTTTAAAGGCTGCCGAAAAATGAGAAACATCTTTATAGCCGCATTTATAAGCTACTTCACTTACAGTCGATGATTTGCTTTTAAACAATTCTTTGGCATATTCCATTCTCAGTTTAATGATATAGCTTTTAACCGTTGTACCAAAACAGGCTTTAAAACCTTTTTTTAATTTGAACTCGTTAAGTGAAATCATTCTCGAAAGTTCGGTAAGGCTGGGAGCATGTATGTAATCTTTTTCGATGATCTGCTTAGCTTCCTGAAGTTTTAAAAAATCCTCCTGATCGATACTTTCCTTTGCGTGGTGGACTGTAGCAGCCGCTTCGAGCTGATGTATCAGAAGTTCCCTGATTTTGGCTTCCAGGTACATTTTTTTCATAGCTCCTTTGCGGCTGCAGTTCTTAATTTCGGATATGATCCATTGTATGGCGGGGGTAAACGGACTGTACTTAGAAGTAAGATAACCGGATTTTTTAAAAAGGATTTTTTTTGAAAATCTTTCGTGAAGCTTCCAGTCCTCGTTAATGATATTGTAATAAAACTCTTTAGAAAAAATAATAGTCAGGTAATTAACCTGTTCGAATGCGGGAATTTTAAAAGTACCTTTAAACTTTGTAGTATAAAAAATATTGTGTGTGTTTTCTCTTAAATATTTCTCATTGTCAAGTTCCTCAATGCTGGTTTCGATATTGCTGCAGCTTATAAAATCCATTACGACACATTCTTCGGTAATTTCAAATGTATCAGTCTGGGGTTTTGCAAAATACATTTGGGTATCAATGAGTACCATCCCGTTGGTCGAAAGAATATGACTTTTTATTTCTTCGGCATCCTTTTTTTTGATGTCAATATTTTCTTCTTTTAAGATACTTTTTGGATCGTACTGATCGCAGATTTCGATGTTGATAATAGGTTTTTCATGGGCTGATAGTTGCGATTTGATTCTCAAAATTTAATCCGTTTTTACAAAATAATAATCCGTTTTTCCCTAACTTTTTTGAAGCTGTTGATGCTACTTTTGCAGCAAAGTTATTTATAATTAGTCTAATTAAAGATATGTCAACGCCAAAAATTTTATTTTTTATTTCATTTTTCTTCTTATCGTTCTTATCATTTTCCCAGCAAAATCAAGGGGTTACAGTGACCGGACAAGTTGTTGAAAAATCTGGTCAAACTGTTCCATTTGCAACAGTAGTAATAGAAAAAACTGACTTAAGTATGATTTCTGATGAAAACGGAAAGTTTGTTTTTAAAAATGTAAAACCGGGAAAGTATACTTTAAAAATTACAGCGGTAGGTTTTTCTAACCTTAAAAAAAGTATTGAAGTTTCAGGAACTAGTGTGAATATTCCGGTTCGTCTGGAAAACGAATTACAGGAATTAGAAAGTGTAACGGTTTTAGGGCGTTCAGCAGTTGATAAAATCAATAAACAAGCTTATAACGTAACAGCTGTCGATGCAAAAAAACTCCACAACTCCACTTTAGATCTGGCACATGCCCTAGACAGGGTATCGGGTGTGCGTTTTCGCGAATCCGGAGGTGTAGGATCCCGATCAGAACTATCGATTAATGGATTTTCCGGAAACCAGATTAAAATTTTTATTGACGGTGTACCGATGGATAATTTCGGCTCGTCTTTTCAAATCAATAATATTCCAATTAACCTGGCTGAACGTGTAGAGGTTTATAAAGGTGTTGTGCCTATTTGGCTGGGCGGAGATGCTTTAGGAGGAGCTGTTAATATCGTAACAAACAGCAAACCCCGAACCTATTTGGATGCTTCTTATTCTGTTGGATCATTCAACACGTTTAAAACTGCTATAAACGCAGGCTATACTTCAAAAAGTGGTTTTACCACAGAGATTAATGCATTTCAAAATTATTCGGATAATAATTACTGGGTAAATGTTGAAACTAATGATTTAGAAACGGGTAAATATTATCCGGAAACACGGGTAAGAAGATTTCATGATAATTACCATAATGAAACTGTAATTTTTAATATTGGAATTACGGGTAAAAAATATGCCGATAAATTAATGATTGGTTTCACAGCCGGACAAAATAAGGCCGATATTCAAACCGGAGCCAGAATGGTTACCGTATTTGGCGAAAGGTACAGACGAGGGAATACTTTGATGCCTACTTTAAAATACCAGGTAAAAGATTTGTTTACCAAAGGACTGAATGTAGATGTAACGGGAAATTTTAATTTTGGTTATGAACAAACTGTAGATACTGTAAACAGACGATACAACTGGTTTGGACAATACACACCAAACACAGGCCCGGGGGGAGAAGCTGGCAGATCCCTTTATAAATTTAAAAATAACAACGGAGTAGCCACTTTCAATGCGACTTATGCTATAGGAGAGCGTCATTCTTTTATGTTAAATAACACGTTTAATACTTTTGATCGTAAAGGGAGTGATGAACTTTATCCCGAATCTGTAACCTATCAACAGCCTCAAAAAACACAAAAAAATATTTTAGCAGTGGGCTATAAATTTGATTACAATAAAAAATGGAGTACGTCTGTGTTTTTAAAAGATTATAATTTAAAAACTACTTATATGTTTAGTTATAATCCTTCAGGAAATTGGGGAGATGTCGCTTACCGCAGACTCACTGACAACCGGTCTGTTTTAGGATATGGAGTGGCAAGCAGTTATTATTTAAAGGAAAATCTACAATTAAAAGCCTCTTACGAGAAGTCCTATCGATTACCTAATCCGACTGAAATTTTTGGAGATCCAAATGAAAATATACAAGGTAATACAGAATTAGAGCCGGAATCCAGTAACAATTTTAATCTGGGACTTAGTTATCAAACTAATTTTAACACGGTTAATGCCTTGTCATTTGATGTTAATGGAATATATCGTAATACTACTGGTTTTATTCGTACAGAGCTTAATAATAACCAAAACAAATATATAACTGCTAACCAGGACGATGTAAGAACTCAGGGAATTGATGGCGAGATTCGATATTCTTATAAAAAGAGATTTACTTCCGGCCTTAATATGACGTATCAAAATATTCGTAACAGAACAAGATTTCAGCCTGAACAAAATTATGTGTCTTATCTCTATAAAGACAGACTGCCTAATATTCCTTATTTGTTTGGTAATCTGGATGCAACACTTTTCTTTAATGATGTATTTAAAAAAGGAAATAATTTATCTGTAGGTTATAATCTTCTTTATGTGCATTCCTATTATTTGTATTGGCCAAGTAGTGGAACATCGAATGGAAAACATGATATCCCTGTACAGTTGAAACATGATTTGAATTTGGTTTACACTATGGCTGACGGAAAATATAATGTGGCATTGGAGTGTCAGAATTTAATGGACAACGAACTTGTGGATAACTTTTCGCTTCAAAAGCCAAGCCGTGCCTTTTATGTGAAATTTAGATATTTCTTTAATAAATCGAATAAATAATTTAATATATAAAACAATTAATACTATGAAAACAATTAGCAAATTACCTTTACTATTAACAGCATTGGTTTTGTCATTTTCCTCTTGTGAAAGTTCTGACGATGGGAAACAAGAAGAAGTTAGTGGAGATACATCAAAAACAAAATATATAGTTACTGTTACTACAGGTGCACAAGGTGTAGCTGATTATCTGTTAACAACCAGTGATATTTCAACAGGATCAATAACAACACAAGGAAACGGATTAGAACAAGACGGTACGTATCGTTATTATTTATCAACACAGAACAAATTTTTTAGTTTCCTGTATGGTCAGGGAAATCCGGGAGCTGTTACTACTTATGGCTTAACGGCAAATGGAGACTTAACCAAGACTTCAAATTTCCAGGCGGAGACCGTACAGGTTTTTGCACCTGTTAACAAAGATATCGTAATGGTAAAAGTGCCTAGAAGCGGTGCTTCAATTTCTTATATGTATAAAGTTGATGCAGAACAATCTGTACTTACAGGAACTGTATCACAAGACACGAGACTTTTAATTGGAAATAAAAATCCGGATTTAGCAGAAAGAGCTCATTTTACCTGGGCAACTCAGGTGGGAGATAAAGTATTTATGCCTTATATGAAAATTAATGGTATTGCTCCGGATACTTTTGGCTCAAGACATGCTGATAGTACCTGGGTAGCGGTATATAGCTATCCGGATCTAAAATTAGAAAAAGTAATTAAAGATGACCGTACAAGTTACTTAGGGGCTTATTTCACTAATGGATTGTTTCAGGATGAAAAAGGAGACGCTTATGGATTTTCGGGAGCTATTGGAACTGCTAATGGTGTAGTTACTTCTACAAAACCTTCGGCTATTGTTAAAATTGGTAAAGGTACTACAGAATTTGACAAATCGTATTTCTTTAATGTTGAAGAAAAATCAGGAGGGTACAAAATTTCTTCTACAAGTTATATCTCAAATGGTAAATTCTTATTATTAATGTACGGAAACCCTGGAACTAATTCAGGAGCTGTTAAGTTAGCTGTTGCTGATGTATACAACCAAACCTTTAAATGGGTTACTGGTATGCCTGCTACATTGTCAAATGCTACTACCCGTTATAATATTACAACAGAAGATGGAAATTCAGGTGTTCTTGGTGTAAATACGCCTGATGGAAACTGGATCTACACTATCAATGGTACAACTGCTGTTGCTACACAAGGTATGAAAGTTGAAGGAGGTCAGATTACGGCTATCCAGAAATTAAAATACTAATATTTTTTTGCCGTAAGTCCTTTGTTTTAATGAGGACTTACGGTCTTTTTATTTATTCTATTTATCTATCCAATTATGTTTTCTTCTTCAAAACCAAAACCTAATAATAAGAAAAAAAGTAAGAAATCGCTTTTCAAGCGTATTATGGCCTGGCTGCATTTGTGGCTTGGTTTAGCGTCCGGAATTATCGTAGTCATTGTCAGCCTTACAGGCTGTATTTATGTTTTTGAACATGAAATTAAAGATTTTATCGAAGACTGGCGCTTTGTAAAACCGCAGCAGAAAGAATTTTTACTGCCTTCTCAATTGGTTGCCATTGCAGATAAAAAAATGAAAGATAAAAATGCCACAAGCGTAACTTTTGGAGCAAAAGACGAAGCGGCAATTGTAGGCTATTTTGTTGAGAAAAAAGAAGAAGGCGAAAAGGGAAGAGGAGAAAAAGAAGAACACAAAAAAGGGGATAAAAGAAAAGATATCGCTAAGAATGAAAGTGAAAAAGGAAAATCTGAGTTAAAGACTCCGGTGAATGAAAAAGGAAAAGAGAGCGGAAAAGGGAAGGGAGAAAAAGGTAAAAAAGGCAGGGGCGGAAGAAGAGGAGGCACTTTTATTAGTGTTTACATGAATCCATATACAGGTGAGATATTAAATGTAAAAACGTTTTCAAGAGGAGAATCTCCGGATTTTTTCAGATGGATATTAAACGGCCACCGTGCTTTATGGCTTCCGTATGATATTGGAAGGCCAATTGTAGGTGTTGCAGTTTTAATTTTTGTGGTGCTTTTAATTTCAGGAATAGTGCTTTGGTGGCCAACCAAATGGATCAAATCAATTATCGATAAGAGTTTTAAAATTAAGTGGGATGCGAGCTTTAAACGCGTTAATTATGACTTTCATAATGTACTGGGTTTTTACAGCTGTATTTTTCTTTTCTTTATTGCTGTTACCGGTTTGGTCTGGAGCTTTGGCTGGTGGAGTAAATCATTATACTGGGTTACTTCCGGCGGAAAACCACTAACTGAAAACCGTGAATCTCCAAAATCGGATACAACTAATATTAAAGCTTTTAATATTACTACAGCTGATAAAGTACTGTTGAAAATGCGAAAAGAAAATCCCCAGGCTTCAGGGATTTTAATTTCGATCCCGTCAAAACCTGCAGATCCTATCGGGGCTTTTATTTACAAGCAAAAAAATACATTCTATAATATGGACCGTTATAGTTTTGATCAGCAGTCTCTGAAAGAGATTTCGATTAAAACCCCATTTTCAGGAAAATACATTGAGGCTAATATTCCGGACAAAATCAGACGAATGAATTATGATATTCATGTGGGAAGTGTATTGGGACTAACCGGGAAAATTATTGCTTTTTTAGCCAGTTTAATTTCAGCCACTTTACCCATAACCGGGTTTATTATCTGGTGGGGAAAACAAAAATTTGGAAAAAAGAAACCGGCAGCAAAGCCAAAAACAGCCGTGAAACCCATTCCGGCTGTTAAAAAAAATACAGCAGTCCAGGAAGTAACTGCTTAAGAAAAAATTAAAATTGGTTTTTAATTTCTTTTTTGTTTTTTTTTGATCAAAGGCAAAACTTGTACAGTTTTGCCTTTTTGCTTTTTAATTATATCCATTAGCTTTAAGCCATTCTTCACAATGTTTGGTCCAGTATTTACTGGTGTCATTTACGCCAAGCCCAAAACCATGACCTCCTTTTTCATATAAATGTAACTCCGCTGTAACTCCGTTTTTTTTAAGGGCCAGATAATAATTAATACTGTTTTCAGGTATTACAACCGTATCATCAGTAGCATGTATTAAAAATGCCGGAGGTGTTTGAGGAGTGACTTTCTTTTCATTCGAAAATGAATCCAAAAGCTCGGGAGAAGGTGTATTCCCCAGCAGGTTAACCTGCGAGCCTTTATGAGTAATATCATTCTGCATAGATATAACGGGATAGATCAAAAGCGAAAAATCAGGGCGGGCGCTTACTTTATAAGCAGACTCATATACTTTATCATCATAATGTGTTGACAGGGTAGAGGCCAGATGACCTCCCGCAGAAAACCCAAGAATTCCTATCTTTTTAGGATCAATATTCCATTTAGCGGCATTCTGTCGTACATAACGCACTGCTTCCTGTGCATCCTGCAGCGGTCCTATATTTTTGTTTTTCATAATCAGATCGCTTGGCAGACGGTATTTTAATACAAAGGCAGGTATTCCCAGACTTGTAAACCATTGTGCGACTTTAGTTCCTTCCTTATCAATAGCCAAATGCTGATATCCGCCGCCCGGCAGGATAATCACAGCTGTTTGTCCGGGTTTGGTAACCGCTGGAAAAAATGCGGTAAGGGTAGGAACAGTAACCTGACTGGTGCTTTGTACTTTTCCGTCATTGGTAACTTCCTTCTCTTTGTAATCAGCTGCTTTAATTTCGTCGGGAGTCCTGTTCCAGAGCGGAGTAGTCTGATTTTGTGCTTCCGCCGTCCAGAATATACCTGAAAACAGAAGAAAAATGAAGATTGATTTTCCTGAATATTGCTTTTTTTTAGTTTTCAATTTTTAATGTAATTAGTTGTTATATAAATAGTTGTGAATAATCCGGACTTGTTTCTTAATTTCTGTTTTTAATTGTAAAAAGCGTATTATAAAACAGATAAATTCCTGTACAATTTTACCCCTAAATACGGATAAATTTAGCCTTATAGCTTTTAACAAATATATTGTTTAATGTGTAATTTTGAGTTCTTTTTTTTATGCAATGTATTAATTTTGATCGTTAAAATAATTTTATATATAATTTATTTGGAATATAAGGATTAAAAACTATATTTGTGCAATCGATTACATTATTGTAAAGCTGTAATTTTAAAATCTTGATTTTAAGATGTTTGTAACTTGCTTAATACTGAATCGATTTTCCACGAAAATAACTATCAACTAAAATAACCATATTACCATGAGTCAAACCGATACTGTTACAGTAAATCAAACCCTTAAGTCTGCAGGAAAATACCGCTGGAGTATATGCGCACTGCTTTTTTTTGCCACCACAATTAATTATCTGGACAGACAGGTTTTATCATTGACTTGGAGTGATTTTATTGCACCTGAATTTCACTGGACTAATAATGACTACGGAAACATTACAGCTTTGTTTTCGATATTTTATGCAGTTTCCTTATTGTTTGCCGGAAGGTTTGTAGACTGGCTGGATACCAAAAAAGGATTTCTCTGGGCAATTGGAATTTGGTCGGTAGGAGCCTGTCTTCATGCTTTCTGCGGAATTGCTACATCCGGAATTATTACAGGAGACTGGTTTGTAGGTTTTCACGGTTCAAAAGAAATAATCAGCACTGTAAGTGACACGGCGATGGTAATCAATGTAAGTGTGGCATTATTCATTTTTGCCCGTTTTGTTTTGGCAGTTGGAGAAGCGGGAAATTTTCCTGCGGCAATTAAAACGACAGCTGAATATTTTCCTAAAAAAGACAGGGCTTTTGCTACCAGTATTTTCAACGCAGGTGCTACCGTAGGAGCTTTAGCAGCACCAATTACGATTCCGTTTATCGCTAAATCTTTTGGATGGGAAATGGCCTTTATTATCATCGGAGCATTAGGATTTGTATGGATGGGATTCTGGATGTTTATGTATGATAAGCCGGAAAGACATTCAAAAGTATCGGCCGAAGAATTGGCTTATATTCAGCAGGATGATATTGAAGACAGTAAAATAGGTTTTAGACCAGAGGCTAAAGGAAAAGTATCTTTGGTAGATTGTTTTAAATACAAACAAACATGGGCATTTGCTTTTGGTAAGTTTATGACAGATGGTGTCTGGTGGTTTTTCTTATTCTGGACTCCGGCCTATTTAAGTTCTGTGTACGGAATGGATTCTACAGAAGCAGCATTGCCGTTATTTGTTTTGTACATGATCACGTTGTTGTCAATTATCGGAGGATGGCTGCCAACTTATTTTGTAGATAAAAAAGGCATGAATCCGTATGAAGGAAGAATGAGAGCCATGTTGATTTTTGCTTTCTTTCCATTATTAGCTTTGATCGCACAGCCATTAGGTTATATCAGCTATTGGGTACCGGTTATTATTATTGGAATTGCGGGTGCGGCACACCAATCCTGGTCTGCCAATATTTTTACTACGGTGGGAGATATGTTTCCTAAAAAAGCAATTGCAACTATTACCGGAATCGGAGGTTTAGCAGGTGGAGTAGGATCAACTTTAATTAATAAAGGGTCAGGTGTTTTGTTTGATTATGCAAAAGATACCAACATGGTTTTTATGGGTTTTAAAGGAATTGAAGCCGGGTATTTTATCATTTTTTCTATCTGTGCGGTATGTTATTTAACAGGCTGGATTGTAATGAAAACATTGGTTCCAAAATACAGTCCGATTACCAATCTCTAACCAGGATTTTTCGAAACTAACTAACCAACCTAAACCAAATACCACAAATGAATCAAGCTAATGCAGCAATAGGAAAATACCGTTGGACAATTTGCAGTTTAGTTTTTTTTGCAACAACGGTCAATTATCTCGATAGAAATGTAATAAGTTACCTTAGGCCTTTTTTGGCAGAAGCGTTTCACTGGACACCAGAGCAAGAAGTTATAGATTATTCTAATATCGAGTTGGCATTTAAAATTGCATACGCTTTAGGGATGCTGGTTGCAGGAGGAATTATTGATAAGTTAGGAACTAAATTGGGGTATGCAATTGCAACGGGTTTATGGAGTTTAGCGGCAATTGGACATGCATTGGCAACTGGAACGGGAGGTTTTTTAATAGCCCGCGTGTTTTTAGGAGTTACAGAAGCGGGAAATTTTCCGGCCGCAATTAAAGCAACAGCCGAATGGTTTCCGCAGAAAGAAAGAGCTTTAGCAACTGGAATTTTTAATTCAGGAAGTAATATTGGGGCTATTATTGTTCCGTTAACAGTTCCTCATATTGCAGAAAAGTATGGCTGGCAATGGGCTTTTATTATAACTGGAATTGTTGGTTTTGTATGGCTTGCGTTATGGTTTTTATTTTATGAAGTACCTCAGAAACAAAAACGTTTATCTCAAGCAGAATTAGAATATATTACGTCAGATAAGCTGGATGAACCAGTAGAAGAATCAAAAGAAAAAGTTTCCTGGATAAAGTTGCTTTCATTTCGTCAAACATGGGCTTTTGCTATTGGTAAATTGTTGACAGATCCGGTTTGGTGGTTTTATTTGTTCTGGTTACCAGATTTCCTGATGAAACAATATAAGCTAACAGCTACTGAAATTATTTGGCCTTGTGCTTTGGTTTATATGATTGGAAGTATTGGAAGTATTGGTGGGGGATGGTTGCCGTTGAAATTGATAAATAATAATTGGCCGGCTTATAAGGCTCGTAAAACAAGTATGTTATTATATGCTTTTGCAGTTTTACCTGTTTTATTTGCACAGCAATTAGGAACAATAAATATTTGGTTTGCTATTTTGGTTATTGGTCTGGCAGTTTCAGCACATCAGGCATGGAGCGCAAATATTTTTACAACGGTTTCAGATATGTTTCCAAAAAAAGCAACTGCATCTGTTACAGGATTAGGAGGAATGTTTGGAGCGCTTGGCGGAATTTTGTTAACCGTTTTGGTTCAGAAAAATATGTTTGTGTATTATACAAAACTAGGAAAAGTAGAAACAGGTTATTTTATTATGTTTTGTATTTGTGGAGCATCATATTTACTGGCTTGGCTGATTATGCATATCCTGGTTCCAAGAATGAAAAAAGTAGAATTATAAAAGCAAAAATAGTTGAATTGAAATAATTTTTGGTTTGAATTATGGTTTTTCAATATAAAAAATTAATTTTGTGCAATCGATTACATTAAATAAAAATTATGACAAAATATAGTTCAAGATACGCGTCAAGCCCGGAAGCTGTAAAAAAATATGACACACAGCAATTAAGAGAAGAATTCTTAATTGATGACTTAATGCAGGAAGATGAAGTTGTATTGGTTTACTCTCATTATGATCGATACATTGCAGGATCTGCAGTTCCTGTAAAAGGTGATTTAGCTTTAGAAACAATTGATCCTCTTAAAGCGCCTTATTTTTTAGAAAGAAGAGAATTAGGAATCATCAATGTTGGAGGAACCGGTTCTGTGGTTGTTGAAGGAACAACTTATCAATTAGGTTTTAAAGACGCTCTATATATCGGAAGCGGTAATAAAGAAGTAATCTTCAAAAGTGATGACAGCAGTAATCCGGCTAAATTTTATTTAAACTCTGCACCGGCACATACAACATACCCAACTAAAAAAGTAAGCTTAGCTGAAGCTAATAAATTGCAATTGGGAACAATGGAAACGGCAAACCACCGTACAGTAAACCAAATGATTATTGGAAGTGTGGTGACGACATGTCAATTGCAGATGGGAATGACAGAATTAAAACCGGGAAGTGTTTGGAATACTATGCCGGCACACGTTCACGATCGTAGAATGGAAGTGTATTTTTATTTAGATATTCCACAAGATCAAGCGGTTTGCCACTTTATGGGACAGCCTCAGGAAACAAGACATATCTGGATGAACAATCATCAGGCAGTAATTTCTCCGCCTTGGTCAATTCACTCTGGTTCAGGAACCAGCAACTATACTTTTATCTGGGGAATGGCAGGTGAAAACTTAGATTACGGAGATATGGATGTTTGTAAAATCACTGATTTAAGATAAGAAAATGACAAATTTATTTGATATACAAGGAAAAGTTGCTCTTATCACAGGAAGTACACACGGACTGGGAATGGCAATGGCAAAAGGATTAGGTCAGGCGGGTGCAACGATTGTTGTAAACGGAAATTCTTCTCAGGAAAAAATTGATAATGCTGTAGCAGAATTAAAAAGCGAAGGCATCAATGCGGTAGGTTACAAATTTAATGTAACAGAAGAGCAGGAAGTAAAAACGGCTGTTCAGAAAATTGAAAGTGAAGTCGGACCAATCGATATCTTGATTAACAACGCTGGAATCATCAAAAGAATTCCGCTTCTTGATATGGAAGTTTCAGACTTCAGAGAAGTAGTGGATATTGATTTAGTAAGTCCGTTTATCGTTTCTAAGCATGTTGCAAAAGGAATGATCGAAAGAAGACAAGGAAAAATCATCAACATCTGTTCTATGATGAGTGAGTTGGGTAGAAACACCGTTTCTGCTTATGCTGCAGCCAAAGGCGGTTTAAAAATGCTGACTAAAAACATGGCAACAGAATGGGCAAAATACAATGTGCAGATTAACGGAATCGGCCCTGGATATTTTGCAACAGAACAAACAAAACCAATTAGAGTAGACGGACATCCGTTTAATGATTTTATCATTAGCAGAACCCCTGCGGCAAAATGGGGAGATCCAAGCGATTTAGCAGGAGCAGCAATATTTTTATCTTCCAAAGCGAGTGATTTTGTAAACGGTCATATTTTATATGTCGACGGCGGAATTCTTGCTACAATTGGAAAACCTTCAAACGAAGAATAATTCTCAAATTATATTTAAAAAGACATGAGCGCAAATACATTCATACATGACAATTTTTTATTAGAAAATAAATACGCTGAAGAGTTATATCATAATTACTCTAAAAATCAGCCAATTATTGATTATCATAATCACTTAAATCCGCAGTTTATTGCAGAGGATAAGATTTTTGATAACATTACCAATGTATGGATCAATGGAGATCACTACAAATGGCGTGCAATGCGTACATTAGGAATCAACGAACAGTTTGTAACCGGAAATGGTTCAGATAAAGATAAATTCTTAAACTGGGCAAAAACAGTTCCGTACACAATGCGTAATCCTTTGTACCACTGGACACATTTAGAATTAGCGCGCTATTTTGATATTTATGATTTGCTGAATGAAAAATCGGCTGAGAAAATTTATACTGAAACTACAGAGAAAATAAATTCTCAGGCTTACAGTACACAAAACCTTCTTAAAAAAGTTAATGCTGAATTAGTTTGTACCACAGAAGATCCAATTGACAGTTTAGAATTTCATAAAAAGTTCGCCAACAATTCAACCGGAATCAAAATGAGTACGGCTTTCAGACCTGATAAAGCCATCTTAATTGCTAATGATGGTTATAATGCATATCTGGACACATTAGGGGATGTGTCCGGATTTGCAATTAATTCTTATGCTGATTTATTAGCGGCATTAAGAAACAGAATTGAATACTTTAATGCAAACGGCTGTAAATTAAGTGATCATGGATTAGATCAGATTTACTTCGAAAACTTTACAGAAAGTGAAATCAATGCTATTTTTAAAAAGAAAAGAGAAAACGGGGAATTATCTCCGGAAGAAGCATTGAAATTCCAAAGTGCTGTTTTGATTTTCTTATGTGAAACCTATCATGAATTTGGATGGGTACAGCAGTTTCACTTAGGAGCATTGCGTAACAACAATGCCCGTATGCATAGAATTTTAGGTCCGGATACGGGATGGGATTCGATTGGTGATTATCCGCAGGCACAAAAATTATCAGGCTTTTTAAATGCTTTAGACAGTAAAGATAAATTGACAAAAACGATTATCTATAACTTAAATCCAGCGGATAACGAAGTTATGGCAACTATGATTGGAAACTTCAACGACGGAAGTGTTCGCGGAAAAGTACAGTTTGGTTCAGGCTGGTGGTTCTTAGATCAGAAAGACGGGATGACGAAGCAGTTAAATGCGCTTTCAAATATGGGCTTAATCAGCTGTTTTGTGGGGATGCTGACAGATTCAAGAAGTTTCTTATCGTTCCCAAGACACGAATATTTCAGGCGTATTTTATGTAATCTTTTAGGAGACGAAATTAAACGTGGAGAACTTCCAAATGATATGGAGTGGATCGGGAAATTAGTTGCTGATATTTCATACAACAACGCAAAAGAGTATTTCAAATTTTAATTTTTCTAACCATTAAGAAATTAAGAAAATTAAGTTTTTGCTCTAAATAAGTAGTTACTTAAATAATAAAGATATTTAAGCAGGTCGGCTTTATAATCTTAATCTTTAATAGTAAAGAAAGCATACAGTTAAGCTTAATTTTCTTAATCTCTTAATGGTAAAATATAAAAAAGATAGTATGAGTAGAGTAGTTGCATTTGGAGAAATCATGCTGCGCTTGTCAACAGAAAGACATTTACGCTTTTCGCAGTCTGCAGCATTTGGTGCTACATACGGAGGCGGAGAATTTAACGTATGTGTTTCTTTGGCTAATTATGGTGTTAACGCTGAGTTTGTAACAAGATTACCACAAAACGAGATTGGTTTATCGGCTTTGAAAGAAATCCGAAAAATGAATGTCGAATCCAAAAACATTGTTTACGGAGGAGAACGTTTAGGGATCTATTTTTTGGAAACCGGAGCGGGAACGCGCGGCAGTAATGTAGTGTATGACCGTGCACACAGTGCTATGTCAACCATTGAAAAAGGACAAGTTGACTGGGACAAAGTTTTAGAAGGAGCTGAATGGTTTCACTGGAGCGGTATTACTCCGGCTATTTCTCAGACTGCGGCAGAAGCCTGTTTAGAAGCAATTAAAATCGCTCATAAAAAAGGAATTAAAATTTCCTGCGATTTAAACTATAGATCGAAACTTTGGCAGTACGCAAAAACTCCGGAC
Organism: Flavobacterium sp. FG19; assembly: GCF_057809475.1. NCBI lineage: Bacteria > Pseudomonadati > Bacteroidota > Flavobacteriia > Flavobacteriales > Flavobacteriaceae > Flavobacterium > Flavobacterium sp. FG19. The sequence continues at coordinate 159,264 of NZ_JBMDKA010000008.1, read as the reverse complement.
GAGGTAATGCCGGAAATGCTAAAATACAGCAGTGTTATTTTAGGAGACATTGATACCGCTTATTTTATGCTGGGAATCCCTAAAGTAAATCCAAATTATCAGGACGAAAAAACACTTCCGGCTGTGTACGATAAATTGTTCGAATTGATTCCGAATCTTAAAATTGCGGCAACAACACTTCGTTATTCGGTGAGTGCTTCACACCAGAGAATTGGCGGAATTTTGTACGACGGAAAAGCAGTTTACAGCGCAGCAGTAAAAGAAGTAACACCTGTGGTGGATCGCGTAGGAAGCGGTGATGCTTTTATGGGCGGATTAATTTACGGATTGTTAGAATATCAAAATAATAATCAAAGAGCTTTAGATTTTGCAGTCGCTGCCTGTTGTCTGAAACATACAATTGCAGGAGATTATAACCTGGTTACTTTAAAAGAAGTTGAAAATATGATTGATGGCGATGGTTCTGCATTAGTATCAAGATAATTTATTAAAAATATGGCAAGATATTCAAGAATAGAGGTAGCACAGACAATGAATGATAACGGAATGGTACCGTTGTTTTTTCATTTTGATATCGAATTAAGTAAAAAAGTTTTAAAAGCCTGTTATGACGGAGGTTCCCGATTAATGGAATTTACCAGCAGAGGAGATTTTGCCCATGAAGTTTTCGGAGCTTTAAACAAATATGCTTTGGCAGAACTTCCGGGAATGATTTTAGGCGTTGGTTCCGTTACAGACGCAGCATCAGCTTCATTGTATATGAGTCTGGGAGCAAATTTTATTGTAACACCGGTTTTCAGGGAAGATATTGCCATTGCCTGCAATCGTCGAAAAGTACTTTGGTCACCTGGCTGTGGTACACTTAGTGAAATAGCAAGAGCAGAAGAATTAGGCTGCGAAATTGTAAAATTATTTCCTGCCGATACCTACGGACCGGAATTTATCAAAGCCATAAAGGGACCATGTCCGTGGACGAATATTATGCCTACCGGAGGAGTTTATCCAACAGAAGAAAGTCTGAGTTCATGGCTTAAGGCGGGAGCAACCTGCGTAGGTCTGGGGTCTCAGCTAATCTCAAAAGATATATTGGAAAATAAAGATTTCGACGGTTTAACGACAAGGGTTAAACAAGTTCTGGAGATTATAAAAAAGATACGAAAATAAATAAGGAGTAATCATGCCGATTCCTTATTTGAATGCGTTTTTTTTAGATTTTAGAGATTGTAACTGAGCATTACGCTTGGAGAATAAAATCTGTGATTCCTCACAGCAGATTTTGTTTTAATTACAAGTGTAATGTTTCATTTACAATGCAGGATCCATAAAAAGAAATAAGGTTTTAAGTGATTCTTTATAACACTTTAAAGAGAGAATTAAAATGGAAAAAATTAACAGATCAAATTCAGAGTTTTCAAACAGGCTTCCTATTAAAATTGTACAATTTGGAGAGGGTAATTTCTTAAGGGCTTTTGTAGAGTATGCTATTCAGAAATTAAACCAAAAGGCAGATTTTAATGCCGGAATTGCTGTTGTTCAGCCTATTGATAAAGGGCTGGTGAATATGATCAATGCGCAGGATGGATTGTACACTTTGTTTATGAAAGGTGTAAAAAAAGGCGAGGAAATCCAGGAAAAAGAGTTGATTACCAATATTGTAAAAGCAGTAGATCCGTATGCTTCTTTTCAGGAGTATTTAGCTTTGGCTAAAGAAGAGGAACTGGCTTTCATTATTTCTAATACTACCGAGGCAGGAATCGAATACATCGCTTCTGACCTTCCGACTATGCAGCCGCCGGTATCTTTTCCTGCTAAATTAACCGTGCTTCTGCATGAAAGATTTAAGCACTTTAATGGCACAGCAGATAAAGGATTAACAATCATTCCGTGCGAGTTAATTAATTATAATTCCGATACTTTAAAAGAAATTATTCTAAAGTACTGTGTAGACTGGAAATTAGAGCAGGAATTTGTTTCCTGGCTGCTAAACAGCTGCAGTTTCCATAATACACTGGTAGATCGTATTGTTCCGGGCTATCCAAAAGACCAGATCGAGGAATACAACAGTCAGTTAGCGTATAAAGATGATCTGATTGTAAGTGCCGAAACGTTTTTCTTATGGGTAATTGAAGGTGATGATGAACTGAAAGCCAAACTTCCGTTTGATGAAACAGATCTTGATGTAAAGATTGTTGAAGATATGCAGCCGTATCGTACCCGTAAAGTTAGAATTTTGAACGGAGCACATACGGCTATGGTTCCTTTTTCTCTGCTTTACGGAAATGAAACCGTAAAAGAAACAGTGGATAATCCTTTTACAGGGGAATTTATTAATAAAGCCGTTTTTGAAGAGATCAATGAAACTCTGGAAATGGACAAGGATGAGCTGGTCAGTTTCTCTGAAGAAATCTTAGATCGTTTCAGAAATCCTTTTATCAAACACTTATTATCTTCTATTGCTTTAAATTCTGTTTCGAAATTTAAAGTACGTGTGTTACCAAGTTTAACAGGATATGTAAAAATCCATAAAAAACTTCCGGTTCATTTAACATTTGCTTTTGCGGCCCTGATCCGTTTTTATAAAGGAACATGGAACGGCGAGAGTCTTCCGGTAAATGATAGTGAAGATATCGTTACATTTTTTGATGGTTTGTGGAAATCAGATGATTATGAAAAAATAGCAAGGTTAACTTTGCAGAATAAAAGCTTTTGGGAGGAAGATTTAACAGAAATTCCTTCATTAACAAAAGCGATTACAATTGCTCTGGAAGAAATTGATGCTCACGGTGTTGAAGCCGGGTTTGCTAAATTTCAGGAAAGGATAAAATAAAAAAAAACAAAAAAAGACAAAAAGAACAAGGGTTGATTATGGCAGTGCAGAAAAAATTAATAAAAGTACATCCAACGGATAATGTTGCGGTGGCTTTGGTAGATCTTACAGCAGGTGAGATAATTGATTTCGAAGGGGAATTAGTTACAGTTGAGTCTGATGTAAAAATGAAACATAAGATTGCGATGGTCCCTTTTAATGTAGGGGACAGAATCATTATGTATGGTGTTTTAGTTGGAAAAGCAAGCGAAAGAATCGAAAGAGGAGGACTGCTTTCTACGGCCAACGTAAAACATGAAAGTGATAAGGTGACGGGTAAAACCGAAACTATTGGCTGGACAGCACCCAATATTGACAAATGGAAAGACAGAACCTGGCAGGGGTATCACAGGGAAGACGGACAGGTTGGAACTGAGAATGTGTGGTTGTTTTTTCCATTAGTATTCTGCGAAAACAGAAATATCGAGATCTTAAAAGATATTTTTGAGAAAGAGCTGATGAAGCCAAAAGAAAATGATTATCAGTTATTGCTGCGTTCTCTGGTAAAATCTGAAACAGGTGGTACAGGTAACGAAGCGGCTTCAAACGATGCAGATTTATTCAATAACATTCAGGTAAAGTTCATTACACACCAGGGAGGATGCGGCGGAATTCGTCAGGATTCTCATAGTCTGGCTAAATTGCTGGCAGGGTATGTAAACAATCCAAACGTGGCGGGAGCTACGGTCTTGAGTTTAGGATGTCAGAACCTTCAGATTCAGATTTTCAAAGATGCTTTAGATGCGATTAATCCGGACAGCAAAAAGCCGGTTTTAATTTACGACCAGCAGTCTATTGGGAAAATCGAAACGATGTTAAGCAGCGTAGTAAAAGATACTTTTGAAGCGATTAAAAAAGCCAATCAGATTCAGAGAGAACCAGCTCCATTGTCTAAATTAAGAATTGGTTTAGAATGCGGCGGATCTGACGGATTCTCAGGAATTTCTGCAAACCCAACATTGGGAGTGTTATCTGATCATTTAGTTGCTTTGGGAGGAACAACAATTCTTTCTGAATTTCCTGAGTTATGCGGAGTAGAGCAGGAATTAGTAAATCGTTGCATAGATGATAAGGATGGGAAACGTTTCTTAGACTTGATGAAATGGTACGAAAAAACAGTTGTTGATGCAGGTTCAGGATTTGATATGAATCCTTCTCCGGGTAACATTAAAGATGGTTTGATCACGGATGCCATGAAATCGGCCGGTGCTGCTAAAAAAGGGGGAACATCGCCAATTACAGGTGTTTACGATTATGGAGAATATATTAACGAACCAGGTTTTACGTTGTTATGTACACCAGGAAATGACGTAGAATGTACAACAGCTATGGTAGGTTCCGGTGCCAATATGGTATTGTTTACAACCGGTTTAGGAACGCCTACAGGAAACCCGATTGCTCCGGTTGTTAAGATTTCTTCTAATAGCCAGCTGGCTAGTAAAATGTCGGATATTATCGATATTGATACAGGTGGAATTATTACAGGAGAAAAATCAATTGAAGAAATGGCAGATGAAATGTTAGAATTTATCATCCAGATTGCCAGTGGTAACATTACAACAAAAGCGGCTCTTTTAAATCAAAACGATTTTATTCCGTGGAAAAGAGGAGTATCTCTATAATATTTAAACTATAATTCATTAAAGTCCATTCGAAACACGTTTTTGAATGGACTTTTTTATTGGTGAATTTTCTTTTTAAAAACAGTTTGTTTTCCGGGAAATTTTTAAACCATATAAGTTATATGAGTTCATTTAATAGATTCAGAATAATTCACTGTTAAATGCCGGCTTAAATCAACGCATATGTTTTTTATGTTCCTGTTTTAATGCTGCACAGTATTAAGCGCACAGTCTAAATAAACTTATATGCCCTTATATGGTTGTTCAATACGTTACGTTTTTTATGGTACGCAGTAGTATTAATACACAGTTTAAATGAGCTTATGCATACTTACATAGTTAAATTCATCAAAGCCTTTTAGAAATTTTTTCGGGAAGACGATTTGCGGATATGCAGTTCCGGTGCCAGTACCACCTTTTTCTCAATTTTAATAGTATCGGTTTTGTCAACCTGTTCCAGAAAAACACGCGCAGACATTTTACCCATTTCAAGAGGTGACTGGTCAACAGAAGTAATTGATAATTCCATGAATTTCGTAAACGGCTCGTTACTGAAACCGGCTACACAAAACTCACCTGGAATACTGATGTTTCTTTCCTTCAGTTCCTGAATGGCGCCTAATGCAGCAAAATCACTGGCAGAGAATATAGCATCTGGGGGAGTTTCTAACTGCAGTAATTTATCGACAGCTTCTTTTCCGGCTTCAACACTACTTTTAGTGTAGATTACATATTCTTCTTTAAAATCGATATTATGATCCAGTAAAGCCTGTTTGTAACCTAAAAACCTGTTTTTGAAGATTTCAAGAGACTGGTCTCCCGAAAAATGCGCAATATGACGGCAGCCTTCATTGATTAAATGTTTGGTGGTCAGGTAACCGCCTCTGAAGTCATTTATGGTAACAGAGCTTACTCCTTCAATATGTTTGCTTCGGTCAAAAAAGATCAAGGGAACATTTTTCTGTAATACATATTGAAAAGCACCGTCGTTTTCGTCAGTTACATCCGTTACAGACATTAAAATGCCATCGACCTGTGCATCGATTAAAGTATATAGATTTTCGTTTTCTCTTTTTTTACTTTCATGGGTCTGGCAGATAATTACCTGGTAACCATGCGGGTGCAGTTCCTCTTCGATTCCCCTGATGACAGAGGCAAAAAAGTTGCTGTCTATACGCGGAACAATGACCCCGATATTATTACTTCGGCCGCTTTTTAATGCTAAAGCAAGTTTGTTCTGCTTATAGTTCATTGAGGCTGCGGTTTTGATAACCAGCTCGCGGGTGCTTTCCTTTATCTTCGGGTTGTTATTCAATGCTCTGGAAACAGTAGCGGCAGTGATATTCAGTTTTTCAGCAATATCATAAATGGTTACTTTTTCGCTCATCAAAAAGAGTTTTACAAGTTAAATTAAACGACAAAAATACATTTTTTTTTATGTAATCCGATAGGTAATGTTATCGATTACCACAATTAATAACTATAAGGTTTTATATTTTACAATGATAATAAATTATAATAATTTTTGCATTAAATGTAATTATAATTCTTAATAAAAATTAAAAATACAATATTTTTCTAAATTAATTTGGTTCATTAGAACATATTTTCTACTTTCGTGTAATCGATTACATGAAATTTAAGGCTCTGGCCTTATTAAACTTGAACTCTGCACAGATGATTAGAAATAAGGATATAGCGTTTAAATTCATTGTTTTCTTAGCTTTTACAGTCGTTTTGACCATATCCTGTGCTAAAAGAACAGGAGATGTTTCAGAATTGGATCCATGGAAAAGAATGGAATTGACGATTAAAAGCATTCCCGCGGTTCATTTTCCTGATAAAACCTATAATATCAATGATTACGGTGCGGTTGCCGATGGTAAAACTATGAATACTGCCGCGTTTGAAAATGCCATTAAGGCCTGTGCTCAAAATGGAGGAGGAAAAGTTCTTGTTCCCAATGGAAAATATCTTACAGGAGCCATTCATTTAGAAAGTAATGTAAACCTTCATTTAGAAGATAAAGCAGAAATTCTTTTCAGTTTAAATCCAAACGATTATCCTATAGTACACACTTCCTGGGAAGGTACAGAACTCATGAATTATTCCCCGCTTATTTATGCAAAAGGAAAAACAAACATAGCTGTAACCGGAAAAGGAACTCTAAACGGACAGGCCGACAGTACCAACTGGTGGATCTGGTCGGGAGGCAAAGGATACGGCTGGAAAAAGGGAATCCCTTCTCAAAATGATCCTGCCAATCGTGAAGTCCTTGTTGATATGGCTGAAAAAGATATTCCGGTGGCTGAAAGAATTTTTGGAGACGGAAGATACCTGCGTCCCAATTTTATTGAGTTTTTTGAGTGTAATACGGTTTTGGTAAAAGATATTACCGTTATCAATTCTCCTTTCTGGATTCTGCATCCCATAAAAACAAACAATATGATTATCGACGGGGTAACCGTAAACAGTCACGGTCCAAATAACGATGGCTGTGACCCCGAGTATTCCCAAAATATTGTAATCAAAAACTGCACTTTTAATACCGGTGACGACTGTATTGCTATTAAAGCCGGACGTGATGCGGATGGTCGTAGAGTGGCAGTACCAAGTAAGAATATCATTGTTCAGAACTGCAAAATGATTGACGGTCATGGCGGAGTTGTTATTGGAAGTGAAATATCTGCCGGAGTAAATAATGTATTTGTCGAAAACTGCGTAATGGACAGTCCTAATCTGGATCGTGCTATTCGTATTAAAACCAATTCAAGACGGGGAGGCATTATCGAGAATGTTTTTGTAAGGAATCTGAAGGTCGGAACAGTGAAGGAATGTGTATTGAAACTGAATATGTTCTATAATGTTTACGGATCACAAACCGGAAATTTTATACCCATAATCAGAAACATAAACCTTGAAAATGTAACGGTACAAAATGGAGGGAAATACAGCGTATGGGCAGAGGGTTATAAAGAATCTCCTGTTGAAAATGTTACGCTGAAAAATGTAAAAATAGAAAAAGTAGACTCTGTTTATTTATTAAAAAATGTAAAGAATATCAATTTTATAAATACCTATATCAATGGAAAGAAAGTAGAATAATAAAAAACTTGTAACATTTAACCAAACCACAAAACCACTTATGAAAATTAAACAACTACTAAAGAAGAGAGTAAAATACAATCTCGTATTTTTATTCTTTCTGAATTTTCTGCTGAGCACCGCAATGAACGCTCAGTCTACTGTAATAGAAGGAAAAATTACAGATGCTTCCGGATTATCGCTGCCAGGTGTTAATATCCAGGAAAAAGGAACCAAAAACGGAACTTCTACCGATTTTGAGGGAAGTTTTAAAATTAATGTAACCAGCAGTAAAGCGGTTTTAATAATCAGCTATTTAGGATTTCAGACACAGGAAGTAAGCGTTGCCGGAAAGAAAAACATTACGGTAAGTCTTGCTGAACAATCTAATTCGTTAAACGAAGTGGTTGTAGTAGGATACGGTTCTGTAAAGAAAACCGACCTTACAGGATCAGTTAGTACCATTAGCGCCGCTACTATTACCGAAAGAAATACCATAAGTCCGCTGGAAGCTATTCAGGGAAGTACTCCCGGAGTGCAAATTTCCTCTTCTACAGGTCGTGCCGGAGACGGATTTAAAGTGGTGATCAGAGGAAACAATTCCCTGATTGCTGATTCAAGTAACTCCAGTATGGTGGGGTCGTCACCTTTGTATGTCGTAGACGGTGTGCCTATGGACGGAATTGATTTTCTGAATCCGCAGGATATTGCCCGAATGGACGTTTTGAAAGATGCTTCTTCAGCAGCTATTTATGGTTCAAGAGGATCTAACGGAGTTGTTATTGTAACTACTAAAAGCGGTACGAGTGCTAAAGCAGGAATCAGTGTGACTTTTGATACTTCTTACGGAAATAAAACAGCAGCCCGATTACCTAAAATGATGACAGGGGAAGAATGGTGGAAATTTCACCAGGTGGCGTATATGAGTGCAACACCTCAGACACAAACCCCGGCTCAATTAGCGGCGCTGGCCGGAAATCAAAGTCCGTTACTGGTTTCCCGTGCCAACAGCGGTTATAATTTTGACTGGTATGATGCCGTACTTCAGAGTGGTATGACCGAGAATAACTATCTAAACATTTCAGGCCGTTCAGATTCAGGTCTGAGTTATAACCTTGGATTTGGAATTCAGAGTGACCGCGGACTTATCGATAACGATTCAACCGATAAATATTCCTTTAAAGTAGGGTTAAATCACAAAATTAACGACAAGTTTTCTACCGGGGTTAATGTTACCATTGCCCGATTAGACAATCAGCTGGGGAGTGATTTAGCCATGCAGGATGCTTTTAGGTTAAGTCCGCTGATGTCGCCATGGGCAGTGGATGCCGACGGAAATGAGAGTGTGGGCACCCTGTTTTTTCTTCCGGGTAAATTAACGTATCCTGACGGTTCATGGGCCGTTAATAAAACGAGTACCGTAAATCCGTTAATGGAAATTGCCAATTCTTCGCAAACCGAAAAAACATGGCAGACTGTGGGAAATGCTTATTTTCAGTACCAGCCTTTAAAATGGCTTTCGTTTAAAACGACATTCGCGGCCGGGGTAATGGATACAAGAGAATCAGCCGCTTACAAGGCACAGACCAATGCCGGAGTAACCCTTAACGGGAAAAATTCGGCAACACTGGAAAACTTCAATAATTTTAATTATACCTGGGACAACCAGATTGACTTAAAACATACTTTTAATGAGGTACACGATTTCAGCTTATTGTTACTGCAGAGTTTGTATTCCAATGTAGACGAATACTCCTCTTTGTATTCCAATAATCAGCCTTTTGATGTAGGGACAGACAATATGGGCTCCGGTGTTCAGACCAGTTATGTAGTAAAATCTTCCTATGCTAAAAATACCCTGAATTCTTATGCTGTTCGTTTAAATTATGCCTTTAAAGACAAATATTTAATTACGGCTTCAACCCGATGGGACGGTTCTTCGGTTTTATCGGCAGGAAACAAATGGCAGAGTTTCCCTTCTGTAGCTTTAGGATGGAAATTAAGTAAAGAATCTTTCTTAGAAAACAGTTCTTTTGTTTCGGATTTAAAACTGCGCGCCAGTTTAGGATATACCGGAAATGATAATGTGGCTCCTTATACTTCTCAGGCTCTGCTAAATCAGCAGACATTTTATGCCGCAGGACCAAACGTAGTTTCGGGCTGGCAGTCTGAAAATCTGGCCAATGCCGACCTGACTTGGGAAAAGACCAGAGAGTATAATTTAGGAATTGATTTTGGATTCTTAAGAAACAGAATCTCCGGTACCATTGATGTGTACGACCGTTTATCTGATGATTTGATTTACAAGCAGCAGTTACCGGCAGAATCCGGCTGGAAAAATACATTTGCCAATGTGGGGTCTGTAAGTAACAAAGGAATTGAGGTGATGTTAACTACGAAAAATGTAAAATCTGAAAACATAAACTGGGAAACCACTTTTACTTTTACTAAAAACGTAAACAAGCTTGAATCTATTTACAATCAGGATAAAGTAAGTGATATAGGAAACAAACTGATACTGGGTGCTCCGCTGAATCCAAATTACAATTATGTGTATGATGGCGTATGGCAGGAAAGTGAAGCAGCACTTGCGGCTTCTTACGGACAGGCACCGGGTCAGGCCAGACCAAAAGATCTAAATGGTGATGGTAAATTTAATCAGGATGACAGAACGGTTATTGGAAATCCTAATCCGGAATGGCAGGGAAGTTTATATTCTAAATTAACGTTCTGGAATTTTGATTTTAATTTTTCAGTTCTTACCAGCCAGGGACAAACAGTACTGAGTACATTTCACCAGAACTTTGCCGATGTAAGCGACAGAGGACGCCAGAAATTAGCGATGGACTATTTTATTCCCACAAACGGTACGGGGATCGAAGCCAATGCCAATAATACCAACCCAAGGCCAGGACCGGTAGCAACGGGGGCAGGAGCGTACTGGACGTCATTATTTGGGTATTACAGAGATGTTTCTTATGTAAAAATCAAAAATATATCTTTAGGGTACACCTTTAATTCTGAGTTACTTAAAAGACTTAAAATTACTAATTTAAGAGTGTATGTAAATGTTTTGGATCCATTTGTATTTACAGATTTTGACGGGTATGATCCGGAATGGGCAGCTTCGCCTTTTGGAGTAAACCGTCCGGCATCTGTAACAACTCAATTGGGACTAAGTGTTAAATTTTAATGAAGATATCAAATGAAAAAAATAATAATAATGTTAGGAATATTGGCTGTATCGGTTAGTTCATGCAGTGATTATATTGAGGAAGACAGCCGTTCTTATGTACCGGCTGATGCGACCTATAAAACAGCATCCGGTTATCAGCTGCTGATCAATACCAATTATGCCTGGTTAAAAAGTATTTACGGCGGAAATCCTTGGCTTTTTGAAGCAGGAACCGATATGTATGCCGAAGGAAGAACTCCGGAGCCGGCAGGTTTGAGTCAGTACACACTTTTAATTCCTTCATCAGATAATGTGGCTGATTTGTATACACCTTGTTACCAATTGATTCAGTCTGTAAATAAATCAGTTTATTATTCGACAGTAACAGAACAAACGGCCAATTTGAACACTTTGGTTGGTGAGGCCAGATTTTTAAGAGCGCAGGCCTATTTTTTACTGGTACAAACCTATGGTGGTGTACCTATTGTAAATGAGCATATCACCACACCGGTTTTGTCGTTTTACAGAAACACTGCCGAAGAAGTGTATACTCAAATCATATCCGATCTGGATTTTGCACTGGCTAATGTGGGAACAACAGCTTACAGTACCGCAGGTAAAGTAAATAAAAGAGCGGTTAATGATCTTTTGGCTAAAGTATATTTAACAAGAGGCTATGAGACTTTTGGTAAAACCGATGATTTTTCGAAAGCGGCGGCTTATGCAGATGCTGCGATTGCAGGTCAGGGATTAAATATTCCTTTTAGTGATTTGTTTGTTACAACAGCCAACAGTGACAACGATTTAAATGCTGAAACCATTTTTTCAGTACAATATGATAAAGCATCTACAAGTACAGATCCTACGAAACTTGGAAATAATCAATTTTATTATTTTAGTTCGTATTTAGGAGGTGCTGAAACGGGTGCTCCGTTAAGAAGCTATAATTTATGCCCGACAGATTACGCTTTAGGTTTATATGAAAAAGGAGATGAAAGATGGAAAGCTACTTTCATGACAGAAATTCTTGAAGAAACAGTAACTGCAGATGGAAAATCTAAAACAACCCTTTATTATCCTTATTACAGACCAACCAATGCAAGTGCTGTAAAAGTTAGGCATTTTTACGAACCAAAGTGGTTCACCCCGGCAGACAAAGAGGCCTGGATGACAGAGAATGCCTCCAGATTATCTTCTACATTTGTATACCATCCCTGGGGGGAATACTCGGCAGCTCATACCTTAATTAAAAATTTAGATTGTTATACCATTCCAGTTAAGAAGTTTGATGATGCAAACCCTACGACTCCTTCCAGTACAGGTCCTGTGAGCACCAGAGATATTATTGTAGCAAGATTAGGCGAAACTTACCTAATTGCGGCCGAAGCCTATTTAAAAGCCGGACAGCCTGCAACAGGTTTAAACCGTTTAAATGAAGTAAGACGAAGAGCAGGAGTGACCAATGCGCTGGCTGCAGAATTTAATATTGATTATATTCTGGACGAAAGAGGAAGAGAATTATTAGGTGAATACAAACGCTGGTTTGATTTAAAACGTACCGGAACTTTAGTAGCAAGGGCTTCAGCACATAATTATAAAATAAAGGCCGCTAATTTTGTTGGTGTAGACGGTCAGCTGAAGATTTTGAGACCAATTCCGCAAACGGTACTGGATTTAAACCAGAATAAAGATTTTCCTCAAAATCCGGGTTATTAATAATTAGTTAGTTTTTTGAGAATATTTGTTTTTTTGAAGAAGTTAAAAAGGAGCCGGATCAAAGTGTCGGGCTCCTTTCTTAACTAAAAAGTAAAAGGTTTTTTTAATGCGAAAATTAGTATATTTAATAATATTGTTTTCCTGTGCTGTAAGCGCACAGACTGCTTATAGCGTTGATACGTCCTATACAGTAAAAAGTACCTATAAAAAAATAATCAAAAAATATCCTTCGATTACTATTCCGGTTTTAGAAAAGGCAAAAAATGTAGATCAGTTTTCGGATATTGAATATTTTTCGGGAAAAGAAAGACAGCTGCATCTGGACGCATTTATCTGTAATTCAAAAAAGAAAAACCCGGCGGTCATCATGATTCACGGCGGTGGATGGCGGTCAGGAAATAAAAACCAGATGAACCCTCTGGCACAGGAAATAGCGGCAAAAGGATATTCCTGTTTCACCATTGAATACAGGCTGTCACTCGAAGCTAAATATCCTTATGGAGTACTGGATGTAAAAAATGCGATAAAGTTTATAAAAGATAATGCAAAGAAATTCAGAGTAGATCCGGACAAAATTGCGGTCTTAGGCTGTTCTTCAGGAGGCCAGATGGCAGCTTTGATTGGTACTACAAATGATAATCCGCTTTTTGAAGATCCGGCTTATGCAGGTAAAGCTTCTTCAAAAGTAAATGCCATTATCAATATAGACGGTGTTTTAGCCTTCAGACATCCTGAATCTTCAGAAGGTGAGATGGCTTCTTTTTGGCTCGGAGGTACTTATGAAGAAAAAACAGAAAACTGGAAGAATGCTTCGGCTTTAAGCCATACCAATAAAAATACACCTCCGGTATTGTTTATAAACAGCAGTATAGACCGGTTTCACGCCGGACGGGATGATATGATTACAATTTTGAATCAATACAATATTTATAATGAGGTTCATACTATTGCCGATTCACCTCATTCCTTTTGGTTTTTTCAGCCCTGGTTTGACCAGACAGTCGAATTTACCACTCATTTTTTAAAGAGAGTATTCAAATAATTACATACAATCATAACAAAAATGACAGCCCGAGTTGTATTGAATAAAAAAGAAAAAATCTAAACGAACCTCAAAAAGCAAATGCATATGTGTATTTCATGTTTTACTAAAATTAATTTCAGAAGACCGGTTCTGTTTGTATGTCTTGTTGTAACGACTGTTATTTTTGGTCAGGAAAAGTCAGAAAATGGTACAGACGTTCTTCCGGACGGCTTAAAATGGTCTGAAAGAACAGCACTTTCGATACTTAATAAATATCCTGAAGCATGGCGGCTTGATGGAAACGACAGCCCTAAGTGGGATTACAAAATGGGCTTTGTATTGTCCGGTTTCGAAAAATTATATCAGGAAACCAAAAATAAAAAGTACCTTGATTATATTAAAAACTATGTAGACGAAAGGATCGACAGCGATGGAAATATTAAAAAGTATGAGCTGAAAGAATACAATATCGATAATCTGAATCCGGGAAAACTACTCTTTAATTTGTATGACCTGACCAAAGATTCCCGTTATTTTGAAATTACAGGAAAATTGAGAAATCAGCTGGAAAGTCAGCCCAGAACAGCCAGCGGCGGATTTTGGCACAAACAGATTTATCCCAATCAAATGTGGGTTGACGGTTTGTATATGGCAGAACCTTTTTATACTCAATTTACCATGAAATATGAAAAAGGAAGGAGTTTAAACGATATTGCAAAACAGTTTGAGCTGGTACATGATCATATGATTGATAAAAAAAGCGGACTGGTGTATCAGGCCTGGGATGAAAGTAAAGAAATTGCATGGGCAGACAAACAAACAGGAACTTCGCCCACAGTCTGGGGCAGAGGAATTGGATGGTATATGACAGCATTGGTCGAAACACTGGATTATTTCCCGAAATCACATCCAAAATATAAAGTTCTGGTACAGTATTTAAACGAGATAGCAAAAAGTGCAGATCAGTACAAAAGCGAATCCGGTCTATGGTATCAGGTAGCCGATAAAACGCAGCTATATGCCAATTATACAGAACCATCTGCTTCAGGAATGATTATTTATGCTTTTGCAAAAGGAGCGAATAAAGGGTATCTGCCTTCGGCTTATAAAAGAACAGCAAAAAAATCATTTGAAAGCTTTATAAAGGAATTTGTAAAAGTGGATAAAAAAGGAGAAGTCAATGTTCTCAATGTATCGTCAAATGTGGGGCTGGGAGGCAAACCTTTTCGGGATGGCACAAATGATTATTATCTTATTGCCAAAACAAAAGAAAACGGAGCAATTGGTTTAGGTGCCTTTTTATTGGCATCCATAGAATTAGAAAAATAGTAGAATTAAATATATTTTGAAATGAAGAATAGCAGGAAACACAGTTTGATGTCGGTTGTATTAGTTTGCCTAATGGCTTTTACGGGCTGTAAAGTAACGTCTCAGGAAGCGGCAGGAAAAGAGATCATGATATCCAAAGACATGAAATGGTCAGATAAAATGGCCTTAACCTTAATGAAACGCCACCCGCAGAGTTATATGCTCGATGATGCCAAAAAGCCCAAATGGGACTATGTACACGCACTGGTTTTACATTCAATAGAAGAATTAAATAAGAAAAACCCGGACCCGAGATACAAAGCTTATATAAGAGGATATGTAGACGAACTGGTTCAGGAAGACGGAAGTATTAAAACATACGAACTGGATAAATTCAATATCGATTTAGTAGTACCGGGACGTTTGCTTTTTGCTATTTATGACGAAACAAAACAAGACAAATATTTAAAGGCGTTACAATTAATACGTAAACAGCTTACAGAGCAGCCTCGTACACCAAGCGGCGGATTCTGGCACAAGCAGATTTATCCAAACCAAATGTGGCTTGACGGCTTATATATGGGAGAACCATTTTATGCTGAATATACTTTAAAATTTGAAAATGGAAAAAGTTTTGACGATATCGCAAAGCAGTTTGAGCTGATCCAGCAGCATGCTACCGATCCTAAAACGGGATTGTTATACCACGGCTGGGACGAAAGTAAACAAATGCCCTGGGCGAATAAAGAAACCGGAAATTCACCAAACTTCTGGTCAAGAGCATTAGGATGGTACGTAATGGCTTTAGTAGATGTATTAGATTATATGCCAAAAGAACATCCCAAAAGAAAAGAGCTTATCAAATACTTAAACAATGCTTCGGCAGCTTTAGCCAAATATCAGGATAAATCAGGTTTATGGTATCAGGTAACCGATAAAGGCGGAGAAAAAGGAAATTATCTGGAAGCTTCAGGTTCTTCAATGTTTGCTTATGCTTTCGCAAAAGGAGCAAACAAAGGGTATCTGCCTTCAAAATATAAAAAACTGGCCAATAAAGCTTTTGACGGACTAACTCAGGTTTTGATTAAAAAAGTAGACGAAGACGGCGGTATTACCTTAACAAACTGCTGTCAGGTTGCCGGCTTAGGAGGAGATCCTTATCGTGACGGCTCTTATGAATATTATGTAAACGAAAGAAAAAAAGACAACGACCCTAAAGCAACAGGTCCTTTTATTTTAGCCGCTATAGAACTGAACCGATAACAAGTTTCACAAACCCGACAGGTTTTTAAGATCTGTCGGGTTTAACTAAAGTAATACCAAGATGAAAAACATAAAAATCGTCTTTTTTTTCCTTTGTATTTTTTCATTTCAGAAAAATACGGCACAAGTCTGGACACCTGACAATGGAGACGGAACCTATACCAATCCTATTATTCATGCTGATTATTCAGATCCTGACGTTGTTAGGGTAGGAGATGATTTTTACATGACAGCATCGTCTTTTAACTGTATTCCGGGACTGCCGATCCTGCATTCAAAAGATCTCGTAAACTGGAAAATTATAAGTTATGCCCTGCCTAAACAGCCGCCATTTGAAACGTATGACAAAGTACAGCATGGAAACGGAGTTTGGGCGCCCTGTATTACCTATCATAACAATGAATTTTATATTTATTATCCGGATCCCGACTTTGGAATTTATATGATAAAATCTAAAAAAGCAGAAGGCCCGTGGTCAGAACCTGTTTTGATAAAAGGAGGAAAAGGATTGATTGATCCGAGTCCGCTTTGGGATGACGACGGAAAAGCCTATTTAGTGCACGCCTTTGCCGGAAGCCGTGCCGGAATTAAAAGCCTGATCGTGGTATGCAGTATGAATACTGACGGCACTATGGCTAATAATTATGAAGTAATGGTTATTGACGGCCACGATGGTGAAGGAACCATTGAAGGACCAAAATTCTACAAACGAAACAACTACTATTACATTTTTGCACCAGCAGGTGGTGTACCTACCGGCTGGCAGACCGTTTT
This sequence comes from Flavobacterium sp. FG19, assembly GCF_057809475.1. Classification (NCBI taxonomy): domain Bacteria; kingdom Pseudomonadati; phylum Bacteroidota; class Flavobacteriia; order Flavobacteriales; family Flavobacteriaceae; genus Flavobacterium; species Flavobacterium sp. FG19. The sequence goes on along the minus strand of NZ_JBMDKA010000008.1, from coordinate 142,432 downwards.
AAGGTCTAAAAATGTTTTTGGTCCTTACGAAAAGAAAAAAGTTCTGGAACAGGGATCCACTAAAATCAACGGGCCTCATCAGGGAGCCTGGGTACAGACACAAACGGGAGAAGACTGGTTTATTCATTTTCAGGATAAAGGAGCTTACGGAAGAATTGTGCATTTACAGCCCATGAAATGGGAAAAAGACTGGCCGGTAATGGGACAGGATTTTGATAAAAACGGAATAGGAGAACCGGTTACCACTTTTAAAAAACCAAATGTTGGTAAAAAATATCCAATAGAAAATCCTGAAACGTCAGATGAATTTAATGAACCTAAATTAGGATTACAATGGCAGTGGCAGGCCAATTCACAAATCAACTGGGGTTTTCCAACCAGTATGGGATATCTGAACTTGTTTTGTCAGAACACCTTAGATGAAAATAAGAAAATATCAGATGCTCCTAATTTACTGCTTCAGAAGTTTCCGGCAGAAGAATTTACAGCAACAGCAAAAATAACTTTTAATACAAGAGTAAACGGAGAATCTACCGGTTTGATTGTTATGGGATTAGACTACAGTTATCTGTGTTTTAAAAACGATAATGGAAAAGTATACTTAACCCAAAGAACAGGAACTTTTAAAAAGACCACTCCCGAAACAGAGTCAAAACCGATTCTGATTTCTGAAAATACCATATATCTGAGAGTTAAAGTAAAGAAAGGCGGAATCTGCAGTTTCTTTTACAGCCTGGATGATAAAAAATATCAGGCAGCGGGCACTGATTTTACAGCAGCAGAAGGAAAATGGATTGGAGCCAAAATGGGTCTTTTTGCTTTAAGCGAAAAAACGACCAACGATTCAGGAAATGTTGCTGTAGACTGGTTTAGAATAACAAAATAACTTGACAATGATTCAGTTAAAGAAAAGCATAATTGTATTTATTTTAGGATTGGGGTTTAGTGCGGGCGCTCAGAACACCTATAAAAACTGGCCGGATATTATTCGTAAAAACGAAGCTTCCTGGTTTGGTACCGAAGAAGCAAAAAAGATTGCCGAAAATGTTCTGTTGTACCAGAGGGATATTGGTGGCTGGCCCAAGAATATTCAAATGCAGAATGAACTTACAGTCTCTCAGAAAAAAGAACTGCTTGAAATAAAAAAGACCACCAAAGAAACCACAACAGACAATGGAGCAACCACTCAGGAAATGCTTTTTATGTCAAAAATGTATGCACAGGTAAAAGAGGAACGTTACAAAGCGTCTTTCTTAAAAGGACTGCATTATTTACTGGAAGCTCAGTATGCCAATGGCGGCTGGCCTCAGTTTTATCCGTTGAAAAAAGGATATTATACCCATATCACTTATAATGATGATTCTATGGTGCGCATTCTTACTGTAATGAAAGAAGTAGCCAATGAAACTGATTTTTACAGTATTAAACCCTCAAAGGAAATGGTATTACAGGCAAAAACAGCTTTTGATAAAGGAATCGACTGTATTCTTAAAACCCAATACCAACAAAATGGTGTTTTAACGGCCTGGTGTGCCCAACACGATGAAGTAACGTTACTGCCTGCCAAAGCAAGGGCTTATGAACTTCCTTCACTCAGCGGGAAAGAATCGGCCAAAATTGTCCTGCTTTTAATGTCTGTTGAAAAACCTTCACCGGAGATTGTTACCGCTGTAAAAAATGCTTATGCGTGGTTTGAAAATACAAAAATCACCAATCTGGAAGAAAAACGTATTGTAAACGAAGCAGGAAAAATAACAGACAAGAAAATGATTCCGGTTCAGAATGCACTTCCTATCTGGGCAAGGTTTATGGAACTGGACACTAACGAACCTTTTTTTTGTGATCGTGACGGAATTAAAAAGAAATCGCTTGATGAAATTGGTTCCGAACGCAGAAACGGTTATGCCTGGTATACAGATGAGCCTAAAGAAGTTTTAAAAAAATACGCTGCCTGGGCCGTAAAAAACGGTACGAAGGTTTCGGAATCAGATAAAAAAAGTATTACTTACATTACCGTAGCACAAGACGGTTCAGGAGATTTTGAAAAAATTCAGGACGCTGTATACGCTTGTCCGGCATTTCCTTATGAGAAAGTTACCATCTATGTTAAGAACGGAACTTATAACGAAAAAGTCCGAATTCCGGAATGGAACACCAATGTTGTTTTACAGGGAGAGAGTAAAGAAAAAACCATTATCACCTTTGATGATAATTTTTCTAAAATTAGTTTAGGCAGAAACAGTACTTTTTATACTTATACCGTTTTAGTCGAAGGCAATGATTTTTCGGCTTCTAATTTAACCATTAAAAATGCATCGGGAGATAAAGGGCAGGGAATTGCCTTGTCCGTTACCGCTAATCGCGTTAAGATTTCAAACTGTATTATGCTGGGGAATCAGGATACTTTATATCTCTCAGGGCAAAACACAAAACACTATTTTAAAGACTGTTATATCGAAGGAACTACTGATTTTATTTTTGGAGGAGCTACTGCTTTGCTTGAAAACTGTACTATTCACAGTATTAAAAGCTCCTATATAACAGCAGCTTCCACTCCCGAAGGCATTCCATACGGTTTTGTTTTTAAAAATTGTAAACTGACAGCAGAACCTTCTGCCAATGCCGTTTATCTGGGAAGACCCTGGCGTATTTATGCCAAAACGGCTTTTATAAACTGCGAAATGGGAAAACAAATAAAACCCGAAGGCTGGGAGAACTGGTCAAAACCAGAAGCAGAAAAAAAAACTTTTTATGCAGAATACAACAACAGCGGAGAAGGATTCCAGCCGGCAAAAAGGGTATCATGGTCGCATCAGCTTAAAAAGGCAGAAGCAGAAAAATACACAATAGAAAATATTCTAAAAGATGCAATTCCTAACTGGTATTTAAAATAAAGACCGGAATAAAATACAATAATATGACTGTAAGACTTCTGTTATTTTTAGCTGTTTCATGGACTTCTTTTGCCCAGCAAAAAGACTTTCCCGTTTCTAAAGCTGATTCGATTGTAAAACGGATTCAGCTTCCCGTTATTCCGGCCTATGAGGTCAATATTCTCAAATTGGGAGCAAAAGGAGATTCAGTTACAAACAATAAACCTGCTTTTGATAAAGCAATGGCACTTTGTAAAAAGAACAAAGGAGGAACGATTATAGTGCCTAAAGGGATTTTCAAAGTAAACGGCCCTATTCACTTTGTAAGCAATGTAAACCTTAAAATTGAAAAAGGAGCCAGAATTAAATTCAGTGATAATCCCAAGGACTATCTGCCGCTCGTTTTAACAAGCTGGGAAGGAACTATGCTTTATAATTACAGTCCCCTTATTTATGCTAACGAATGCAGCAATATTGCCATAACCGGTGAAGGAACCATTGATGGTGAAGGAGGGAAAACCTGGAAAACCTTTAAAGCTCAGGAAGGGCCAGGCAAAAATTTGAGCCGGGACATGAACCATAATGCTGTTCCTTTAAAAGACAGGAAATTGGGAGAAGGATATTTTTTACGTCCCCAGTTGATACAATTTCTAAACTGCCGGAATATTCTGGTAGAAAATGTACGAATTGAAGATTCGCCTTTTTGGTGCCTCCATCTTTTAAAGTCACAAAGCATTACAGTGAGAGGTATAAGTTATAAATCCCTGAATCATAATAATGATGGTATTGATCCCGAATATGCAAAAGATGTTGTAATTGAGAATGTAAACTTTGACAATGGCGATGATAACGTAGCCATAAAAGCAGGCCGGGATCACGAAGGAAGAGCTAATGCGGCAGTTCCAAGCGAAAATATTGTCATTAGAAACTGTAATTTTAAAGGCCTTCACGGAGTAGTAATAGGCAGCGAAATGTCAGCAGGAGTGCAGAATGTATTCGTAGAAAACTGTAAAACAACAGGATATTTAAAGAGAGGTATTTATTTAAAAACCAATGCAGATCGGGGAGGATACATAAAAAATGTTTTTGTTCGAAACCTGCAATTAGATGAAGTAGAAGACTGTTTATATATTACATCGAATTATCATGGAGAAGGAGAAGGATACCAGTCAGATATTGCCGATATTCATTTTTTAGATATCATTTGTAATAAAGCTTCTGAATCCGGAATTGTAATTCAGGGATTTGCTGATAAAAAGATTCAAAATATCACTTTAAAAAATATCGAAATCAAAGAAGCTAAAAACGCCTTGTCTAACGAAAATGCTGAAAACGTATTGATGACGAATGTTTTTATCGGAAAAAAGGCTGGTGTGCCGACAGCAGTTTCAAAGCCTTAATTTAGGTATAGAGATACAGAGGTTCAAAGCGGCAAAGCTTTAAAGTGGTATATCGTAAAAATAGTATACAATGTGATTTTAGATTAACTTTCAGGATTGTACCTTTCCATAAAAAACAAATCCTTTTGCATAAAATTTAGCGTCTTTACGGTTTTAAAAAGAATACAATGAAAAAATACATACTAACAGCATTTCTGATAACATCAGTTTGTTTTGCTCAAAAAACGACCCTATATACAATTGGTGATTCTACAATGGCCAGTAAAAAAGATCCCGACCGAAATCCCGAACACGGATGGGCACAGGTGTTACAATCTTTTTTTAAGGAAGATATTGCAGTAGTAAACAAAGCGGTAAACGGAAGAAGTACCAAAAGTTTTATCAATGAAAAACGCTGGGACTCCATTTATAAGAAATTAAAAAAAGGAGATTATGTATTTATTGAATTCGGACATAACGACGAAAAGATTGAAGATTCAACCCGTTATACCAATCCTCATACCATGTACCGATACAATTTGATCCGGTTTGTGACGGAAAGCAGGGAAAAAGGAGCAGTCCCGGTTTTGTTAACCTCAATTGCCCGTCGCAATTTTAACGAAAAAGGAGTTTTGGTTCCCACACATGGCGATTATCCTCTTGAAACCCGTTTGGTAGCACAGGAATATAAAGTACCTTTTATAGATTTGGAATATTATACCGAATTACTGGAACAGTCTTACGGACCGGAGAAATCAAAACTACTGCATCTGCATTTTAAAGGAGGAGAAAATGCCTACTACGATAAAGATAAGGCTGATGATACGCATCTTTCATTATTGGGAGCAATGAAAACGGCAGAGATAGTAATAGAACGGTTAAAAAAAATGCAGGATCCTTCTTTACAAAAATTAAAACAAAATATTAAATGAGAATTTGACCGTAAAAAGGTAAATTCAATAAGAAAAATCAAAAGTTTTTTGATGGAAATTTAAATGAATAAAAATTGATTTCTAAAATAAAGATAAAATTTCATTTTTTTTATGAAAATGTGTTTTAAGTAGTTGAATAATATTTAGTTATAAAAAAGGAGAAAGTTAAAAGCTTTCTCCTTTTTTTATTTATACGTTTTGTAACCTGTTTTTCTTTTTTAGAATATTTTTTATTTAAGAATTATCTTATGTTTTTGTTCTCCTATTGTAAAAACGGCAGGTTTAGCATTTAAAAACCTACAGATTTGTCTTAATCTATAAGTTTAAAAACTTTTAATGGCAAAAATAAAACCTATTTGAGGAGAAATTTGCACACTGAAAATAAGTTTTTGATTATAAGATTGTTGTAGTGAATGTTATGAGGTTTTGATCTACAATTTGTTGGTATGTTACTGATAATCATTTGCTTATAGTCTAAAAATAGTTTAAAACGTATAATAATTAAAAGGTCATGAAAAATAAATTACTTCCTTTATTTGTTGTTTTGGGGTCGTTTTCTGCTTATTCACAGGTTGTTGTAGGTAAAATAGAGCCTACTACAGAATCTGCTCAGTTAGAAGTTTTTTCTAACAATAAGGGAGTTTTGATTCCAAGAATTGCATTAAAGAGTACTACTGATGTGAGTACAGTCACTCACGGTAGTGGTGGCTTGCCTTATGAAAATAGTTTACTGGTTTTTAATACGGCTGCAACTGCTGATATTACACCAGGGTACTACTATTGGTATATTGATAGATGGAATAGAATCACTATTTCAGGTGAAAACGGAGCAGAGCCGGCTACTGCAGGTGGAGACGGGCCTCCTGGAAACAGAGGAGAAACCGGATATCCAGGCAGAAGTATAATTGTGTATAAAGACAATAACACAGGAGATATTTATGTTCAGAATCCTGATGGTACCTGGACCAAGATCAATGGTGCCAAAGGTGATAAAGGAGATAAAGGAGATGCAGGTGTTGTAGGTGTGCAGGGGTTACCTGGTACAAGTGGTACACCAGGTATTCCGGGGTCAGCGACAACAAAGGAGTTTTTTTAAAAATGTTTAAAAGAAAATTTAAAAACGAGTTTGAATTTTCGGAAGATTCTTTCTTGCTTAAGAATGAAAGTAAACCGAAAGATTTTGAACGCTCTATATTTGTTGTATATGAGAAATTTGAATTAATCGATTTTTTGAAGCTTGATAAAAAAGGAACCAACGTTATGATTTGTTTTTTTAATGCACATCTCCATAACAGTTTACTTTATTTTGATGAAATTAAAAATTTAAAGCTAATTGACGCTTCAAAATCAAGAACCGAAATTTTAAAAGATCTAAAATCTTATTTTAAAAACAATTCCGGTTTTATTCCTAAAATACCTGAAATTAAATTTACAGATCACAGTATCTATCAGCATAAAATAGATCATCTTCAAAAAGCACTTTGTTTTATGATGTAATTTTGATTTCCCATAAAGTCATAATTCGTCATACAATGAAATCCCGGCAGCAGTATTGCAGCCGGGATTTTTAGTTTTATTCTTTTTGTAAAAGAAAGCAGGAAGGGACAGGATGCCGGAAACGTTTCATTACTATAAATTTATGGGTGTTTAAAACTAAACGATTAAAACTGGATTCAAAAAGAATGAAGTATAACATCAAATTTTTCAGGCCCATAGTATTTTCTATGGTATTTTTCGTCAGCTCTAATGCCCAGCAAAGATCAGGAGAAACTACCATTGTTTTAAAGAATACTTCTGATTTAGAATTATCACAAAAAGCTGTTTCAATAAAAAAAAGCATATTTTCTTTAAAACGGGATTCAGGATTTTTTCCTGTTTTACTTTATAAAAATGATACTATTCCGGCACAACTCAATGATTTGAATGAAGATGGAGAATGGGACGAACTTTTTTTAGTAACTGATTTTTCTCCAAAGGAAGAGAAAAGAATAGTATTAAAGTGGTCAGAAACAGATCCTAAATTTCCAGTAAAGACCAGTGTGAGATTTGGGAAAAGAGAAGCAAAAGATCTTCCGGTTCATCCGGATACACAAGAAGTTTTATTAGCTGATCAGGTTTATAAAAAGTTAGGCTACCAAAAATACCAGACTGATGGACCTACCTGGGAAAATGATAAAGCAGGGTTTAGGCATTATTTAGACGGAAGAAATTCTAAAGACGTTTTTGGAAAAAAACTGCCGGGAATTACCCCGGAAGATGTCGGTATAAACAGTAAAGGAGCAGTTGAAGATAATTACCATATAATGTATGATTGGGGAAGAGATATTTTTCCGGTTGGTAATTCTGCTGGTTTGGGAGGTTTTGCCCTGCTGACAACTGACAATAAAATCAACAGACTCGGGATAATTGCAAATGATACCCTAAATAATATTGAAAAAACAACCTTTAAAATAGTGAGTGAGGGACCTGTCAATTCTGTTTTAAGATACACCTATCAAAACTGGACTGCTTCGGGAAATAAGTACCAGGCTCAGGAAACTTCTTCAATTTGGCAGGGTATGTACGGATATGAGAATACCGTGTCGATAGATGGCTTAAAAAATAAAGACTTGCTTTTGATTACCCTTTCTAATCTCAACAATCAAAACCCGCTGCAGGTAATAGATTCAGGCGATTTTGTTTGTTTTATACAACATGATAAACTCACTTATGAGCGTCAGTGGATTTTAGGAACAGCTGTAATTGTACCTAAAAACATTTATAAAGGTTATATTGAAGCTCCAAAAACGGGTCAATTAACTGATTCTTATTTGATAAAACTGCAAGTCAAGAATAAAAAGAAAGTAAGTTATTATCCAATTGCCGGCTGGGAATTAAGTCAGGATAAAGGTTTTAAAGATTCAGTATATTTTACCAATTATGTTACAAACTTAGCCAGAGAGCTTTCTGCTAAAATTAAAATTAAGGTAAAATAATGGAAGTCTGTTCGGGATAAAACTTAAACGAAATAATTAGAAACTTATATATTGATAAAAGTGTAATAAATAGTTTAAAATTTAAGATTGTAGATGTGAATCGTCAATTAATTAGGATATTTTTCGGATCATCCTCAATGTGATGAATTTTTTACGCAGTAAATTCTTTCATTTTTTTATTGTTTTAAATTTGAACTTTAATTTTTTTTACAGCGGCTGCAAGTCACAGAAAAGCCATCTTTGTTTTGTTTTTGATAATAAAGGTTTGATTAATAATGGGTTGTGGACGCTGGTTTTTTCAAAAAAATAATTGTAAAATTTGAGTTAATTAAAACCTTGAAAAACAATTATAATTTTAACAGCAAATTTGTTGTAACTACCGATCAAACTTCTATTTTTGCGCCTTAATTTAATAATTATAAGCAATGAAAGATCTATTAGTAAAAATCAACGCCGAAATTGAAACATTCAAAGCAGAAGCGGAATCTTTAACAGAAAAAGGTATTAAAGCTGCAGGTCCAAGAGCACGTAAAGCTACTTTAGAAATTGAAAAACTTTTAAAAGAGTTCAGAAAAGTTTCTATCGAAGAATCAAAAAAATAATACAACTAAAACCTCGTCAGCAGACGAGGTTTTTTTATGGTTAAAAGCCATGGCTTACTGATATGGCAGTTATCAGTTAAATAATTTGGCAGCTCAGTATCTCAAAAAATTATATCCATTTTAGTTTTAAAGCAAGTGTACAGGCTTCGGCAGTATTGTTAACTTTCATTTTTTCAATGATATTCTGTCTGTGCCTGCTTACTGTGTTTATACTGATAAAAAGAAGGGAGGCAATTTCTTTACTTTGTTTTCCTTTTTGCAGCATTTTAAGGATTTCTTTTTCCCTTGCCGAAAGGAAAGAAGTATTTTCCGTTTCATTTTGCCGGATAATTTCACCGTTTGCTGTGTTTATAATTTTCCCTTCGTAATGTAAAGCAGCAGAAAAATCAAAATTATAAAGACATAAAGCCAGCTCTACATCTTCATATTGATTTGAAAAATAAAACATTTTGTGTAATAAAGATCTATGGGCGCTTTTGTCTTTAATTCTTAATTTGCTTATGACACAAAAGTCTTTACGTTCTTCTACCGGAATAGTTTTAATAAACTGAAAAAACTGAAGTTCAAGAAGGTATTTCTGAAGTACATCTTCGGAATTGAGCTGTCCAAAAAGTTCTTCTTCCCAAATTGATTCAATTTCCTGAACTTCATTTTTTTTAAAGATACCCAGTTCGTCTGCGATCTTACCTGAGTAGATATAACTCTTATTATTATACAAATCGCTCAGAACAGCAATTCCGTTTTCCAGATCAGCAAAACGCTGTGCAATTTCCTGATACGTTTTTAATCTGCTTTTATTGTGTAAATTCCCCAGATTGTTTTGCTGAAGCAGCTGTTGATTCAAATCCTTTTTTGCGTTTTTCATTTTTGAAAAATGGTTATTAATAAGTATTGTCTTATGCTTTAACGGGGGATATATTTGTATGATTTTTAGCATTGAAATATAATAAAAAATGGGATTTAAAGTAATTATAAAATTCTTGATTTTTTTATTGGACTTATTATCAGGCTGTTTTATGTAAATAATTGTTTGATAGATTTTGATAAAAAAAGGAATTAGTAAACCAAAATGTAATACATCTGAAACATGAAACATTTTTTTTCAGCTATCTTTTTAGCAGGTATTTTTTCTGTTCATTCACAAACGAACACTTTAATTAAAAGGCTTGACGGCAGTACTATTTCGTCTGACAGTTTATCTGCTTCGATCGAAAACCTTATGGCAAAAGCCGATGTAAAGGGAATGGCTATAGCTGTTTTTAATTCCAAAAAACCGGTCTATATGAAAACATTTGGTTACAGCGATGTGGAAAATAAAAAGAAACTGGATTTGAAAACCAATTTATATGGGGCTTCGTTGAGTAAAGCTGTTTTTGCAGTACTGGTTATGAAAATGGTCGATGATGGTGTAATTACTTTAGATAAACCATTGCAGGACTATCTTCCGAAAGCTATTTATGAGTACGAACCTAAAATATGGCATGAAGATTTTAAAGAATTAAAAGCATATCCGGAATATCGAAAGATAACAGCCAGAATGTGTCTGGATCATACTTCGGGTATGCCTAACTGGCGTTGGTTTGAAGCAGATGAAAAGCTAAAAATTAAGTTTGAACCCGGAACCAGATACAGTTATTCCGGCGAAGGATTAACGTATCTTCAGGTCGTTTTGGAAAAAATTACAGGAAAACCTCTTGAAGAACTCGCTCAGGAGAAGATATTTAAGCCGTTGGGAATGATCAATTCCAGTTATAAATGGCAGGAAAAGTTTGAAAAAGATTATGCTTATGGATACGATAACGAGGGAAAGGTACAGGAGAAAGACAAAGATAATGCGCCCAGAGGAGCCGGAACACTCGAAACCACTATTGAAGATTACAGTAAATTTTTGACGGCAGTTTTGAACAAAAAAATAATAAAAGAAAAATCGTATACAGAATTATTCAGTCCGCAGATCCGTATTCGTTCTAAAAATCAATTCGGGCCGGGCGCAATGGAGGATGGAAACTGGAATGATAAAACGGAGCTTTCCTATGGTTTAGGATGGGGATTGGTAAAATCTCCTTATGGAATAGGAGCTTTTAAAGAAGGCCAGGGTTCGGGTTTTCAGAATTACAGTATCATCTTTTCAGATAAAGGCACAGGAATGCTGATTATTTCCAATAGCTATAAAACGGGTGAAATAATGAAATACCTTTTAGAAACAGGTATTCAGGATACTTATACTCCCTGGGAATGGGACCAGTATATTCCGTATGATAAAAAGTAAAAGTTAGTTTAAGATACTGAGTTACTAAGATTTTTTTAAATTTTTAGTAATTCAGTATCTCAGTATTTCAAAACCTAAGTATTTTTAAATCGAATTTCGGTCTATAAAATTAAAAGGGACTTTAAAATGTCCTTTCTCTTTATTCAGAATCATCTGAGCAGCAGTTTCTCCCATAATATTAAAATCTGTTGACATTACCGTTATGCCAAGCAAATCCTTTAATGGCGTATCGTTGTATGAGATAACACCAATATCTTTGCCTAAGACAAATTCCTCATCACGAATTTGTTTTACTAAATTCACAAGATCAGATTCTTCAATAGTAATAAACAAATCACCTTTTTTAAGGATCATATCATCATAAACCTCACTCAGGATTTCAAAATTGATTTCGTGTTCTACGCAGAATTTTCTAAAACCGTGTAAAATTCTCCTCGGATAAGGATAAACCGCTTTGTCCGGATATACCAATATTAATCGCTTGTATTTGGTTATTTTCGAAAGACCTTCTTTTAAAGCATTGTAAATGTCATTTTCAAAATCCTGATAAATCTTAATGACATTATCACCGGTTCCCAATTTAATATTATCAAGAACAACCAGTTTTTCCTGCGGGATTTTTTTAATGGCATCAACCACTTCATCGGTAAAACTCAGGTGTTTTAATTCATCAGTTTTAAAGTGGGTGGTAATAACGTAATAATCGTAAGCGCCTTCAAACTTGTCCAGAATATTTAAAAATAAAGTTTCGTCGCAGTGGTAAATCTGCAGGTCAACATGGGCATTGGCTCCCAGAGTATTAATGAAAGCACTATAGGTTTTCATTTTATAAGAACTCAGTTTGTTGGTCAGAAACAGGATATTTACCTTAGATTCCAGTTTGGTTCGGGTAATATAATACCCTTTTCCTCGTATGGAAGAGATGATTTTTCGCTCTTTTAGAATATTATAAGCCTTTTCTACAGTATCACGAGACATATAGAATTCTTCGCTGAAACTATTTATTGAAGGAATTTTTTGATTGATTTTTAAATTTCCGTTGGCGATGTTCTGAAGAATAGAGTCAACAATCTGTTTGTATTTTGGAACTCGTGAATCTTCGTCTATTTTAATTAGTTTAATCATGATTATGTCTGGAAATTTGTTTCACGTTTCCATGAAACCCATTTTAATTCTCATTTTTCTTCAAAAAAATCAATAAGTAAATAGGCTGCCGTTCTAAATGTGTCGCTTTTTAATATAAAAAGAGAATTAAGTAAAACCTGTACTATTTTTTTTATAAATTATTAATAATGTTCCAAATATGGATTTAATAATTACGAAATCGATTGCTAAAATAGCTATTTTAAATTTATTTATCCAATAATTACCGATCGTTATTTCTAATATTCTTTAGTTTTAACAAAAAACACAAATAGTATAAAGGATAGTACAGGACAGTTTTGTTTTTTACATTCTCTTATTTTACAAAACCAAATTAACTATCACCATTAACCACAAACAAATTATTAAATGGAATCATTATTAGGAATCATTTTTCATTCTGTCGGAGGATTTTCTTCGGGTAGTTTTTATATGCCTTTTAAGAAAGTAAAAGACTGGGCCTGGGAAAGCTACTGGCTGGTAGGAGGATTTTTCTCTTGGCTGATTGTGCCTCCGCTTGCGGCCTATTTAACGATTCCTGATTTTACCGAAATTATTGCTGCAGCTTCTCCTTCTATCAAATTCTTTACTTTTTTAATGGGATTAATTTGGGGAATTGGGGGTTTAACTTATGGTCTGGGCGTTCGTTATTTAGGAATGTCTTTAGGAAACTCCATTACATTAGGATTCTGCTCTGCATTTGGAGCTTTGGTTCCATCAATTTACTACGATATTGTTCCAACAGAAGGTAAAATTTCCTTTACCCATATGCTTTCTAATTCTGGCGGTCAGCTGGTTTTATTAGGAGTTGTAGTGTATCTTATTGGAATTGCTATTTCAGGAAAAGCGGGAATGCTGAAAGAAAAAGATTTTGCAACAGGTCATGAAGATAAAGACAAAGATTTCAATCTGGTAAAAGGTTTGATCGTAGCTGTGATTTCGGGAATTTTAAGTTCCTTTTTTAATTACGGCATCGAAGCCGGAAAATCAATGGCTGAGGAAGCTGTAATTAATGGTGCCAATCCGTTATTTCAAAATAATGTGACTTATGTTGTACTGCTTTGGGGCGGACTTACCACCAACTTTATCTGGTGTCTTTATTTGAATTTTAAAAATAAAACCATTAAAAACTATACCGATAAATCTACTCCAATAACTAAAAACGTTTTGTTTTCTGCGCTTGCCGGAACCATGTGGTTTTTACAGTTTTTCTTTTACGGAATGGGAGAGAGCAAACTGGGAAATGGTGCCAGTTCATGGATTCTGCACATGGCAACCATTATTTTGACGGCAAATTTTTGGGGATTTTATTTGAAAGAATGGAAAGGGGTTTCTAAAAAAACATTAAGAACTTTTTTCTGGGGGATCGGGCTTATTATGCTTGCGATCGTTTTGGTAGGAATTGGTAACTCATTATAAATAATACAAGAAATAATATAAAGTATATGTCGAATACAAAAACAATTAATACAAATTTTAAGCACGTAAGCTACCTTTGGGATGATGCTAAAGCCGCAGAATTGGCGGGAGATGAAGTAGCGCTTTTTATTTATCGTTCTAATTTATTAGGAGCCGATTTAAGACTGACGAATTACGGAGGAGGAAATACTTCTGTAAAGATTACTGATAAAGATCCTTTAACCGGAGAATCTTCTGAAGTAATGTGGATTAAAGGTTCCGGAGGAGATATTGGAACGTTAACAAAATCGGGTTGTGCGGCTTTGTATTTGGACAGACTTCGTAATCTTGAAAATGTATACAGAGGTATTGATTTTGAAGATGAGATGGTAGAACTATTTAATCACTGTATTTTCGATTTAGCTTCAAAAGCGCCTTCTATCGATACGCCTTTACATGGTTTTTTACCATTTGCCCATATTGACCACCTGCATCCGGATGCAGCAATTGCGATTGCAGCTGCAAAAGATGGAAAGAAAATCACAGAAGAATTATTTAACGGAGAAATTGGCTGGGTAGGCTGGCAGCGCCCGGGCTTTGACCTTGGTCTTCAGTTAAGAGCTTGCTTAGAAGAAGCGGCTAAAAACGGTAAACAATTACGCGGAATCATGTTAGGTTCTCACGGTTTATTTACCTGGGGAGATACTGCATACGAAAGTTATATCAACACATTAGAAGTAATTGAAAAATGTGCTGAATATTTGGAAAGTAACTATGGTAAAAAACGTCCGGTTTTTGGAGGTAAAAAAATCGATAGTCTTCCTGAAGCAGATCGCAAATTAAAAGCGGCGAAAGCAGCTCCAATTTTAAGAGGTTTCTGTTCATCAGAGCGTCAAATGATCGGACATTATACAGATGATACCAGAGTTTTGGAATTCATTAATTCTAATGATTTAGCAAAATTAGCTCCATTAGGAACTTCTTGCCCGGATCACTTTTTAAGAACAAAAATCAGTCCTTTGGTTTTAGAATTAGATCCAAACGAAGATTTATCAGATGTTGCGGCTGTAAAAGCAAAATTAACTCCTGCTTTTGAAGCATACCGTGCAATGTACAAAGACTATTACAATGCCTGTAAAAAATCAAATTCACCGGCAATGCGTGATCCGAATCCAGTGGTAATTTTATATCCTGGAGTTGGTATGTTCACTTTTGCCAAAGATAAAACTATGGCTCGTTTAGCATCTGAATATTATATCAATGCTGTTAATGTAATGAAAGGGGCAGAAGCCGTTTCTGAATATACTTCATTACCGCACCAGGAAGCTTTTGATATTGAATATTGGTTATTAGAAGAAGCTAAATTACAGCGTATGCCAAAACCAAAAGCTTTATCAGGCAGAGTAGCCGTTATTACAGGTTCTGCGGGCGGAATTGGTAAAGCTATCGCTAAGAAATTTGCTCAGGAAGGTGCCTGTGTGGTAATTAATGACATCAACGAAGAACGTTTAGAAGGGGCGACAGCTGAATTTATCAAAGCTTTTGGTAAAGATGCCGTTTCTAGTACTTTATTAAATGTTACGGATGAAGTAAGTACAGAAAAAGCGTTAGACGAAGCTTGTTTAGCTTTTGGAGGTGCTGATATTATTGTAAACAACGCAGGAATCAGTATTTCTAAATCTATCGCAGACCATACTTTAGAAGAGTGGGACAGATTATACGATATTTTAGTTAAAGGACAGTTTATCGTTTCTAAAGCCGGAATCGAAGTAATGCGTAAACAAGGTTTTGGAGGAGATATCGTCAATATCGTTTCTAAAAACGCTGTGGTAGCAGGTCCAAATAACCCGGGTTACGGTTCGGCTAAAGCGGCTCAGGCGCATTTAACACGTTTAATGGCTGCCGAATTGGGAGCTGATAAAATTCGTGTCAATACCGTAAATCCCGATGCTGTAATTTCAGATTCAAACATTTGGTCCGGAGGATGGGCAGAAGGCCGTGCAAAAGCGTATGGTATTACAGTTGAAGAGTTACCGGCTTATTATGCCAAACGTACCTTGTTGAATGAAATCATATTGCCTGATGATATTGCAAACGCTTGTTTTGCCTTTGTTGGCGGTTTACTGGATAAATCGACAGGAAATGCTCTAAACGTAGACGGAGGCGTTGGAATGGGCTTTTACAGATAAAGATTATTTAAGTTTTTTTATAAGTTTGTTTAAGCAAAAGTGGTTTTTTGTGGTCTAGCGTTCGAATCTTTCGGACGTTAGATTTTTTTAGCATATAACAATTCGCTTTAACAACGAAAACTTAACAAAAAAGTGAAGTAAAACCAGAGTTTGGCTTATATAAAATCTATAGGTTTAAAAATTGCACACTTGGAACGCAGATAAAATGAATTCGCGATCATTAAGACGTTGAAAAAAACGGATTTTTTTGTTTCTCGCAGATTTAGACAGATTTAATAGGTATTTAAATCTAAGATAAAAAAATCTGCATTTTCTACTAAAATCCTTTTTAAATCTGCGTGAAACCAGAAAACAAAATCTATATTAATCAGTCCCGAAGCGTCGGGATTGCGATAGTGAATCCGCGTCATCAGCGGCAGAAATCTAGGTATTGTGTGTTAAAAAAATATTCTAAACATTATAAATTTATATATTGTAGACTCTAAAAAAGATAAATAACTATGTTAATCTCATCAAACCACATTGATTCTCACAATGAGGATTTATTAAAAAAACACCAAAACAAATTAGTTTTTACAGCATCAGAAATAAATGAAACAGAAGCGATTATCCAAAAACTAATCGACTTTCAAATTGCTATTCCTTCGTGGGCCTTAGGAACAGGCGGAACACGTTTCGGACGTTTTGCGGGAGGTGGAGAACCACGTTCTTTAGAAGAAAAAATCGAAGACGTTGGTTTGCTTCACAAATTAAACAATGCTTCAGGTGCGATTTCCCTTCATATTCCCTGGGATATTCCGACCAATTACGGAGCAATCAAAACACTGGCAGGGCAGCACGGTTTGAAATTTGATGCTATGAACTCTAATACTTTTCAGGATCAGGCAAGTGCAGAGCATACTTATAAATACGGTTCTTTACAAAACGTAAACAAAGCAGTTCGTAAACAGGCCATTGCTCACAATATTGAAGTAATTAAACACGGAATCGAATTAGGATCTGAGTCTCTTACAGTCTGGCTGGCAGACGGCTCTAATTTTCCGGGACAGTTAAACTTCAGAAAAGCGTACCAAAACACCTTAGAAAGTTTAGAAGAAATCTATGATGCATTGCCTTCTAACTGGAAATTATTTTTAGAATATAAATGTGCAGAACCTAATTTTTATTCTACCACAGTAGCAGATTGGGGACAGTCCTATTCATATGTAAAAAAACTGGGAGACAAAGCACAGACACTAGTCGATTTAGGACATCATTTACCAAATGCGAATATCGAACAGATTGTTTCTTTATTATTGATGGAAAACAAATTAGGCGGTTTCCACTTCAACGATTCCAAATACGGTGATGACGATTTAACGGCCGGAGCCTTAAAGCCATATCAGTTATTCTTGATTTTTAATGAATTAGTAGAAGGAATGGATGCCAGAGGAATGAATCACGCTAAAGATTTAGGCTGGATGATCGATGCTTCTCACAACATCAAAGATCCGTTAGAAGATTTATTACAATCTGTTGAAGCTATTATGATTGCTTACGCACAAGCGCTTTCTGTTGACAGAAAAGCATTAGTACAAGCTCAGGAAGAAAACGACGTGGTAAAAGCGCAGGAAATTCTTCAAAATGCTTTCCGTACCGATGTTCGTGCACTTGTTGCAGAAGCTCGTTTTCGTTCCGGAGCAGCTTTAAACCCTGTAGCATTATATCGTTCGCTTCAGGTAAGACAAAATCTTATCGAAGAAAGAGGTTTAAAAACAATGGCCACAGGATTATAATTATGAGTTATCAGTTATGAGTTATGAGTTAAAAGTTTTTAAGTTGATAAACTATTTTTGTTTGTATTGTTTTTTGATGTAAAACAAAATCATTAGACAATATAATATTGAATTTTTCAGCAAAAAGCACAACCCGTAACTCATAACGCATAACTCAAAACTCATAACTAAAAAAAATGAATGTAGTTGCGATTTTTGATATTGGTAAAACAAACAAAAAGGTTTTTTTATTTAATGAAAATTATAAAATTGTCTGGGAAAAATCAGTTAATCTGGAGGAAACAAAAGACGAAGACGGTTTTCCCTGCGAAGATATAGAGGTCCTTCAAAAATGGATTTTAGACCGATTAGAAGAAATTAAAGAATTGACTAATTATGTTTTAAAAGCCATCAATTTCAGCACTTACGGAGCCAGTTTTGTTTATATAGACGAAAACGGAAAAGTTTTAACTCCTCTGTATAACTATCTAAAAGATTATCCGGAGGAATTAAAATCTGATTTTTATAAAAAATACAAAGGAGAAGAAAAGTTTGCCGTAAAAACAGCTTCTCCGGTTTTAGGAAGTCTAAATTCCGGAATGCAGATTTACAGGTTAAAAGAAGAAAAGCCTGAATTATTTCAAAAAGTAAAATACTGTCTGCATTTGCCACAGTTTTTGAGTTTTCTTTTGACTAATGAAGCTTACGCTGATATTACCAGTATTGGCTGTCATACCAATTTGTGGAATTTCAAAAAAATGAAATATCATAAATGGTTAAAAAGTGAAGGAATTGACACTAAATTGCCTCCAATTTATTACGGTAAAGATGTTATCAGAACAAAAGAAGGATTATCGATTGGTACAGGACTTCACGACAGTTCTTCAGCAATAATTCCGTATACCATAAACTTTACAGAACCATTTGTTTTATTATCAACTGGAACTTGGAGCATTTCCCTGAATCCTTTTAATAATAAACCGTTGACTTTTGAAGAGTTACAGCACGATTGTTTGTGTTATATGCAATACACAAACAAGCCCGTTAAAGCGGCACGTTTATTTGCCGGAAATGAACATGAAGTACAAACCAAAAGATTGGCAGAACACTTTAAAGTGCCAGTAGATACTTATAAAGAGGTTTATTTTGATAAAAAAATCACAGCCAATTTACGTTCACTGAATTATCAGATTTTCTATCCAAAGAAATACGATTTTGATATTTTGAATGAATGCCCGTTTCAAACAAGAGATTTATCGCAATTTAAAGATTACGAAACAGCCTATCATCAATTAATGCTGGATTTAGTAGAACAGCAGTTTTTCTCTACTAATTTGGTGATCCAGAATAGTCCGGTAAAAAAGATTTTTGTAGATGGCGGATTCAGTAAAAATTCCATTTACATGAATTTATTGGCAGAAGCTTTTCCGGATGTAGAAGTTTACGCAGCCTCTATGGCTCAGGCAAGTGCGTTGGGCGCTGCATTAGCCATTCATGAAAACTGGAATCCAAAACCCATTCAGAACGATTTAATTGACTTGAAATTCTATAAACATTAGGTAAAAACGGTCTGTATGTTGTAAATTTGCCGAGAAACGTATTTTTTACATTTTTTTACCCTACACGCCTAATGAACAACACACTAAATACTACAATATGAAAATTGGACTTTTTATACCTTGTTATGTCGACCAATTTTACCCAAAAGTAGGTATAGCCACCTACGAATTACTTCAAAAATTAGGTTGTGAAGTGCATTTTCCGATGGGACAAACCTGCTGTGGACAGCCAATGGCGAACAGCGGTTATGCTCATTTAACTAAAGGATGTGATGCCAACTTCATAGCCAATTTCTCAGGATTTGATTATATCGTCTGTCCTTCGGGAAGCTGTGTTTTACATGTAAAAGATCATTTGCACGACGAAAAGCAAGAAGAGAAGGCAGCAGCCATTCGAAATACGGTTTACGAACTTACTGAGTTTATCACTGACGTTTTAAAAATTGATCATATTGACGGAAGATTTCCGTTTAAAGTCGGAATGCACGTAAGCTGTCACGGTCAGCGTGGATTGAAGCTTTCGCAGATGTCAGAATTAAACGCACCATTTTTCTCTAAACCGGAACAATTATTACATAGTATAAAAGATCTTGATCTGGTTGCTTTAACCAGAAAAGACGAATGCTGTGGTTTTGGAGGTACATTTTGCGTGACCGAAGAAGCGGTGTCTGTAAAAATGGGACAAGACCGTATCAAAGATCACGAAAGTCACGATGTGGATTATATTACAGGTGGAGATATGTCCTGCTTAATGCATTTAGACGGAATTCTAAAAAGACAGAAAAGCAGAATTAAAACCATCCATATTGCCGAAATATTAAATTCACTCGAAAACTAATTTTTTTTTCTACCATTAAGATATTAAGTAAATTAAGTTTTAGCGGTAAATATTTATTTGGTAGAAAATAAGAGATTTAAGTTATTTTAAAGTAAGCTTAATTTTCTTTTTATCATTAAGAAATTAAGGACATAAAGTTTAGCTTAATTTACTTAATGCCTTAATGGTAAAAAAAACAACTTTTAAAAGATGTCATCAGAAAAAGTAATACAGCACAGCGAAGCAGCGGCAAAGTTTAATAAAGATACAGAACGTGTCAATTGGCACGATGAAACACTTTGGTTTGTCCGTGCTAAAAGAGATAAATCGGCGCATCAGATTAAAGATTGGGAATTGCTGCGTGAAACAGCTTCTCAAATAAAATTTAATGTACTTTCTAATATTCACGATTATTTAGTGGAATTTGAAGCCAATGCGCAACGAAACGGCGTAATCGTGCATTGGGCAGCCGATGCCAAAGAACATAACGAAATTGTACATTCGATTCTGGCAAAACATGAGGTTAAGCAAATGGTAAAATCCAAATCGATGCTTACAGAAGAATGTCATTTAAATGATTATTTAGCCGAAAAAGGAATTGAAGTTATTGATTCAGATTTAGGAGAATATATTGTACAGCTTCGTAAAGAACCGCCAAGCCATATTGTATTGCCTGCTATTCACTTAAAGAAAGAAGATGTAAGCGAAACTTTTCACGAGCATTTAGGTACCGAAAAAGGAAATTTTAACCCCCAGTATTTAACCGAATCGGCACGTCAAAGTTTGCGAAATACCTTTTTGACCAGAAAAGCAGCTTTAACAGGAGTTAATTTTGCTGTTGCAGAAACAGGAGAATTTGTGGTTTGCACCAACGAAGGAAATGCCGATATGGGGGCACATTTAGCCGATGTTCATATTGCCTGTATGGGATTTGAGAAACTAATTCCGAAAAGAGAACATTTAGGTGTTTTTCTAAGATTATTAGCCAGAAGTGCAACCGGACAGCCGATTACCACTTTTTCAAGTCATTTTAAAAAACCAAGAGACGGAAAAGAAATGCATATCGTAATTGTAGACAACGGAAGAAGTAAACAATTAGGAAGAGAAGAATTTAGAAATTCCTTAAAATGTATTCGTTGTGGTGCTTGTATGAACACTTGCCCGGTTTACAGACGAAGCGGAGGGCACAGTTATCACAATGCAGTTGCAGGACCAATTGGTTCTATTTTGGCACCAAACTTAGATATGAGCAAAAATGCCGATCTGCCTTTTGCCAGTACGCTTTGTGGTTCCTGTACTAATGTTTGTCCGGTAAAAATTGATATTCACGATCAGTTATACAAATGGCGTCAGGTTTTGGTAAAAGAAGGACATACGCCAAAAGCAAAAACAGTGGCTATGAAAACCATGGCAACCGTTTTAGCCAATCCAACAGTATTTAATATTGCTGGAAAATCGGGACGATTTGTAATGAAGAATATTCCGGCAATGGTCAATAATAAAATGAACAAATGGTACGATCAGCGCGAAATGCCAGACGTTCCGCAGGAATCTTTCAGAGAATGGTACAAGAAAAATTCGAAAGAATCTAAAGAAAAAGGAAATGAGTAGTAAAGGCGAAATTTTAAAAAGAATAAAAGCAAATCAGCCCGATTTGGTTTCGGAACTGCCTGATTTAAAAGTTTTAGGTTCTGAGCAATTTGATGTTTTAGAAACCTACAAAACAGTTTTAAAAGGTATAGGTGGTGATCCTGTAGAAGTCGCTGATTATAATGAAATCATCAATTATATAAAATCCAATTACAATCTGGACAAAAGATTGATTACAACACTTCCGGAGCTTTCAGAAATAGCTTCTTTGGACTGGAAAACAGTGGATCCGCATTCGCTTCAGGATGTTGAATTAACGGTTATTAAAGCCCATTTTGGAGTCGCAGAAAACAGTGGACTTTGGGTTACCGATGATATTTTAGGACAACGTGTAGCGCCATTTATTGCGCAATATTTAGCGATTGTAGTTCATAAAAAAGACATTCTGCCAACGATGCAGCAGGCGTATCACAGAATTGGAAATATGGAATATGGTTTTGGAACTTTTATAGCAGGTCCGTCCAAAACAGCCGATATTGAACAATCTTTAGTTTTAGGAGCTCACGGAGCCAGAGGACTGATTGTTTTTTTATTGGATTAAGAAACAATTTTATTATAAAAAGAAGAGGATTTTGATAATCCTCTTTTTTCGTTTATAGGGATTATTTTATTAAATGAATTCAATATCTGTAGAATTTTACCAGCAATAGCAAAAACCGCTTTTTTATCCCTTTATTTCTTCTGAAAATCTCTAAAATTAACTTATAATTGTAACTTGTTACATTAAAAATTGCATTTTGAAACATTTTGTTTTATATCTTCTCTTTCTGACGGGTTTTTCTTTTTGCGGATATTCACAAGATTACCCGGTTAAATTTCTGGATATTTCCGACGGTCTTTCTAACAATTCCGTTACGACTATATTTCAGGATAGTGAAGGTTATATGTGGTTTGGTACCTACGACGGACTAAACCGTTATGATGGTTATAATTTTAAAGTTTTCAGAAATCGCATTAATGATAAAAAATCACTTTTATTTAATTCAGTTTATAATATAGAGGGGGATTCCCAAAAAAATATCTGGGTAGGAGGAACAAACGGAATCTGTATTTATGATAAAGCTTCGGCTTCGTTTCATACGGTTGAATATGCTTTTTCAGGTAAAAAACCGGAAGTTTTAAGAGATATCATACACCAGATGCGGACTGTCTCGGATAAGCTTGTACTGGTGGCTTCTCAAAATTTGGGATTAATTGCCTTTGAAAACGGCTCTTTTACCGGAAAACCCATTCCGCTGATTGTTTTAGGTAACCGAATCAGCGTGAATAATTATGATGCAATAGCCATTCAGGAAAACAAAACAAAATCAGGCTGCTGGGTATATGTTCGAAACGTAGGGCTCTGTACATATGCCTATAGTTCCAAAAAGCTTCAGGTTGTTTTTCCTCTTTTAATTGGTGTAAAAGCAATGAAACTGGCTTCAGACGGCAGTCTCTGGCTGGGAACCGACGAAGGACTCTTTTTATTTAATACTAAAACAGGCATACTTTCAGAAAATTACTTTTCCGGTAAATGCAGTGTGACTGATATTGTGGTTGACAGAAAAGGAGAAATCTGGCTTACAACTGATGGCTGCGGTATTTTTCAGGTAAATGGTGTCAATAAAACGGTCGTTCCTTATAATGTTGTAAAGGGCAATCAGCTGGCCAAAAGCAACTCGGTTTGGAGTTTGTATGAAGACAAATCAGGTAACAAATGGTTTGGTTCATTGAGAGGGGGAGTAAGCATGCTGAGTGATACTCCCAAGAATTTTAAGAGTGTAAAGTACAACGCCAAAGACCCTGCAGATAACTTTATTCTGTCTTTTTGTGAAGACGAAAAGAAAAATGTCTGGGTAGGAACAGACGGAGCAGGTTTAAAGTACTGGGACAGAAAAAATAATACGTATATTAATTACAACAATGCCCTTTCCAGCAGTTTTATTACCGGAATAATAAGAGATAATAATAACGATATCTGGCTTTCAACCTGGGCAGGCGGAGTGAATAGGATTAATAGAAAAAACAACAGCGTAACACCATTTTCATGTTATAATCCGTATACCAGACAAATAGAAAAAAACATCTGGTTTTTATACAAAGATTCAAAAGCCAATATTTGGGCCAGCGCAACTAACGAAGGTGCTTTATATCTTTTTGACAGAGTTAAAAACAATTTTGTTCTTTTTGATAAAGACATTACCAACCTGCAGTCGTTTATAGAGACAAGTGATGGAAAACTTTGGGCAGGAAATTATGGTTCTTTGTTTTCTATAGACAAAAACACCAGAAAAATTACCAAAACGTCCATTGGTAACCCAGTACGATGTATTCATGAAGACAAAGATAAAAATCTCTGGCTGGGAACACAGGAGGGAGGTTTACTGCTGTTTGACAGAAAAACGAATACATTTAAAAGACTTACAACAGATGACGGACTTCCGTCCAATACTATTTTACGATTATTGGAAGACAAAGAAGGCAATCTCTGGATGAGTACCTACAACGGAGTCTGCCGATTTGATAAAAAAAGAAAAACATTCCGTAATTTTTCTGTAAATGACGGACTGCAGAGCAATCAGTTTAGTTTTAATGCCGGATTGAAATTATCAACAGGGGAGTTTCTTTTTGGTGGAATCAACGGCTTTAATATCTTTTATCCGGAAGCAATAAAAGGATTCAACCAGAAGAACAATTTGCTGCTGACTGATTTTTATGTTAACAATCAGCCTGTAGAAGAAAGTAAGGCAGAAATCACCACAGAAACTGATCAGCTGAAAGAAGTTAGTTTAGCATACGATCAGACCACCTTGTCCCTTGAATTTGTGGCGCTGGATTATAACAATGCAGATAAAATCAATTATGCCTATTTCTTAGAAGGCTGGGATCAGCAGTGGAATTATGTGGGGCAGACCCGAAAAGCCAATTATTCGAGACTTCCGGAAGGAAAATATATTTTTAAAGTAAAAACCAACAATTTTAAAGGCGGCTGGAATCCTGAGGTCAGCCTGATTGCAATAGAAGTTTTACCTCCGTGGTACAGAACCTGGTGGGCGTATTCGTTATATGTACTAGCCATAACCGGTTTGCTGTTTGTGTATCTGGATTACCATAAAAACAAAGAGAAATTAAAGTATAAAGTTAAAATTGCTGAATTAGAAAGTAAAAAGGAGAAGGAAATTGCCGAAAAGCAGTCTTCTATGTTTACTTATATCTCACATGAATTCAGAACACCACTTTCGCTGATTATAAATCCGCTGAAAAAAGCCGTTCAGAAAGAGAATGTGCAAAACGGCTCTTCGGGGAGCGATCTGGCGATTGCACACCGTA
This sequence comes from Flavobacterium sp. FG19, assembly GCF_057809475.1. Lineage (NCBI taxonomy): Bacteria > Pseudomonadati > Bacteroidota > Flavobacteriia > Flavobacteriales > Flavobacteriaceae > Flavobacterium > Flavobacterium sp. FG19. The sequence continues at coordinate 117,583 of NZ_JBMDKA010000008.1, read as the reverse complement.
ATGCCAGAAGACTTTTGAGTCTGGTAGACCAGCTGCTGCTTTTCAGGAAAGCAGAAAATGATGCCGATTCGCTTCGATTATCTCCAATCAGTGTCAATCATCTTTGTAACGAAGTATACCAGTGTTTTGTAAATCAGGCAAAGGATAAAAACATCAACTATGGTTTTACGATTCCGGACCATGAAATTGTTATTATAGGCGATTATGAAAAAATCGAAATTTCGTTGTTTAATTTAATGTCCAATGCTTTTAAATATACACCGGTTGGAGGTGACATCAGCCTTGTCGTGAAAGAAGATGATAACGAGTTAGTAATGGAAATCTCGGACAGCGGCGACGGAATTGAGAAAAAAGACATTGATGTTATTTTTGAAAAATTCAGACAGATCAACTCCAAAGTATCCATTGGAACCGGTTTTGGAATCGGATTGTTTATTGTAAAATATTTTGTTGACAAACACAAAGGAAGTGTAACCTGCAGCAGTGAAATTGGTAAAGGAAGTATTTTTAAACTTACTTTTCTAAAAGGAGACAGTCATTTTGAGAACATAGAAATTACAAATGATACCCCTGCAAGAAGTCAGTTATTCGACGAACTTATAATTGATGATACTGAAGAAAACAGTACGAATTTCTCCGTTCCGGAAAATGATTTTCAGAGAATCATGCTTACAGAAAAACGTACCGTATTGATTATTGATGATAATGCCGAGATAAGGGCTTATCTGATAAAACTATTCTCAGATAATTATGTGGTATACAGTGCAGAAAATGGTGAAGAAGGTTTGAAGCTGACCAAAAAGCACATGCCCGATTTAGTAATCAGTGATATTACGATGGAAGAAATGGATGGTCTTGAATTATGCCGAAAAATAAAAGAAAGCAATGAATTATCGCATATTCCGGTAATCCTGCTTACAGCATCTCAAAATCCGGAAACCCATTTACAGGGAATTAATGACGGGGCAGACGATTATATCACGAAGCCATTCGACGACGATATACTCAAAGCCCGTGTAGAATCTTTACTCCGAAACCGAAGCAACCTGCGTACGTATTTCTTAGATAGTATCACTTTAAAAGAAAACACTCAAAAAGTTCCAGTAGAGTATCAGGAAATGCTCAAAAAATGTATTGATATTGTAGAAGCGAATATTCATAAAAGAGACTTTACCATTAAAAATTTTGCGCTCGAAATGGGAATGAGCCACAGAACGCTCTATACCAAAATTAAAATTATTTCCGGTCAGACTTTAAATGCTTTTATTCGTTCAGTTCGTATTCGACGTGCAGCGATGCTGATGCTGACCGAAGATATGAATATTACACAGGCCAGTGCCGAAGTAGGTTTTGAAGACCCGAAATATTTCAGGCAGCAGTTTGTAAAACTCTTTGGTATGACTCCATCAGAATACATCAAAAAATACAAGAGTTCCTTTAATTCAGATCTCAATATAATCAAATAATCTAAGCCCAAAATGCCTGTTTCTATGAATTGTCTTTACTCTTTTGTAACAGATAGCGTCTTTTCTTTGTATAAAATCAAACGTTTGAGTGATAAAGGCGGTTAAAAATTACAATTATGTAATGTTTAAAAAAATGTAGTTATTTTTTTATAGTTGATAATTTTTGGCTCTAAATAATGGTTAATTGCAATTTTGACCTCCTTTTTTTTCCATTTTACCCCTCATTATAAGTGTTATTTAGACATTTCTTTGCAGTAATAGTAATGAAGTTAGTCACATTGCTATGCTATAATAATAAGTGTTTGTTTCGATAAGTTTTTTAGCAGTTTAAAGAATTGAGCCTTCTTTAAACTTTAAGGTAAGAGTTGGTTTTACATTATTACTTATCATACCCGCAGTTTGAAACTGCGGGTAAACTAACAAACAAAATTCGGTAAGGAAAAAAAAAGAAAAAGATATACTAACAATTAACCAAACTCAACCATTATGAAAATAGCCACGTAATCATTTTTTTGCACTTCTGTTTTTCTGCCTCATAAAACAGACGGGCAAATCTTCAAAAAATGACCTACACACTTACACCAACTTTAACTTTTAGAAAAGACAAACAAACTAACTAACCTAACCTTAAAAATTGAGAAATGAAAAAAAATGTATTTTTATTTTTTCTTGCGCTTTTTGCCATTCTTTTTACCGGATGTCAAAATAACGAATCAGGCTTTCCAAGTTCTGATAACCCTACGGTAGTGGTATCAACAAAAGAAATTTACGGCGCACCCAGCAGAAAATTTGAAATTAAAGCTGCTTTGGCCGATGACTTAGGATTAAAAAGTGTACAAATTCAGATTCCTGAACTGTCACTGGATAAAGTAATATCATTTGCAACAGATCCGCTTTTAAAATCATACGATTTGAGTTATTTTTTTGAAGTACCGGCAAACAGAGGAACTTCAGAATCTTTCAAAATCAAATTAATTATTACAGACGTTTCCGGAAATGTGGTTAATGAAGAGATTAATCTTCGTTTAGATGGTGAGTTTGCAGCACCTTCTATCACTATGGTGACACCAAAAGAAGGAGCGGTAATCCTGCTTTCAACAAGCAACGAAATGCCAGTAAACTTTATCGTAAACGATGATTCGGGAATCGATTATGTTCAGGTAAAATGTGAAGCACTAGGTATTGATGAAACAGTACAGTTAACAGGTTCTCCGCAATCATATACTTTCAACAAAACCTATACACTGCCGGTAACAGCAGCTGATTATGTACTGACTATTACAGCAAGAGATAAATTTGCTATTCCTAATACCGGGACATTGAGTATTAACGTTGTGGCAACAAATGAATACCCGGCGATCTATTTATGCGATCAGCCAAAAGGTACTAACCTGACTACCGATGCAGTAGGGGTTCCAATGTATTTCCACGAGAAAAACGGACAGGATTTTGAATTCAAATATTATGCAGATACAGACAATAAAGAAGTGTATTTCTTAGGTCAGGAATCTGATTTTGCACCACACTGTTTTGGTCTGAATACTTCAGGAGAATTAGTAGATGATGTAACGTCAGCACCAATTGTTCTGCCAACAAAAGGATATTATATCATTAAAGTAAATCCAAATACTTTACAATATACGGCAACCAAGTACACCCCGACAAGTAAAGTCTGGGCTGATATTGCCAACGGATTATGGCATGATGACGAAGCTTTAAGAAAACCATTCGTGAGTGTTTGCGGAGGCGGTATAGACGGAGCCAACTGGGATACCTGGAATGCATGGGTAGTAACCAAACTTCATTTGGCCAATAATGCGGCAAATCCTTATCAGTTAGTAGGAGAGTACACTTTAACAGGAACTATGGAAGCGACTTTTACAGGTCAGTGGTGGAGCCCGTCATGGAGGTTAATTAAAAATGGTATCTGTACCATGTCACCGGGAGAAAACGGAAATGCTAAATACCCAGCAGCAGCCGGCGTTTATAAAGTAGTTCTGGATACTGAGTTAGAGAGAGTTTTCATAACAAAAAAATAATTTGTTATCAGGCTTTTATAACATTAATAAATAAAACAGCTTAATATGAAATTTAAATATATAGGATTTTTTATTGCCCTATTGTGTACTGCCGTATCATTTGGACAAATAAAAATAAAAGGAACTGTTAAGGACAAAGGCAATGTGCCAATTCCGGGTGTTAACTTAATAGTAAAAGGAACTTCAGCATCGGCAGCCACTGATTTTGACGGGAACTATCTTATCAATGTACCCAATAAAAATTCGCAGATTGAATTTTCATTCGTAGGATTTACTTCTCAGGTAGTTTCTGTAGGCGATAAAACTGAAATAAATGTAGTACTCCAGGAATCCAGCCAGGCACTGGACGAGATTGTAGTAGTAGGTTATGCCGCTGTAAAAAAGAGCGATGTAACGAGTTCTATTTCTTCGATAAAAGGAAAAGAATTACAAACCATGACCGTGGGTAACGTAACCGAATCACTTCAGGGTAAAGTAGCCGGGGTTCAGGTAGTAGGAGCCGGAGGACCGGGTGCACAGCCAAGAGTTTTAATTCGTGGTATTTCTACCGTAAACTTAAGCACAGACCCTCTTTATGTAGTAGACGGAATTCCAATGGGAACCAGTATCAATTTCCTGAGCAATAACGAAATTGAATCTATGGAGGTTTTAAAAGATGCATCGGCTAGTGCTATTTATGGTTCACGTGCTTCAAACGGGGTAATCCTGATTACCACCAAAAAAGGAAAAACAGGAAAAACAAGATTCAATTTTGACTTAAGTTCCGGTATGCAGATCATGGAAAACCCTTATAATATGGCTGATGCCGAAGGGTATGCTACGATTATGAATACGGCCTACAATAATTCGGGCTATTCAGATTACCTGCCAAATCCTTCTCAGTACAGAGGAAAAACTACCGACTGGTGGAAAGCAGGAATCAGAAAAGGAACAGCGGTTACCAATGCTTCTTTGGGAGCAACCGGAGGTTCAGATAAACATACTTATGCCGTAAGTTTAAATTATTACAATTCAGATTCTATGTATGGCGTAGGCGGATGGGAAAGAGTTACGATGAGAATTGCCAATGATTTTAAATTCACGGATAAATTTTCTGCCGGAATCACTTTAAACCCGCGTTACGAAACCTGGGGGTCTCCTGGAAACTGGGCCGATTTTGATAAAATTGATCCTATTACTCCAATTTACAAACCGGCAGATCAGTTAACCGGTCTGGAAAATGAATACAGTATTTATGCAAGATCTCCATCGTATATATGGAACCCGGTGGCAGCTGTAAAACGTTATGATGATTATACAGACCAGTACAATTTAAATACAAACGGATATTTACAATATGAACCAATTAAAGGTTTGGTAATTCGCACACAGGCTTCTGTTGAAGTGGGAGATAAAATCTGGAGCAAATTTACGCCTGATTTCGTGATCGATGCCGCACACGAAAAAGCAGAAATCAATACAATTGAAAGAACTGCTACTAACAATGTAAACTGGACATGGCAGAATACAGCCACTTATACCAGAACATTTGCAGACAAACACAATGCCTCTTTAATGATTGGTAATACAATGGAAGAGTACAACGGAAATGATGTTTGGGGATATGGAGAAGGAGTTCCGAATAACTCAGAATCTATGAGAGAATTAAATGCCGCTACCAAAAACCGTAACAGCGGTGGTAACAGCTGGTCAAGTTCTTTAATGTCTTATATTTCCCGTTTATCATATAACTATGATGGAAAATATTATTTCACTGGTACATTCAGACGTGACGGTTCTTCGAAATTTATGCCAGAGAACAAATGGGCTAATTTCCCTTCGGCTTCGGTTTCCTGGAGAATTTTAAACGAAGGATTTATGGAGAAAACCAAAGATGTTTTAAGCGACCTTAGATTCAGAGCAGGATGGGGTAAAGTAGGAAATCAAAACCTTCCGGATGCGGTTTATCAGTCTAACATCGGACAAGGATTTTATATTATCAACGGTGAAGTGGTAGATACTTCTTATCCTTCTTCTATGGCTAATAAAGATATTAAATGGGAAACTGTAGAAGACGTAAGTTTTGGACTTGATTTTGGATTATGGAAAAACAAACTGTCAGGATCTTTGGAATATTATCAAAAGAAAACACGCGATATGTTGTTCCTTAAACAGTTTCCAACCTACAGCGGATTTCCTGGATATTCTACAATGTGGACAAATGTTGGTTCCATGCAGTCAAACGGTATCGATTTAATGATTTCTTATAAAGATAAAAAAGGAGATTTCTCTTACGGTGTAGATGTAACGTTTACTACTGTAAATGTAAAAATGCTTTCATTATCAACTGAAGGAGAAAAACTTTACGGTTCAAGTAACAGAACCCTGACCGTAAAAGGCGAAGAGCCAGGCTATTTTTACGGATATGTAGCTGATGGCTTATTCCAGAACCAGACAGAATTAAACGCTCATACAGATGAACATGGTACTAAATTACAGCCTTACGCACAATTAGGAGATGTTCGTTTTAAAGATCTGAATGGTGACGGAAAAATTGACGATAAGGATAGAACTAAAATTGGTTCTCCATGGGCAGATTACAATATTGGTCTGAACTTAAATTTTGCTTACAAAGGATTTGATTTAGTGGCCAATTTCTATTCAAGTATCGGAAATGATTTGGTAAACCAGAATATTTCAGATTTATACAATGGTGCCAGTTTAACCAATAAAGTAAGCGGACTGGACCAAATGGCGTGGCACGGAGAAGGAACTTCTAATTATATTCCTCGTTTATCAAAAGACGACAACAACGAAAACTACACTAAATTCTCTTCTTTATATGTTGAAGACGGTTCGTTTGTACGTTTAAAAAACTTACAGCTGGGTTATTCTTTCTATAATAAATTCGGTTTAGATAAACTGAGATTATCAGTGTCAGGTCAGAATATATGGACATGGACAAAATACACAGGAGTTGATCCTGAAGTAGGAGGAGGAGTGTTAGGATCAGGTTTTGGAGGATGGAATTATCCGGTACAGCCAACTATACTGATGGGACTTAATGTTGCATTTTAATAAAAAACGATCATGAAAAAAATATTAGTATCTATTATAGCTTTTTCAATGCTGACGGTTTCCTGCAGCGATTTTATTGAAAAAGAGCAAAGAGGAACGCAGACTTTAGAAAACTATTTTCAGACTGCACAGGAATGCGAGAATTATGCCAATGAATTAACCCAGCGTTTGTTACTGGCAAAAGACTGGTGGACCTTAACGGCACCAAGGGTAACCAACGAAATGTCTACTGATGATGCGTGGATGGGAAATACAGGTCAGGACAGCGGTGCTCACAGGCCATGTTCACAATACATCATTACACCAGACAATATGGGGGATATGAACAGTATTTATACAGCACACTATTACACCATTCAGTCTGCTAACATTGGGTTAGAAAAAATGGCCAATTCGCCAATTACCGAAGCACAGAGAAATCAGTATATGGGAGAATCATTGTTCGTTCGTGCGTACTGCTATTATGAATTGGTGAACCTTTTTGGAGGAGTTCCTTTATATACAAAATCTTTAGGAACAGGTGATTTGAATTTAGAGCGCAGTTCTGCTGCAGACGTTTATGCTCAGATTGAAGCAGACCTTAAAGATGCTGCGGCAAAATTAGAAAGTGCCCCTGTAAACCGAGACGGAAGAGTAAACAAATGGGCAGCCTATGCTTTATTGGCACGTGTATCTTTATTTCAGGAGAAATGGGCAGAAGCCAAAACATATTCAAATAAAGTGATTACCGAAGGTCCTTTTTCTCTGGAAGCTGATTTCTTAAATATCTGGAATGTAAACAACCATAATGGTGTAGAATCAATTTTAGAAGCGCAGTCATCCTCTGTACAGGACAAAAGTTTAGGAGCAGCTTTACCTACTTTGGCAGGAGCAAGAGGCGAGGACAAGAAAAATTTCCCAAGTAATGATGCCGGAGATGTTTTAGACGGCTGGGGATGGTGTATGCCAACCAGTGATTTAGAAAATGCTTATTTATCTGAAAATGATGAGATTCGTCGTAGAAGCACTATTACCAAATGGGGAGAAGCAGCTTACGGTGATGAGACTTTAAACCCAACACACAAATTCAGCTTAAATGATAATAAATCAGGACGTATCTGCCGTAAATACTATATTCCAATTGCTACACGTCGTGCTTTGGATAAAAAAGACGGACATTTACCATTAAACATTCCGTTGATTCGTCTGGCCGAAATGTATTTAACAAGAGCAGAAGCCAATTATCATCTTGGCGGAGATGCTTTATCAGATATTAATGTCATTAGAGCCAGAGTAAAACTGGATCCGAAAACCGGAATATCAGGACCAACGCTTTTAAGACAAATCTATAAAGAGCGTCGTTTAGAATTAGCTTTTGAAGGATTACGTTTATTCGACATCCGTCGTGAAAAAGACCCAACAACCGGAAGACCTGTAATTGAATCTTTACTTGGACCAAACGGAACTTTTGTACAGTACAATCTGAATTCAACAGATCCGTACGAAACTACCAATTTAAGAGAGCCTCAGGACAAAGGAATCAATTTTGATCCGTCCAAACATTTGTTATGGCCTATACCACAGCTGGAAATTGACTTGAGTAACCATTTGATTACACAAAACCCTAACTACTAAAAATGAGGTTTTTAAATAACAACAAAGTAAGTCTGCTGTGTGCAGGCTTACTTTTCAGCAGTACTTTATTGACAAGCTGTGACTCTGATGATTCTAAAAGTTCAGGTTCAGAGTCAGGGGTAAATGAGCTCAGTGTCAGTCTGGATATGCCGCTGCAGACTATGGAAAGCTTTGGTGCCTCAGATGCCTGGCAATGTAATTTTATCGGGAAAAACTGGCCCGCAGACAAACGAAACAAAATAGCCGATTTATTGTTTAGTAAAGAACTGGATGCCGACGGAAATCCAAAAGGTATCGGATTATCATTATGGCGTTTTAATCTCGGAGCAGGAAGTGCAGAACAGGGAGATGCCAGTGATATTACCGATGAATGGAGACGTTCTGAGTGTTTTACCACAGACGGTATCAGCTACAATATGAACAAACAGGCCGGGCAGGTCTGGTTTATGAAAGCAGCGAAAGAAAGAGGAGTTGAAAAATTACTGGCTTTTGCCAACAGTGCTCCGGTATATTTAACCCAGAACGGAAAAGCACATGCTTCTATCAAAGAATTTTACAATTTAAAAGATGGAAAAATGCCGGATCTGGCTGATTTCTGGGTAAACTCATTAGACAAATTAAAAACAGAACACGGTTTAACCATTGATTATGTAAGTCCGTTTAATGAACCACAGTATGAGTGGGATGGTACAGGTCAGGAAGGTTCTCCGGCTACTAATGCCAATATTTACAGTTTTGTAAATATTTTGTCTCCAAAATTACAATCAAAAGGACTCGAAGCACAAATTGTGGTAGGAGAAGCAGGAGCTTATGAACCACTTTATAAAACTGTATCCGGAAAAGAAAGCAGATCCAATCAGATTGATTATTTTTTTGGTGCCAATTCTACTAAAAAAATCAGCGGGTTAAGTAATGTTAAAAAAACAATTTCGGCACACAGTTACTGGCAGGCATGGCCATTAAGCGAAATGGTGTCTTCCAGACAGCAGGCTGCTTCCAGAATTCAGGGAGCAGGAAATATCAGCCTTTGGTCGTCTGAATATTGTGTACTCGAAAGTCCGGGAACTTCAGAACTTCCGGGTGGCGCAGGAGCGGGAAGAGATTTAGGAATGCCGTTAGCCCTTTGGACAGCCCGTATCGTAAGTACCGATATTGCTGTTGGAGGCGTAACCTCATGGCAGTGGTGGACCGCCATCAGCCGCGGTGATTACAAAGACGGTTTGATTCATGTGGATGACGGAGCAAGTAACGGAGCAGGAGATGCCAATTATTGTAAAAACGACGGATACATCAGAGACTCTAAAACCTTATGGGCTCTTGGAAACTTTTCATTCTTTGTAAAACCGGGAATGGTTAGAGTTCAGATTCCTTCTGTTGACAGTGCATCAGCTGTAAACGATGTGATGCTGACGGCTTATAAAGATACAGCTAATAAAAAACTGGTAATTGTAGCGGTTAACATCAGTAAATCGGCAAAAGCTTATAAATTAAATCTTGCCGGCGGAACAGTAACCGATAACAAATTAACGCCTTATATTACTTCTGAAACAATGAGTTTGAAAAAAGGAACAGCAGTTGATGTTTCCGGTTTTGAAATCCCTGCCAGATCAGTAGTGACTTATGTAGGAACGTATAAATAAGATACTAAGGTTTTGAAAAGCATAAAGTAAGAATGAAAATTAACCGCAAAGATGATAGAAAACTTTGCGAACATTGCGTAAAACTTAGCGTCTTTGCGGTTAAATAAAAATAAAGAATAAATGAGAAAAATATATCTCTCGCTTTTATTGGTAATCAGTTCGCTGTCTTTTGCACAGCGCACTGTTACTATCAGCACAGATAATGTAGTACAAACCATGGACGGTTTTGGAGGCTCAGATGCCTGGAGAACACAGTTTGTAGGGAAAAACTGGCCGGAACAGAAAAAAAATGCTATTGCAGATTTATTGTTCAGTAAAGAAATCGATGCAAACGGAAATCCAAAAGGAATCGGACTTTCGATATGGAGATTCAATCTGGGAGCCGGAAGTACGGAACAGGGAGAAAACAGTAAAGTTTCGGACGAATGGAGAAGAAGCGAATGTTTTTTAAATGCTGACGGGACTTATGATTTTTCCAAACAGGAAGGTCAGAGATGGTTTTTACAGGCGGCTAAAAAACGTGGGGTAGAAAAATTCCTGATTTTTACGAACAGCCCGCCGGTTTACATGACAAACAACGGATTATCTTTTGCTTCTCAAAAGAATAAACTGAATCTAAAAGATGGTGCAATTCCACAATTTGCCGATTTCTTAGTTCAAAGTATTCAGGGATTGGAGAAAAAAGAAGGAATCAAATTCGATTACGTTAGTCCGATTAATGAACCGCAATGGGAATGGATGCCCAAACATGGTGACACCAACAGTCAGGAAGGAACACCGGCAACCAATCAGGAAATTTATGATTTGACCAAATCACTTTCGGAAAAGCTGAAAGCTAAAAAAATGAGTACCGAAATTGTGATTGCAGAAGCGGCACAAATCGATTATTTGTATGAAAATGTAAATGCCGAAAATCGTGACAATCAAATTGATTTTTTCTTTGGAAAAACAAAAACCAATGTGACTAAATTTTCGAATGTAAAAAATGTAATCCTTGGACATAGTTATTTTACAACCTGGCCAATTGAAAGACAAGTTTTAAGCCGTAAATTAATTGCCGCTGAAGTAAAACAAAAACCGGGATTAAAATACTGGCAGTCGGAATACTGTATATTAGAAAATCCGGGAGAAGCTGAAATTCCGGGTGGTTCCGGAGGCGGAAGAGATTTAGGAATGCAGACCGCTTTATTCGTAGCAAGATTAATTCATAATGATATTGCAGTAGCCAATGCAGCTTCATGGCAGTGGTGGACATCGATCACAAGAGTAGATTACAAAGACGGATTAATTTATCTGGATGACGGAAAAAGCAACGGCGGAACTGAGCCCAATTATGTAAAAAATGACGGAGAATTTCACGATTCAAAATTGCTTTGGGCATTAGGAAATTATTCGCTTTTTGTACGTCCGGGAATGCAGAGAATTGATATTCCAAATCAAAAAGAATTGGATGCGGCAAATGATGTAATGCTGACCGCTTATAAAGACATTCAAAATAAAAAACTGATTGTTGTAGCAGTAAACTGCGGTAAAGAAGCTCAGAAATACAAATTCGATTTGTCAAAAGGAACTCTGAAAAATAACGAGTTTACTCCTTATGTAACTTCTGATACTTCAAATTTAAAAAGAGCGAATACACAGAAAATTAATAATTTAGAAATCCCTGCAAAGTCAGTTGTAACGTTTGTGGGAGAATTAGAATAGTAGAAAATTGTTTCAAGTTTCAGGTTTCACGTTCAAACCTAACTTGAAACTTGAAACCTGAAACAAAAAAATAACTAAAAAACATGTTAACTAAGAAAACCTTAATCTCTGTTTTACTCTTTTCATGTCTGTCTGCGAGCAGTCAGATTTCGTTTGGAGATTCGAAGAAAATAAATGACAACTGGAAATTCAATCTTCAGGATGTTTCCGATGCTAAAAACGTCACTTTTGATGATGCTAAATGGCAGAACGTCAATGTACCGCACGACTGGAGTGTAAAAGGACAATTGAGTCCAACACTGGCAAGCTGTACAGGATATCTGCCTGGAGGAATTGCTTGGTACAGAAAATCAATTAATATTCCGCAGGCTAAATCCGGTGAAAAAGTCTATTTGTATTTTGAAGGTGTTTACAACAGAAGTGAAGTTTTCATCAACGGAAAATCATTAGGAAAACGTCCAAATGGCTATATTTCTTTTGCTTATGATGCTACACCTTACGTAAAATATGGCGGAGAAAATACCATTTCCGTTCGCGTTGATCACAGTCAAAGTGCCGATTCAAGATGGTATACGGGTTCAGGAATTTACAGAAACGTTTGGTTGGTTTACGCAAATCCCGTTCATATTGCACAATGGGGCGTTTATGCGTATCCGGAAGTTAAAAAAGGAGCAGGAACTTTAAATGTTGAGGTTGATGTAGAAAATGGTTCTTCTTCAAAATCATCTTTAACTGTTGTAAATGAATTGTTTTCAAAAGACGGAAAATCGGTTGGAAAAACAACTTCTAAAGTTGAAGTTGCCGGAAATCAAAACGGAAAAATTTCGGCTAAAATCAATGTTAAGAATCCACAACTATGGGATTTAGACAATCCAAATTTATACGAACTGAAAACTACTGTTTTACAAGACGGAAAAGAAATCGATAAAACGGTAACACAAACAGGTTTTAGAAACTTTACATTTGATCCAAACAATGGTTTTGCCCTTAACGGAAAATGGATGAAAATGAAAGGTGTTTGTTTGCATCACGATGCCGGAGTTTTAGGATCAGCAGTTCCAAGAGAAGTTTGGAAAACAAGATTACAAACACTAAAAGAAATTGGTGTAAATGCCATCAGAACAAGTCATAATCCGCAGGCACCAGATTTTTATGAGCTTTGCGACGAATTGGGATTATTGGTTTTAAACGAAGCGTATGACGAATGGGAATTTCCAAAACGTAAATGGTTAGAAGGCTGGAATTACGGAACTCCGGGATTTGAAGGTTCATTTGATATTTTCGCGGAGTATGCTGAAAAAGACCTTGAAGATTTTGTACGTCGTGACAGAAACCATCTTTCAGTTTTCGCATGGAGTATTGGTAACGAAGTAGATTATCCAAACGATCCCTATTCACACCCGGTTTTAGATAAAGGAAAAGACGGTTTCGGACAAGCAGCTTATGGCGGTTATAAACCAGATGCACCAGATGCCATGAGACTTGGAGCAATAGCAAAACGTTTGGTTGCGGCAGTAAAAAAATACGATAAATCACGTCCAACAACGGCTGGTTTAGCAGGAGTTGCCATGTCTAATGAAACAGAATATCCAGGCGCTTTAGATATTACAGGATACAATTATACAGAAAGTAAATATCAGACAGATCATGCTAAATATCCAAAAAGAGTAATCTACGGAAGTGAAAATGTGCATGATATGGAACCTTGGTTAGCAGTAAAAAATAACAAACATATTTTTGGACAGTTTCTTTGGACAGGTATCGATTATTTAGGAGAATCAGGAAGATGGCCTTCAAGAGGATTTTACTCTGGATTAGTGGATTTTGCTGGAGTTATCAAACCAAGAGGTTATTTCCGTCAGTCTTTATGGTCAGATAAACCAATGGCTTATTTAGGAACTTATCCTTTAGTAAATGAAAAAGATATTTCTAAAGACGCATGGGCAATCTGGAATTACGAAAACGGACAAAAAATCCGTGTGGTTTGTTATACCAATGCTGCAAAAGCACGTTTAGAATTAAACGGAAAAGTAGTTGGAGAAACGAAATTATACGACGAAAAAACTGGAATTATCTATTGGGATATTCCATTTGCTTCAGGGAAATTGGAGGCAATTGGCTTGGATAAAAATGATAAAGAAGTGAGCCGTTATGCAATCAATTCGACACAACAGCCAGTTGAATTAACGATTGCTGAGAAAAACATCACGATCAGCAAAGACAAAGGCGTTGCTAAAATTATGGTTCAGGTTAAAGACCAAAACGGACTTCCGGTAATGCTTTCTGACAATGAAGTAACTTGTACAATTGTTGGCCCAGGAACATTATTAGGACTAGAAGCAGGAAACAACAGCGATATGACAGATTATACAGATAATGTACAGCGAGTATTTCACGGTCATATTGCGGCTTACATTCAGGCAAAAGGAGATTCAACAGAACCTGTAAAAGTGAAATTCACAAGCCAATGGCTAAAACCAGTTGAGGTTACGATTAATTTGAAGTAATTGATTAATTTCCAGATGAGACTTTTATCTGGTCAGTAAAAAGAGGCTGTCCATTAATGTTGGACAGTCTCTTTGATTTTTGAAAGAGCCGCTTCGGAGAAGCGCAATATTTATAGAATTCGTAATTGTTATGAATATCAAAGCTTCAGAGGAGCGGCATTTTTTTACAATGTTTGTATATTTCGCTCCGCCGGAGCTCTTTTATATTTGTAATTATTGAACTTCTATAAATATTATGCCCGGCCGGGGCTTAATAAAATGAGCACAGAAATAAAACAAAAGCATTGTCTGATGATTTTTTAGATAACCTTCTATCTGTAAAATATATGTAATGAAAACAACAAGAAACATTCTGATTTTAAGTTTTATATTAAATTTTTGTCTTCTAAAAGCACAAGAATTAGTATCTCCCAACGAGAAAATTAAAATAGAATTAAAAACGGTAAAAGACAGAATTGATAAGGTTTATTTTAAAATAAGCTATAAAAATAAAGAAACCTATACCGAAGTTTTACCAGAATCCCATCTTGGAATTCTGCAGGATAAAGAGCGTTTTGACAGTTTGGTTTTTATTGGAGAATCCAAAATTGTCGAGATCCACGATGATTATCAAATGATTTGCGGAAAGCGTTCCCATTGTGAGAATTTTGGAAGAGAAAAGAAGTTTCATTTTAAAAATAAAAACAATCAGGAATTGGATATTGTTTTTAGAGCTTATAATAACGGAGCTGCCTTTCAATATGTATTTCCTAATTCGTCTGAAAAGAAGATTAACATAACAGAAGAAGCTACAACTTATGTTATTCCGGATGGAACCTCACGATGGATACAGCCTTTCGAGCCTTCTTATGAAGGATTTTATCCTCAAAGTAAAACAGGATTAAGCGACGAAAAAAACAACAATAATTGGGGTTTTCCTGCACTTTACAATGTAAATAAAACACTACTTTGGGTACTTATTTCTGAGGCAGGAATTACAGAAAACCATTGTGCTTCCATGTTGAATAATAGCAATAGGTTATCAGAGTATAAGGTAACGTATCCTGCTAAAAGAGATAATTTTCAGCAAAGCGGAGTTATAACGAAATTACCCTGGAGTTCTCCGTGGCATATCTTTGCGATTGGAAATTTATCAGATATCGCAGAATCCAATTTAGTTACAGATGTTAGTGAACCCAACAAATTAAAAGATACAAATTGGATAAAACCGGGAACCGTTTCATGGATTTATTGGGCGAACAATCATGGTTCAAAAGATTATCAGAAAGTTGTGGAATATATTGATTTAGCGGTAGAAATGAAATGGCCTTATGTATTAATTGACTGGGAATGGGATGTCATGGCTAACGGAGGGAATCTGGAAGCAGCATCTAAATACGCTAAAAGCAAAGGAATCAAACCGCTTATTTGGTACAACTCTGGGACCAGCTGGCTCGAACCAACTCCTGTAGACCGATTACTGACTGCGGATAAACGAAAAAAGGAATTTGAATGGCTGAATAAAATTGGAATTTATGGAATAAAAGTTGACTTTTTTGCCGGAGACCAACAGGATATGATGCAATATTATATTGACATTTTAAAAGATGCTGCAAAATATAAGTTATTAGTTAATTTTCACGGCGCAACGGTGCCGCGCGGCTGGGCGAGAACCTATCCAAACTTAATGACTACAGAGGCCGTTTATGGTGCTGAATGGTATAATAATAATGGAGTTTTAACCAATAAAGCAGCAGCTCATAATACGACACTTCCGTTTACACGAAATGTAGTAGGTTCTATGGATTACACGCCGGTAACGTTTTCTGATAGTCAGAATCCTCATATTACTACTTATGGGCATGAACTGGCTTTGGCTGTCGTTTTTGAATCGGGTTTACAGCATTTTGCAGACCGTCCTTCGTCTTATTATAATCTGCCTGCAGCGCCAAAAGAGTTTCTTAAAAGTTTCCCTTCCAGTTGGGACGATACTAAACTGATAGATGGTTATCCGGGAGAAAAAGTAATTATAGCCAGAAAGAAAAAAGATGTTTGGTACATAGCAGGATTAAATGGAAAAGATACTGCTGAGACTTTAAATGTTGCTTTCGATTTCCTAAATGATAAAGAGTATACTTTGGAACTGATTACAGACGGAAAGGATGATAAATCTTTTACAGTTAAAACACTTCAAATCAAAAAAGGGCAAAAAATTACAGTGGATTGTCTGCCAAGAGGAGGATTTGCCGGTTTGATCCAAATAGCAAAATAAAATACCAATTAAATCGTACAGAATAAACTCAAATTGGAAGAATTTCACAAGTAAATCTCTAATCAACAGAAAACTATAATCGTTATTAAAAAAAGTTCATTACTTTTAAAGTGTATAAATTACACATAAAAACCACTTATAATGAAAAAGACTAACTTACTAGCCATGATGATGGGGGCATTTTTCCTGTCAGTTGTATCTACCGCACAAACCAAACCATTTCAAAAAGAAGAATTTAAACAATGGGCGCAGACTCCTCCAATGGGCTGGAACAGCTGGGATTGTTACGGTCCTACAGTTGAAGAACACGAAGTAAAAGCCAACGCCGATTATATGGCAAAAGAGCTGAAGAAGTTTGGCTGGGAATATGTCGTAGTCGATATCCGATGGTTTGTCGAAAATGACAAAGCAGGAGGATACAATCAAACAGATCCTCGTTATGTAATCGATCAGTACGGAAGATATCTTCCGGCAGTTAACCGATTTCCTTCAGCGAAAGACGGACAAGGTTTTAAGCCTTTAGCCGATTATATTCATAAAAAAGGATTGAAATTTGGAATTCATATTATGCGTGGTATTCCCAAAAAAGCGGTTGAGGAAAAAATGCCGATTAAAGGTGCAAACGGAATTACAGCTGATCAGGTTTATTCAACAGCATTGCAATGCGAATGGTTGAGAGACAATTATACCGTTGCAGCGGATAAACCGGGTGCACAGGAATATTATAATTCTATTTTCGAATTGTATGCACAATGGGGAGTAGATTTTATTAAAATTGATGATTTATCAAGACCCTATCACGAAGGAGAAATCAACTTAATTCGAAATGCGATTGACCATTGCGGACGCAAAATTGTATTAAGTACTTCGCCAGGAGAAACACCAATTTCGGCAGCATCACACGTAACGACGCACGCCAATATGTGGCGTATGGTGGATGATGTTTGGGATACTTGGCCGCATATGACACATTTAATGGATGTAGCGCAAAAATGGTATCCATACATTGCGCCGGGAACATGGCCGGACTGCGATATGATTCCTTTAGGACGTATTTCGATTAGAGGAGAACGCGGCGAAGACCGAATGACCCGTTTAACAAAAGACGAACAATATACTTTAATTACATTTTTCAACATCTTCAAATCACCATTGTTTTTTGGCGGTGATTTACCAAGTAATGATGCCTTTACTTTATCATTGTTAACGAATAAAAATGTCGTGAAAATGCATAATGAAAGCACTGCGGTAAAACAGCTTTTCCAAAAAGACGGAAAAATTGCAGTAACTTCAAAAAATGCGAAAGACGGAAGTGTTTATTTGGCACTATTCAATATTTCAGATAAAGACTCTCAGAAAGTATCCGTAAATCTTTCAGATCTTGCAATTTCCGGTTCAGCAGAAGTTTTAAATATGTGGACAGGTGAAAAATCTAAAGTAACTTCCAAAGAAATAGGAGCAGATTTAAAACCGCATAGTTCAGTTCTGTATCAATTAAAAAGCAAAAAATAATGAAAAGTTTTTTGCTTAATTCCAATTTAAAACTGATTTTGCTTTTTACTATTGTTTTTGGAATGTCTGGATTTACAATCAAAACAAAAGATGAAAATCCAGGAAAGGTATATTTATTTGCGTATTCTACTTTAAAAAATAATGGGAAAAACGGACTTCATTTTGCATGGAGTACAGATCAGAAAAATTGGTTTGCCATTGGTCCGGAATTCAGTTTTCTAAAATCAGATTTTGGAAGCTGGGGACCAATGGGTAAAAGTATGTCTGAAGCTTTTTTAGTTCAAGATAATGCTGGAGTTTTTCACTGTTTCTGGAGTGTTAGAGATAATGTTTTTGCGCATTCAGAAAGTAAGGATTTGGTCAATTGGGGAAGACAGAATTATATTCAGGGAATGAAAAATTTTGTTGGAAAAAACCAAGATAAATCGGTTATTCTAAATGTTCAGGTTAGTCAGAAAGAGGCACAATACATAGTTCACTTTAGCGAAAGCGGAAAAAATTATTATACTGCTACAAAAGACTTTCAAAATTTTACACCTGCTGCAATTGATGCTAATACTTCTGCATTAAATTTAAGAAGTGAGATTCAACTGCAAGGAGAGGTTTTACAAGGAACATTGCATAAAGTAGACTGGAGTTTAGTAGACAACATGATTAAAAATATGGAGTCGGTTAAGTTTAGAGATAAACAGAATAATACTTCTCCAAAAAGTGACAGTCTGCTGTTTTTGGGTTTAAAACCAATTAAAGCAGAAATTAAAATAAACGGTCAGGAATCCAAAAAAATCAGCAATATGCTAACGGGTGTTTTCTTTGAAGACATCAATTATGCAGCAGATGGCGGTTTATATGGAGAACTGATTCAGAATCGTGATTTCGAATATTCGGTTCAGGATAAAAAAGGAAGCGATCCAAAATGGAATGCTTCAATGGCCTGGAGCGGTGATTTTAAAATTGAAAACGAGAATCCAATTCATGCTAACAATCCGAATTATGCCATAATTAAAAACGGAAATATCACGAATTCAGGTTTTGACGGAATTGCGCTTAAAGCGAATGAAAAATACGATTTTAGTGTTTTTGCCAAAGGAACAAAAGCGGTTGCTCGCCTGAAATCGGCAAGCGGAGAAACTTTAGCGGAAGCGGCATTCACACCTTCAAACACTTGGAAGAAACTGAATCTGGTTTTAAAACCGACAAAAACGGTTAATGATGCTCATTTAGAAATTAGTACCAATGGAGAAATGGCTGTTGATATGGTTTCGCTTTTTCCACAGAAAACATTTAAAAATCGTAAAAACGGATTACGTTTGGATCTTGCTGAAGCAATTGCAGATATGCATCCAAAATTTGTTCGTTTTCCGGGAGGATGTGTGGCGCACGGAGACGGATTGCATAATATTTACAAATGGAAAAATACGATTGGACCGCTGGAAAGTCGAGTAGGATCGCGAAATATTTGGGGTTATCATCAGTCAATGGGATTGGGGTATTTTGAATATTTTCAGTTTTGTGAAGATTTAGGAGCCGAGCCAGTTCCGGTTTTGGCGGCAGGAGTTCCGTGTCAAAATTCATCTGATGGAGGTTCCGGACAGCAATTCGGAATTCCGATGGAAGATATGGACGAATATGTTCAGGATGTTTTGGATTTAATTGAATACGCTAACGGAAGTGTCAACACCGTTTGGGGTAAAAAACGTGCTGAGGCGGGACATCCAAAACCTTTCAATTTAAAATATGTCGGGATTGGAAATGAAGACTTAATCAGTGATGTTTTTGAAGAACGTTACCGAATGATAGTAAAAGCGGTACAGCAAAAATATCCAGAGATTATGATTATTGGTACAGTCGGACCATTTTTTGAAGGAACAGATTATAGAGAAGGCTGGAAAATTGCTGATGATTTGAAACTGCCTCTTGTAGACGAACATTATTATCAATCTCCGGGATGGTTTATTAATAATCATGATTTTTATGATAGTTACGATCGTTCAAAGTCTAAAGTCTATCTTGGAGAATATGCATCCTGGGGGAATAAGTTTTATAACGCTTTGGCCGAGGCATTGTATCTTACAGGCGTTGAACGAAATGGAGATGTGGTTGCAATGGCTTCTTATGCGCCGTTGTTGGCGAGAGAAAAACATACGCAATGGAATCCGGATTTGATTTATTTTAATGGAAATGAAGTAAAACCGACAGTAAATTATTTCGTTCAAAAACTGTACGGTCAGAATCCGGGGGATATTTATATCGAGAGAAGTATAAAAGTTTCAGATAATAATGATGTAAATAAACGCATTGGAGTATCTGTAGTTAAAGAAAGCACTTCAGGAGATTTGATTGTCAAATTGGTTAATGTACTTCCAGTTGCGGTTCTGCCATCAATCGAGACAGCTAATTTGACTACAAGCGAAAACGCGAGTTACACGGTATTAGCTGGAAATCCAGAAAAAACAGATGCCAGACCAGTAACTCAAAATATCACAGTTAAAGAAGCATTTTTGAAAGAATTACCGCCCTATTCTTTTACTGTTATCCGTATTAAAACCAAAAAATAAACTGTTGTATTATTTTCGAAAATAGAACAGCATTAAACTTATTACAAAATGAAAAAATTAAAATTTAGTCTTGTATTCTTGTTATTGATTTCAACTTTTTTACAAGCGCAAGATAAAGCACAAGGAGTGCCGCCTACAATTGCAGAGAAAGATTTAACCGCCTATTTATTCGTTTATTTTATTGGAAATAAGGTAGAAGAAGAAGCGGTTAATTATGCTGTAAGTCAGGACGGTTATCATTATTACAGTTTAAATGGAAACAAACCGGTTATAGATAGTAAAGCAATCAGTTCAACTGGAGGTGTTCGCGATCCGCATATATTGCGAGGAGAAGATGGCAAAACATTTTATATGGTTTTGACCGACATGACTTCTTCAAAAGGCTGGGACAGTAACCGTGCTATGGTTCTGTTAAAAAGTACCGATTTAGTAAATTGGAAAAGCAGTATTGTAAATATCCAGACTACATTTCCAGGAAACGAAAACTTAAAAAGAGTTTGGGCGCCTCAGACTATTTATGATGCGAAAGCTGGAAAATACATGATTTATTTTAGCATGCAGCATGCCGGTGGTCCTGATAAAATTTATTATGCTTACGCCAATAAAGATTTTACAGCTTTAGAAAGTGAACCGAAATTATTGTTTGTTCCAAAATCAGGAAATGCTTGCATAGATGGTGATATTATCGAAAAAAATGGAGAATATCATCTTTTCTATAAAACAGAAACCAATACGCCAGGAATCAAAGTCGCAGTTACAAAAGATTTGACTTCCGGAAACTGGATTGAAAATGACAATTATCTGCAACAAACAAAAGATGGAGTAGAAGGTTCGAGTGTTTTCAAACTGAATAATTCAGATGAATATATTTTGATGTATGATGTTTACACCAAAGGAAGATATCAATTCACAAAAACGAAAGACCTGGAAAATTTCAGTGTAATTGACAACGATATTTCAATGGATTTTAATCCGCGTCACGGAACTATTCTTCCAATAACTCGATCTGAATTAAAAAGAATTACAGATAAATGGGGAACGCCTGAAAAGTTTCCAAAAGTAAATCATAACCCAGTTTTAGAAGGGTATTATGCCGATCCTGAAATTCTGTATTCAAACAAAACAAAGAAATATTATATCTATCCAACAAGCGACGGATTCGATGGCTGGTCTGGTTATTATTTTAAAACATTTTCTTCAGATAATTTAACAGACTGGAAAGACGAAGGTGTTATTCTGGATCTTAAAAAAGAGGTGCCCTGGGGAAACAGAAATGCGTGGGCGCCTTGTATTGTAGAGAAAAAGATAAAAGGAAAATATAAATACTTCTATTATTTCACTGCTGCTCAAAAAGTAGGCGTTGCAGTTTCAGATAATCCGACAGGGCCTTTTAAAGACAGCGGAAAAGCTATTGTAGCCCAAAGACCGGAAGGAATAAAAGACGGACAGGAAATTGATCCGGATGTATTTACAGATCCTAAAACAGGAAAAAGTTACTTGTACTGGGGAAATATGTATATGGCTGTAGCCGAATTAAATCCAGATATGGTTTCGCTAAAACCAAATACCCAAAAAATTATAGCGGTTAATAATTCTTTCCGTGAAGGAACTTATGTGATTTACAGAAACGGAAAATATTATTTCTTTTGGAGTGAAGACGATACCAGAAGTCCGAAATATAAAGTGAGATACGGAATTTCAAATTCACCAACAGGCCCATTGGAAATCCCGGAAAATAATATCGTAATTCAGGGAAAACCAGACGAAGGAATTTATGCGACAGGACATAATTCGGTATTACAGATTCCAAACAAAGACGAATGGTACATTGTATATCACAGATTCTCTTATCCAACGGGAATAAAAATGGGTGATGCAGGAGGTTTTCATCGTGAAGTCTGCATCGATAAATTAGAGTTTAATCCGGACGGAACCATAAAACCGGTAGTTCCTACTCATGAAGGAATCAGCAGTTTAAAATAATTTTGTTTTTGTTTCATTTAAGAAGCCATTTTCGTAACAGGAAATGGCTTTTTTAGTTATATAAAATCCTGCTGATTCCTTAAGAAAAGGAAACATCTGCCTTTATTTTATAATTTTTGACTGTTTTGTGTTATTGTGTGTTTCAGAAATTTCTTTTGTATTCAATTTTGAAAAAATAAGTGTAGGTAAAATCATGATATGGATTATTTCGTGGTAAGTAAAAAATGATAATTAGAATGAATTACAACCTTTGGTTATATTCTATAAGCTGATTTGTAAGAAAAAAAACGTGATTATGCGTAATATTGTGAAAGGATGTGCTGTTGAACTTAGCAGCATTTTCAAAACATATTTTTAAGCCTCAAACAAATTCAAAGAAAGCCGCCCAGGGACTTTCCTGAATTAGATTTTTAATTATTTAGTATTATGTTCATTTCACTTACACATGACCAGGTGCGGTTTTGCTACGGGTCAAATCAATGGCAGTATCATTTTAACGAAGTTGTTAAATTAGGTCTGCTCAAAAAAAAGAAATCCTGTCTTTTTGAAAACAGTGCATTTATTGCCGTTACTGCATCAGCTTATTATTGCATGATTTTTACCAGCCTGATGGAACTCTATTATGTAATTCCCACTTTATTATGCTACAGTTTTCTACTTATCTTAAGGTTTCACAACCAGGAAGAATTTGAATATTTCGTCTTTGTAAAAGATATTTACAGAAAGCAGATTAAAGTAAAAATTAATGCTTTGGACCGTCCGGCTATTGGCAGGCAAATCGACCAGTATTCACGTTTTGAATTTTACCGGATTTTAGAAACGGCACGTCATTAACATTAAGATGAATCAATTATTTAGCAAAATTTCCAATTATGATTTAGCCTTTATAATTGTTGCCCTTGTATACGGCTTTATTATTATAATTAGAAAAAAATAAAAAATCAAGTTTCGTCTACCTACCATTGAAACAGAAATTAAATTATCCAATTAAACAAACATAGCTGAAATACCTAAGTTTAATGGCTGTTCAGCTATACATGCCTCCCCAAATCAAACTTATGGCCACTTCAATTAAAAATAAAATAAAAAGCATTAGAGAGTTAAAAAATTACACTCAGGAATATATGGCAGATCAACTCGGTGTAACCCAGGCTGGTTACAGTAAAATAGAAAAAGGAAAAACTATTTTATCTTATGTTAAATTAGTAGAAATTGCCAAAATTTTAGAAGTTAGTGTAGAAGACATTATCAGTTTTGACAGTCAGCGTTATTTCAACAGTTTCAATACCGTCAAAGGCAATCATAATACAGGCAGTATCTTAATCAATTCCAGTAATGATGAAGCCTTAAAAGAATTGTATGAAGATAAAATCAAACTGCTTGAAAAGCTTTTAAGTAAAACAGAAGAAGAGCTTAACCGATACAAACGAAAGTTTGGTCAGATGTAAAGCATAAAAATCAATTTAGTTAAAGTAAAAAAAGACGGATCTTAAAATCCGTCTTTTTTTATATGTAAATCTGATAAATATATAAAGATCAGTTTTTTAGTAATAATAAAAAATTAAGTTATTGATTGTTAGTGTTTTAAAAATTATTACATTTACATATTCTTATTATAAAAAGGAATTTTATTTTCTGCATCAAAGCATCTCTTTTTTCCTTTTTAGTTACCTGCCTTAAACATGTAAATACACAAAAATACGATTCTCCCTGTTTAAAGGGATCCTTCACAGAACTTTTGAATTTTCAGGAGTGATGCTGTGGGGTTTGTATTCATTTTTTATTTCTCTTATAATTTAAATTGTTAACGCTAATAATTCAATCTTATGAAGAATAAAATACTCTCCATGTTTTTATTATTAAACAGTTACACTGAATTTTCCCAGGCAGGTTTAGGTGCGCCAGTGCTTAATTCCTCTGCTCAATTAGAAGTAGCGGCTGCCGATAGAGAGGTACTGATTCCCCGGATGAATTCAACCGGTCCAACAGATACGTTAACCATTACAGGTGGTTAACATATAACAGACAATGTCTTAAAATGACATTTTAAAAACGTTTAATAGCTAAAAATATCGCACTCCAAACGGAAATTTGCACTTTCAAACCCCGCTTACAAAAACAATTAAACATTAGATTCTAAGAATTAAAATTAATAAAGATGAACTTAAAACCAGCAAAGAGGTCATTATTTATTCTTATAATTTTTATTATAAGTTTTTTAGGCCATGCACAAG
The DNA here is from genome assembly GCF_057809475.1 of Flavobacterium sp. FG19. Lineage (NCBI taxonomy): Bacteria > Pseudomonadati > Bacteroidota > Flavobacteriia > Flavobacteriales > Flavobacteriaceae > Flavobacterium > Flavobacterium sp. FG19. The sequence continues at coordinate 93,018 of NZ_JBMDKA010000008.1, read as the reverse complement.
TTGGAGTTGGAACACTGACTCCTGCTAATTCGGCACAATTGGATGTAACTGCTGTAAATAAAGGTGTACTGATTCCCAGAATAAATTTAACGGGTTCAACAGATACATCAACCATCACATCAGGAAATGTGAATAGTTTACTGGTATTCAATACAGCGACAATTTCCGATATAAAGCCGGGGTATTACTACTGGCTTAATAATAAATGGAATAGAATTCTTATTTCAGATGATGTTACTTCCAGCTCTGCAAATGTGGTTTATAATCCAGCAACTCAAACATTCAGTTATATTGATGCAAATGGAAATATGCAGTTAATTTATTTCAGCACCATTGTTAAAGCAAATGAAACTGTGACAGCTCTTGTTAATAATTCAGGTGGATCTTATACTTACATCAATGAAGCGGGAACAGCTGTAAATATTGATATTGTGGGAGATGTGACTACTAATTTTAGTACAATTGCAAATAATCCAGCTGTAACCAACATTCTTCAGCAGATCGTTGTTAAGACAAAAGGAATTGTCACTTATAATTCTGTTACAAATCAATTCAGTTATGTTGATGCTTCAGGAAACACAAAGGTTATTGATCTAAGTTCAGTCGTCAAAGCAAACGAGACCGTAACCACTCTTGTTAATAATTCAGGGGGATCTTACACTTACACCAATGAAGCAGGAACAGCGGCAAATATTGATATTGTTGGAGATGTGACTACTAATTTTAATACAATCGCCAATAATCCAGCTGTAACCGACATTCTACAGGATATTGTAATTAAAACAAAAGGGATTGTCAATTATAATTCTGTTACAAATGAATTTAGTTATGTTGACACTTCAGGAAATATACAGGTTATTAATATAAGTACAATAGTCAAAGCAAATGAAACGGTTACCAATATGGTTCAGGCTCCGGCTACTGGCGTAATTACCTATACCAATGAAGCGGGAACTGCTCAGACAGCCAATGTAACAAGCACAGATGCAGGAAATATCCTGACTGCTGGAACTGATGGAGGTTCTTTATTGTCGTCTGCATCGCTTGCAAATGCAACTTCTGTATCAAATGCTTCAACAGGGAACACTTCAACCATTACAGTAAACGGAAAAACCAGCGCAGGAGCACCCATTATCAACAGTAATACTTTAACTGTTACAAATGGAAATTTAGTGTCAACTGTAAACGGCGTAGCAGCAACAGCGGTAGTTCCAGTTTTAATTTCGGCAGATAATGGGGTAACAGCAGCTAACGGCAATGTTCAATTAGGCGGCAGTTTAATAACACCAACTACCATTACTACAGATGACACCAATACTCTGGCTCTTAAAGGTTTGCAGCAGGGAAATCCTAACGGTGAATTACTTACGGTTGATTCTGCTACGGATGTCATCAGAAAAATAAGTATCAACGAGTTGACAGGGGTTATAAAAGAGGAACTGATTGCGGTTAATGGACAGAAGGTTTTTGCTACTCCACAGCCTATTACCTCTTTAGATAAAGTACAGGTTTTTAGAAATGGAATCGAAATAAATTTTACCGCAACCCCGGGAACTTCCCAATTAACATTACAACTGTATGCTGATACTAATGGAGGATGTCTGGAAGGCGATGAAATAAAAATTTACCAATGGAAGTAAAAATAAACTAGCATTAAAATAAAAAATAATTTTTAACCAATATAGAAATATGGAAAAGGAAATGAAGTAGAAAAAAACAGAAGAACAGTTAGGATATGTTTTTAGAATATTCGTAATAAAAAACAATAATCATAAATCGTAGACAAATTAGTAAAATGGAAAATAACAAACAAATATCAATCATGAAAAACAAGACAATTAAAAAAGGTATGTTCGTGTTAGCGGCAGTTTTAGGGATCAGCCTAAGTGCACAGGCACAACAAGTAACGGGCGATGTTACAAAACAAGCGGCTGTAGCTGCACCGGGAGCAACATCATCACTAAGCGGCTCTGTTAGGGTAATTGACAACAAGGGTACCGTTAAATATCTGCAGGTACAAAATGGTATTACCCAAATTACAAACTCTAATGCTGCCGGCAATATTGTTACGACGTGGCAATTGGGAGGTACATTAACTAATGATACCTATATTGATGCAACAGGAAAAGTATTTGCTTTAGATGGAATTAAATTAGCCCCTAACACATTAGCTGCCTCTACTAATGCTACGGACGGATCTACACATACTACAGCAACCGGTACAGGTTATACTTTTTTGGTACGTGATGAAACTACAGGAGAAACATTAAAATTGATGCCGTCTCAATTGGTTGGAACCGGTGTAACAGTAGTGGCTGTTACCACTGCTGCTACGGATGTAACCTATACTGATGCCGCCTTTTTACCTAATGATGTGAGTAAAGTATCGGTATATCGCAATGGTGCTAAATTATTGGCTGGTACAGACTATACATTAGCAGCCGGAACATTAACAGTTAAAGGTGCAGGTGGTACAGATCCGGAAGATTATTCTCTGGCTACAGCTGACAAGATTGAAGTTCAGTGGATTAACTAATTAAGTGCCCAAAAGCAATAATCAGGTTAGTATTCAATCACTTTTATCTCCCTGCATACTGTAATGCAAGGGAGGTAAAAGTGATTATAAAAAATACGAATATGCTGATATTCTATTATAACGTAAATTGTCCTGTTTGCCTTATAAATGATTTTTTTCAATGTGTCTGGAGTTTTTCCATAGAATGTCATCGGGTGGGAAATGTAATATAGAACTAGTGATGCCTAAAAAATAGTATTCCATTTAAATGATTAAAAAAATGAATAAGTATTTAATAATATTGTTGTCTCTTTTATTCCCTTGTGTGCTTTTGGCTCAGAACAAGGGCATAAGAGCGGTTGATAATAAAGGTACAATTATTTATGTAGATCCAAGCAAATGGTATCAGGTGGGATCTAATCTATTTAATAAAAACACCAGCGGAAATGTAGCTATAGGAGTGGATACATTAAATATTCCGTCATTGTTCAATTCCCGCTTGTATATTAGTAATAATAACAGCACCACCATACCTGTATTAAAATTGGATACTCCTTTTGACGGAGAATTGACTGATAATGTACTCACATGGGATCCAGCTACCTTTTCAGTTAGAAAAATAAATATTACTAATTTATCGCCAAACGACTGGCATTTATTGGGTAATGCTGGAACTAATCCAAGTGTTAATTTCTTAGGGACTACTGATAACCAGGCATTACGTTTTAAAATAGACAATACCAACTCTGGTCTTCTCTCTAAAACCATGACAGCCTTTGGTTTTAGTGCATTAACCAATAGTACAGGCGCCAATAATACTGCATTTGGTATAAGTGCATTAACTTCTAATACATCAGGTCACGATAATACAGCTGTGGGTTCTAATGCATTAAGTACTACTGGTTCAACATTTAACAATACTGCTGTAGGTACTTCGGCGTTGGCTCTTAATACAGGCAGCTACAATACTGCAATAGGTAGTTTTGCAATAGGCACCGGTGGAGGATCAGGGGGTAACAATACAGCTGTAGGTAATGCTGCATTGTCAAAAAACACATCAGGAAATTACAATGTGGCTATAGGAGCATCTGCATTAAATTCCAATACAGTAGGTATCGATAATATAGCTATTGGCGGTAATGCATTAGCGGCAAATGTCTCCTCTATCAACAATGTGGCTATAGGCAGCAGTGCTTTAGGTGCATTTGCAGGTACTGGCGTAAATAATTTGGTTGCTGTAGGCTATCAGGCTTTACAGTTAGCCCAAAGTGGAAATTCTAACACTGCGATAGGCTACCAGACGCTCCAAAACACTAATGCTGGTACTGCAAATGGAAATACGGCAGTAGGATCTACAGCTTTAAAGGCAAATACAACTGGGGCTGGCAACACTGCTTTAGGATCTGCGGCTTTATCTAATAGTACGTCGGGTACCTCCAATACAGCTCTTGGATCGGCGGCAATGAGCAGTAGTACTGGTTCAACCAGCTACAATGTGGCTGTAGGAAATAGTGCTATGCTTTTTGCAGCTGGTGCCAATGCAAAATATAATGTGGGGATAGGAGCTAGTGCACTTAGCGGACCTACTTTTTCAGGTGCCTATAATATTGGAATAGGTTCTGCATCTGGTTTTACCACTACTACAGGCGGTTATAATATACTTATAGGCAGCAATGAAAATAGTAATGCAAATGCGTCATCAGCTACAGTAAGTAACGAACTAAACATAGGTAATACATTATATGGTACAAATGTAAATGCTAATATAGCTAACCAGGGTAAAATAGGTATTAATACTAATGCTCCTCAGGCAGCTTTACATGTTGTTCCTTATCTCGTAGGTCCTACAGATAACCCTGTTCGTATAGAAGGGCTTAAAACTGGTCTTACAACAGATAATATTGTAACAGCAGATGCAAGCGGTAATTTAAGAACCATTGATCCTGCTTCCTTGGTTCCAGCAACAACAGTTTCAAATACTTCTGCAATCAATGCTCTAAGTACTACAGTAAACGGAGTAACAGGAGCTGACGTGAATATTATTAATGATAATACTTTAACCGCTGCCAATGGCAACCTAATATCAACTGTAAACGGCGTTGCAACACCAGCAGTTCCTGTACTAATTGCAGCGGACAATGGTCTAACAGTAACTAATGGCAAGGTACAATTAGGCGGAACACTGATACAGCCTACTACAATAAATACTAACAGCAATAATTTTGCAATTACTAATCTTCCGACCGGAGCAGCATCAGATAAACTTGTAGCTATTGACCCTGCAAGCGGGGTTTTAAAAACGGTTACTCAGGCAATGTGGTCTATAATAGGCAATGCTGGCACAACTCCAGGTACTAATTTCCTAGGTACTACCGATGACCAGTTTTTAATGTTCAAGGTTTTTAACAACAAAGCCGGTATGGTTTCTTCTGCCACTAAAGGTAATTTGAATACTACTTTAGGGTATCTAACACTCAACAATTGGACAGGTATATCGCCAAATAATGGTGCAGAGAATACCGCTATTGGAAACAATGCATTACCTGCAGGCGGCGGAGCCAGCGATAATACTGCCATTGGTTATGGGGCTTTATTCAAAGCAACATCAAATGCTAATACAGCAATAGGTGCCTTGGCAATGAATAATTATACTACCTCTTCACCTGCTGCTAGTGCTGGATGGAATACTGCTGTAGGTTATCTTGCAATGTCAGGCCAGAGCACCAACACTGTTCCTGTTACGGGGGCATACAACAATGCTTTTGGTTCAAGTGCGCTTCATGATAATACTTCCGGTACGGGTAATGTAGCTATTGGAGCTAATGCATTGTCCATCAATTCAAGTGGAAACTACAATGTAGCTATAGGCCACGGTGTTGGTTCTACAGGAGCAATTGGTACAGGTACAGGCAACTCCAATATTCTAATTGGTGGAGGAACTTCATCAATTAATGTCAGTACATCTACAGCAACTGTCAGCAACGAAATGAACATTGGTAACACTTTGTTTGGTACTGGTGTAAATGGTGCGGCAGGAGGAACTGCCGGAAGAATTGGTATTAATACTAATTCGCCAGCCAATACTTTGCACATTAGCTCAACTGCAGATCCAATTCGGGCTGAAGGCTTGCAGACAGGAGCAGTAACAGATAATTTTGTAGTAGTTAATGCTAGTGGTGTCTTTAAAACAATTGCTCCAAATACTGCAAACTATTGGAGAATGACCGGTAACGGCGGGACCGATTCGTCGATTAATTTCTTAGGAACTACTGATGGCCAGCCTTTAATGTTCAGAATTAATAATGTAAAAGCCGGAATGTTATCTCAAACCGGAACAACAGCTTTTGGACTTCGAGCATTGTCCAATTCAGTTGGAACCAATAATACAGCTTTTGGGCATAACACCTTAACAGGTTCTGCAAGTGGTACTGGAAATGTTGCAGTTGGATATAAAGCCTTAGAAGTTAATACCGGTAATTTTAATACAGCAATGGGAGTAGGAGCGCTTATTGTTAATACCTCTGGAAATCAAAATGTAGCTATTGGTAATACAGCACTTGGTGTTTTGGCCAGTGGTACGGGGAATACAGCTTTAGGATATCAGGCTGGAATGAATTTAACATCAGGAAGTCAAAATATTATTATTGGAAATACTGTAGATCTTCCGGCAGCCACGGGAAGTAACCGTTTAAACATTGGAAATGCAATTTTTGGTACAGGAGTAAATAATTTAGGGTCGTTGGCTAAACAGTCGAAAATTGGAATTAATATTGATACGCCGACTAATACCCTTCATGTTTCACCACAGACTATTGGTACTGATGATCCCATACGTGTTGAAGGATTAAAAAGCGGCAGTACAACAGATAATTTAGTTGTGGCAGATGTTACTGGAGTATTTAAAACAATTGCGCCATCAACATTAGCTGTTGAACCTTGGCATGTAGAAAATTCAGCAGCATTGGCTACTACAAACACTCAAAATATTTATCAAAACGGTAACGTAGGTATTGGAGATTTTAATGCTGCTGTTCCTTTAGCAAAATTAGATGTACGTGGTGCTGTAAGAACTGGTCTGCCAGATTCAGCTCTAACAATTGGTTCGAATTCTTTTGCAGGAGGAAACGGAATGGAAGCCTCCGGAATTAATTCTTTTGCATTTGGGGCAGGACATACAAGCCCTACTACAAGTACATATTATCCTCCTGGCAAGGCTACTGGAGAATCTTCTGCAGCTTTTGGTACCTCTACTGCCAGTGGAGCACTTTCATTTGCCTCCGGAAATGGGAATACGGCATCGGGAAACTATGCCGCTGCTTTTGGTCAGGGTAATTTTGCCACAGCCCGATTTTCAGTGGCTGTAGGACAAAATAATTACATAAAAGATGCCGCTATGCCGGCACCGCCAGCGCCCTACGTAGTTGCGCCAACGCTTGGTGCAGGACCCGCTACTGTTTCATTTGCGGCAGGCTATAACAATCAAATAGCGGCTTCAAATGCTGCTGCATTTGGAGCGAGTAATATTGTAAATGGTCAAAGTTCTGTGACAATGGGGGTTGGAAACACCACAGGAGCTTCTGCAATAGGTTCAGCAGCAATGGGTAGTACCAATTATTCTATGGCGTTATACTCGGTAACGATGGGATTAAACAATACTATTGCTGTAACAAATGGGAATTACAGTCTTGCAGTTGGCAATGGTAATTTTATTGGTGATGCTGCCACGGCTAATTCCTCTTTTACAGCCGGAGCGGGTAACCATGTTAATAGTTCATATTCAACCGCTTTAGGTCAGAATAATAATATTGGCAGTACAAGTACTTTTTCAACAATAATGGGGAACAACAATATCATTAATAGTAACAGTAGTAATACTACTATTATGGGGCAGAGCAATACAGTGTCATCGCAATATAGTACCATAAGCGGATTTAATGCCGTTATTCCCGCCTCTATGCCAGGATCAACAATAATGACTGATTTTTCTTCTGGAGGAACTGTTACTGCTACAGCGTCTAACCAATTTACAGGAATGTTTAATGGTGGCTACAGATTGTTAACCAATAGGGTTGATTTAAATAAGGGAATGGTAATGGATAATTTAGGCAATGCAACTTTTAGCGGTATTGTCACTCCTAGTGCGGTAGTACTTCCTTCCGATGTACGATTGAAAAAAGACATCCAAACCTTAACAGGTGTGTTGAATAATATCAAACAGCTAAGAGGAGTGACCTATTACTGGAAAGATGCTTCAAAAGGGACAGATCTTCAGCTTGGTATGATCGCACAGGAATTAGAAAAAGTATATCCCGAACTCGTTATTACCAATAAAGAAACTGGATTTAAAGCTGTGAATTATGCTCAGTTTACAGGAGTATTAGTTGAAGGTATTAAAGAACAGCAGACTCAGATAGAAGATCTGAAATCTGAAGTAGAAACCCTTAAAAAACAAATGCAGGAAATTAAAGATTTGTTGAAAAAGTAATAAAATGTATAGAATGGACTAGCTTAAAATTGAATAAGTTATGGGTACAGTAAAGAGATATATTTTAGTATTGTTTTGTATTCAAAATATAACCGCGCAGACTGTCAATACAGGGGTGTTAACTATTGAACCCAACACAGACTTTCTGACCTTTTTTGCCTTTGATAACAAGAGTAATGGAAATGTTTTACAAAATGGAAATTTTTATGCCTACTCAGATTTTAAAAATGACGGACTGTTTACCTATAGCAATTCATTGGATGGAAAAACTTTTTTTATTGGTAATTCCAATCAAATAATAGAAGGGGGATCCATTTCAGAATTTCAGAATATAGAATTCAATAATATTTCCAGTAAGTTTCCTTTTTCCTTAAAAACTACTATTGTTGTTAATAAACGGGCTTCATTCAGGAACGGAATTGTAGACGGATCTCATGATGAAGGAATCATGATTTTCAACGCAAATGCCTCCCATTCGCAAACCAGTAATTTAAGTTTTGTTGATGGAAGGGTAGAGAAAATAGGCACTGCAAAATTTGAATTTCCTATTGGCGATGATGTGTATTACAGACCATCTATGAATGATGCAAACAATAATTATAATAGATATACAACGGAATATTTTTTTGAAACTATAGGAAATATTCATCCGTACACCAGTAAAGAAGCAAGTATTGTAACCATAGATGAAGCTGAATATTGGAATTTAGCTCAGGAACAAGGAACAGATAAAGCGGTTTTAAGTCTTACCTTGGATAAAAATACAACACCCGCGATTTTCTTCCAGGAAACTAATGATACTGAATTAGCGATAGTGAGATGGGATACTGCGACATCTAAATGGATTAATGAAAAAGGCATGACAACAGATCTTCTGACTGGTGCTGAGTATACAAAACTCGTAACGACTCAGGTTAGTGGTTACGGTATTTTTACAATAGCGATAGTGCAAAAAGCTAATCCTGAACCACCCACTGATGAAATTATAGTGTATAATGCCATTTCTCCCAACGATGACGGGATGAATGATACTTTTCATATTAAAGGAATCGACAATTTCCCGGATAACAGGGTACAGATTTACAATCGATGGGGAGTTAAGGTGTTTGATGCAAAATCCTATAATGAAAGCGACAATATGTTTAGAGGTTATTCAGAAGGACGAGATACAGTCAGGAAAAATGACGGATTATCTGATGGAACGTATTTTTACATTCTCGAATATCAAAATGCAGGTAAAACAGTGAGAAGATCGGGTTATCTTTATATCAGTAAGGAGAATAAATAAAAAAGCGAGGTTTTTGCCTCGCTTTCATTATATTTTAAAAGTAATACCAAACGAATTTATTCTTTATTCAAAACGCTCTGGTATAATGCCGATCTAATATAGAAAATAGAACAATGTAATGAGTCTATATTGAATATATACAATCGGTATAAATTTAAGCTGTCTGATCATCTATAGTTGCATCAGGAGCATTTTTCTTTACAGATTCGATTCCGTTTTCTCTGGCGGCAGCACTTTCATACATTTCACTAGAACCAATAATTTGTCCGTTTCCGGCCTTTAAATTAAAGTAAGGTTTTCCGTTTTTAGCCTCTTTTCGGTCATAACGATTATCGTCAGCAGCATTGTTTTTTACAGACTCAATACCATTATTGCAGGCAGCTTTTGTAGTGTAACCTTCACTGGTTAGAATTGTCTGGCCATTACCAGCTTTTAAATTGAATTGAAACTCTCCGTTGGCTCTGGTTGTAATTACAAATTTTCCCATGTAGTTTATTATTAAAGTTAGGTAATATATTCATTTTGCTGAACATAAAAATACAAAACTTAGCTATATGATGAATAAGACAATAAAAAATAATCGTTTATAATTTGTTAAATGTTAACAGTGAAAGCTTAAGTTGGTACTAACTTGTTAAAATACAACATGTAAGAAAAATTGGTACATTTGAAATAACAATAAATACAAAGAGTATGAAAAAAACAGCCCTTCTACTGATTGCTGCAATTTGCACAATCTCTTGTAATTCAAATAAAAAAAAGGAAGAACTTCAAACAGCTGCAGCTGCAAAGGATTCTCTCAATTTAAAAACGGAAAATGTTTTGGTTTATGAAGGTTTACTGCCTTGTGCAGACTGCAGTGGTATTCAGACGGTACTTAAGATTGATATGGGAAACGGGACCATGGAAGGACAAAAGTTTGAAGTATCCAGTATTTATAAAGGCAGATCACCTGAAAAAAAGTTTGTGGAAAAAGGAAGTTTTAATACCGAAAGAGGTTTGGAAAATGATCCCAACGGAACCATTTTTATTCTCAATTGGAATAAACCGGCTGCTGAACAGATCTATTACGGTTATTTCAGTTCAGATATCAAAAAGATTTATATGCTGGACAGAGATAAAAGAATTATTAAATCGAAGCTGAACTATACGCTCGAAATGAAAAATTAAAATTGATATTTTTCCGGATTTTACAGGAGAATAGGATAAACTTAACGGCTTTCCTGCTGTGAGGTTTATAATATTTTTTATTTTTAGAGTATTAAAAACATCTTCAGTCTTATTTTTACGGGAGAGTATTTATTTTATGAAAGAAATCAGCGAAATTTTAAAAGCGTATTCAAAAGCAAAATCAGAAGAAAAGAAAACAACTTTAGCAACAGTCGTCAAAGTTGAAGGATCATCGTATCGACAACCCGGAGCCCGCATGCTTGTTACTGAAGATGGTCAGTTAACAGGAGCGATAAGCGGAGGCTGCCTCGAAGGAGACGCACTTCGAAAAGCATTGCTTGCTATTCATCAAAAACAGAATAAATTGATTACGTATAATACCAATAATGAAGATGATGCTGAACTCGGTTTACAGTTGGGCTGCAACGGAATTGTACATATTCTTTTTGAATTTATTGACGATGAACAGTCAAATAATCCAATACAGCTTTTACAACAATTAGAATTAGAAAGAAAAGAAGCGGTTATTGTTACCGTCTTTTCACTTAGAAGAAATGCTTTTCAAATAGGAACAACCTTATTCTTTAGGAAAGATAGTCCGGTAATGAATCATAATGGCGAAGTATTAAATTTGATTGCTTACGCGAAAGAAGTGTTGCAAACCAAAACTTCAGTAGTAAAAAAACTTCAAACTGAAAATGAGGCTTTGATTGAATACATTAATCCGCCAATTTCGCTGGTGATTGCGGGAGCCGGAAATGATGTACAGCCTTTAGTGAAAATGGCCTCTATATTGGGCTGGAAAATTACTATTGGCGACGGACGCGCCACACATACTACCGAAAAGCGTTTTCCAAAGGCAGATACAGTTCAAACTGTTAAGTCGGAACAATTTCTGGAAAATATTATAATTGATGAACAGACTTATTTTGTTTTAATGACTCACAATTATAAATATGATTTAGCAGTTTTAAAACAGCTTTTAGAAACGAATTGTAAATACATCGGAATTCTTGGTCCTAAAACCAAATTAAACCGAATGCTGGATGATCTTGAAAACGAAGGAATAAATCTTAATGACGAACAATTGGAACGTATCTACAGTCCGATTGGTTTAGATATTGGAGCAGAAACTTCAGAGGAAATTGCTCTCTCAATTGTCGCAGAAATCAAAGCTTTTTCAGGAGGAAAGACCGGAACTTCTTTAAAATATAAATTGGGTAAGATCCATGATGAGGTGCCGCATGAAAGATAATTTTTTAAATAAAACAGGAATCATCATTTTGGCCGCTGGAAATTCTTCCAGACTAGGCCGTCCCAAACAATTACTGGAATACAAAGAATCGACACTTTTAAAAAATACAATTTCAGAAGCTTTAAAGATCGAAAATGCATTCACTTTAGTAGTAACTGGTGCAAACTATGAAACGATTGAAAATGACCTTAACTTTCCTGAAATAACAATTTGTTTAAATTCAGATTGGGAAAACGGTATGTCATCTTCAATTGTCAAAGGATTAAGTGAATTATTGAAATTACACCCGGATTGTGAGCAGTGTATATTTTCAGTCTGTGATCAGCCTTTTGTGACGAGTTTAGTATTTGAAAATCTTATAAAAGAACAGCACAAGACTCAAAAAGGAATTATAGCTTCTGCATATTCCGAAACTTTAGGAACTCCGGTTTTATTCGATAAAAAATATTTCAAAGAATTATTGGATTTAAAAGGACAGGAAGGAGCAAAAAAACTCCTTAAAAAATATGCTGAAGATACTGTCTCGATTTCTTTTGAAAAAGGGAATATTGATATTGATACTGAGGAAGATTATACTAAGCTGATTTCGTGAGTAGTTTTGCCACGAAGGCACTAAGGCGCTAATTTTTGTATTGTTATAAAGGCAATAAGTTTTTTATTAATTGCCTCCAGTTTTAACTGGAGGATATAATAAATTAACATTAAGAAAGGCTTTAGCCAAATAAGCAGGCTTGGCTAAAGTTTGGATTTTAATTGTTTTTTCTTATAATATTAAATTTTGTGACTTTGCAAGATAAAAAAACTTAGCGCCTTAGTGCCTTTGTGGCAAAACCAATTGCTGAGCCAAAGTTAAAACCCGCTCAACTGCAATATCAATTTCTTCATCAGTAGTAAATCGTCCCAAACTAAAACGAATAGAACTCAAAGCTTCTTCATCAGACAATCCCATTGCTTTCAAAACATGTGAAGGCTCCGAAGTAACCGCAGAACAAGACGAACCATTAGAAACCGAAATATTCCCCAAAGCCATAATAAGCTGTTCGGAATTCACGCCCGGAAAACAAATATTAGTAGTGTTATAAATTCGGTTTGGAATATTTCCGTTAACAAAAGAACCTTCAAATTGCAATAAGCCAAATTCGAGTTTATTTCGCAATAGATGAATTCTATTTGAATCTTTTTCTAATTCATTTACAGCTATTTCAGATGCTTTACCTAAACCGATAATTCCGGGAATATTTAATGTTCCACTGCGTAATTTTCGCTGCTGTCCTCCGCCTAAAATCTGTGGAATTAATTTTAATTTGGCTTTCGCCGAAATATACAAAGCACCAATTCCTTTTGGCCCATAAAATTTATGAGCAGATAAAGTTAAAAGGTCAATTCCTAAAGCTTTGACATCAATCGGAATTTTACCAACTGCTTGTGTCGCATCGCACATAAAAAGTACATTTTTGCTTTTGAGTATTTTAGAAATTTCGCTGCTATTTTGTATGACACCGGTTTCATTATTAGAAAACAATCTAATGAAAATCAGAGTTTTATCGGTTATGGTCTCGTTTAAAAGATTAAGGTCTAAAAGTCCGTCTCTGCCAACCTCTAAATAACTGACTTCAAAACCATTACTTTCCATAAAACGACAAGTTTCAAGAACTGCCTTATGTTCTGTAGAAACAGTAATAATATGTTTTTTATCTTGATTTACCAGACCTTTAATCGCCAGATTAATTGCTTCTGTAGCACCGGAAGTAAAAATAATTTCTTCAGCATCGGCATTAATTAAATCAGCAACTTGCCAGGCAGCATTTTCTACAGCTTCGTTGACCGTTAATCCAGCAATATGACTGCTTGTAGAATTGGCATACAAATCAGTAAAATACGGAAGCATAGCATTCAAAACACGTTCATCAACACGAGTGGTGGCGTTATTATCCAGATAAATAGATTGCTGATTTGACATATAAAAAACTTAATCTCGTAAAAATACAATTTTGATGGGTTTTCTAACCGCAAAGCACGCAAAGATTTTAATCTTATGTCATGCTAAATGATCGCAAAGTTCGCAAAGCTGGAATCGATAAAGCTTTGCGAACTTTGCGTTTTATTAAGGTGTAAATAGTAAAAAAAACTTGCGTTCTTTGCGGTTAAATAAAAATTGTAATTATTCTAAATAAGCCTAATGTTTGAATTTCATAACTTTTTGTGATTTAAGATTGTTAAATTTGTTAGAATACCCAAGTGATTTTGCTAATTTAAAATAGATAGAATGGCTTCTAAAAAAAACAATCCGAAAGAAGTATCGGAGAATGACTCCAATTCCCGTCGTGACTTTATAAAGAAATCTGGACTTTTTACTGCGCTGGCTTTTACACCGCCTTCATTGGTGATGGCTTCAGAAAATAAATGGGATGAGAAAATAGCGGAGTATTTAGAAACAGTACCGCTATCTATTGAAGTAAATGGTAAAAAACACAATCTTAATATCGAGCCCAGAACTACTTTGCTTGATTTGCTAAGAGAGCAATTACAGCTTACCGGAACCAAAAAAGGTTGTGATCATGGACAATGTGGTGCCTGCACAGTCCATGTAAACGGAACCCGAATTTTATCGTGTCTGACTTTGGCATCCATGCAGCAAAATGCGCAGGTTACTACAATCGAAGGTCTTTCGAAAGGAAAAAAATTACACCCAATGCAGGAAGCATTTATCAAACATGATGGTTTTCAGTGCGGATATTGTACGCCTGGACAAATCATGTCGGGAATTGCCTGTATCAAAGAAGGACATGCCAACAACAGAGAAGAAATTAGAGAATATATGAGTGGTAACATCTGCCGATGCGGTGCTTACCATAATATTGTAGACGCTATAACTGAAGTGAAGGAAGGAGGGAAGGAGTTATGAAAAATTTTCAAATAATTAGAGCTTTATCGTCAAGAACAGCCGTAACGAATATCAGCAAAGAAAAAGAAGCGATGTTTATCGCTGGCGGAACAAATCTGGTGGATTTAATGAAAAAGAATGTTGTGGCACCAGATAAATTAATTGATATCAACGGTCTGGATTTAAAGAAAATAGAATTCCTAAAAGGTAAAGTTTCGATAGGTGCTTTGGCAAAAAACAGTCAGGTTGCCGAAGATGCGATAATAAAAGAAAAACATCCTTTATTGTCTTTAGCTTTAGCAGCAGGAGCTTCACAACAAATCAGACATATGGCGACTGTTGGCGGTAATATGCTGCAGAAAACCAGATGTTCTTATTTTTATAATACTGATATGCCGTGTAATAAAAGAACACCTAAAAGCGGTTGCGGTGCTATTGGCGGTTCCAACAGAATGCATGCTATTTTTGGAGCTTCAGACAGTTGTATTGCCGTTCATCCAAGTGATATGTGTATTGCTTTAGCAGCTTTAGATGCACAGGTTTTAGTTGAAGGATCAAAAGGCAAAAGACAAATTAAATTTACAGATTTTCATCGTCTGCCGGGAAATATGCCTGAAAAAGACAATACTCTGGAAGCAAAAGAATTGATTACTTCTGTTGAAATTCCAGATCATAATTTTACTAAAAACGTGCACTATCTAAAGGTTCGTGACAGAACGAGTTATGCTTTTGCATTAGTTTCTGTTGCTGCAGCATTAGATTTGAAAAATAATGTAATAAAAGATGTTAGACTTGCCATGGGTGGTGTGGCGCATAAACCATGGAGATTGACTGAAGCTGAAGAATTTCTAAAAGGAAAAACAGTTTCAGAAGAAGTTTTTAGACAAGCAGGCGATTTAGCAATGAAAGGAGCCAGAACTTACGGCGGAAATGATTTTAAAATTACGCTTGGAGCTAATACCATAACAGAAGCACTTACTATAGCAGCATCAAAATAATTAGAATTATGAGCAAGACAAGTAATATTAATAGAGTTGACGGATTTGCTAAAGTAACGGGTTCTGCAACGTACTCGGCTGAATATAAAACGCCTGGAGTAGTCTACGGTTGTTTGGTCGGAAGTACTATTGCCAAAGGAAGAATAAAAAGTATTGATACTAAAAAAGCAGAATGGGCGCCGGGAGTTTTGGCGGTAATTACGCATTTAAATGTCGATAAACCTTCTGGCTATCAAAAAGCAAAAGACAAACGTAATTTTGGACAGCCTCTACAGATTTTTAAAGATGATTCGGTATTGTATTACGATCAGCCAATTGCTCTGGTTATTGCAGATACTTTTGAACGTATGCAATATGCTGCGAGTTTAATCAAAGCAGATTATTTTAAAGAAGAGCATTCAACAGATCTTCAAAAAGCAGCTGATAAAGAGAAAAAAATAGATACCGAAAAAGGAAACGATTACCATCGTGGAGAACATGACGGTTATAAAAATGCAGAAGTAGTTTTTGAAGCCGAATATACAATTCCGACTGAAGTTCATAATCCGATGGAATTAGCGAATATCATCGCGAAATGGGATGGAAATAAACCGACTTTATATACCAAAAGTCAGGGAGTAGAAGGAACAAGAAGAAGTGTTGCCGGAGTTTTTGATGTTCCTGTCGATGATGTTTCAGTGTTTTCAGAATATTTAGGAGGTGCATTTGGAATGGGATTACATACCTGGCCTTATGAAATTGCTGCTTTGATGGGCGCAAAGAAACTAAATCGTCCAGTAAAATTGGTTTTACATCGTGAACAAATGTTTACTAATGTTGGATTCAGACCTTTTACAATTCAGAAAATGGGTCTTGGAGCAACAAAAGCAGGAAAGCTGACTGGTTTGACTCATGAAGCGGTAGCCATGACTTCCAGCTATGAGGATTTTATGGAAGGAACCGTAAACATGTCCCGTTTTATTTATGATTGTGCCAATGTTTCAACACGTTATAGAATTGTGCCTTTGGACACTTGTACGCCAATCTGGATGCGTGGTCCAGGAGAAGCAACGGGTTCATTCGCTTTAGAATGTGCGATGGATGAAATGGCATATAAATTAAACTTAGATCCGATTGAATTCCGCAAGCTGAATTATGCTGAAAAAGATTTGGAACAAAATAAACCGTGGAGCAGTAAATACCTTCTGGAATGTTATGAAGGCGGAATGGAACGTATTGGCTGGAAAAATCGTAAAAATGAACCCGGTTCAGTAAAAGAAGGAAACTGGTTGGTTGGCTATGGAATGGGAACGGGGACTTTTGGCTGTTACAGAAGTCCAACTTCAGTAAAAGCAAAATTTTTACCAGATGGTAATTTAGTGCTGCAATGTAGTGTTAATGACATGGGACCAGGAACAGCAACAATGATGACGGCTATTGGTGCAGAAATAACAGGGCTTCCTGCTGAAAATGTTATTGTTGAAATGGGAAAAAGCGGTTTGCCAAAAGGTCCAACTCAAGGAGGATCGGCTACGACTTCATCTGTTGGTTCTGCAGTTCATGATTCTTGTAATTTATTGGTTAGTAAAGCCTTGGAATTGGCAGCTCAAAATCCGGTTTTTAAAGGAATCGCTATTACTGATTTAACTTTTTCAAATGGTTTGATTTCTGCTAAAAATAATAGTTCGAAGTCTGTTACTTTGGCCTCTTTACTTACTGCTAACAAGTTAGAAGGATTAGAAGTCGAAAATCTGTCTAAAGCGGCAGAAGAAGCGAAGAAATATTCCATTTATTCTTTTTCAGTGCACTTTGTAAAAGTTTTGGTGAATCCGAATTTGGGTAAAATACGATTGGCACATGTGGTTTCTTGTGCTGATATTGGAACCGTTATCAATCAGAAAACGTCTGCCGGACAAATGTTTGGCGGTGCAGTAGGAGGAATCGGAATGGGATTGATGGAAGCTTTAGAAATCGATCATCGTTTTGGACGTCCAATCAATAATAATTTTGCGGATTATCATGTACCTGTGCATGCTGATATTGAAAAACAGGAAGTTTTCTTCGTTAATAAAAAAGATCCAATTAGTAATCCAATGGGAACAAAGGGATTAGGAGAAACCGCTTTAGTAGGAATGGCACCTGCAATTGCAAATGCCGTTTTCAATGCAACCGGAAAGCGAGTTAGAGATTTACCGATCACATTAGATAAAATTATAGAAACCGTTAAGGTTTAAAAACAAAAAGAGACATTGAAAAATGTCTCTTTTGTTTTATGCCCCTATTTTAAACATAGCCCGTGGTTGAAACCACGGGCTATGTTTATGACGGATTGTATTTAGAAATGCGGAAAAATATTTAAAAAAGCATTTATCAGTTTACAGCAATGGGGCTGTTTCTTTCTAAATATTTTCTCAACAGTATCATTAAAAAAGCTAATGTTCCAAATATCATAGTAAGCCAAGGGGTGTATTGGACACCTTTACTAATGATAATCCATCCTCCAACTGTTGTACCTAAAGTAACTCCCAGATTCCCAAAAGAAGTAGCAAGACTATTCGCAAATTCCAGCGAATCAGGTGCCGATGAAATCATATAAGTCGAAGCATTCAGAAAACTGGGAGAATATAAAAATCCCCAAAGTGCCACAACAAAAATAATGGCAATTGTATTGGAACCGGAAAAATAAAGTAATATAGGAATAATGATTGTTCCCGATAAAAACAGGGCTGTTGTATGGGCTATGTTTTTATTTAGCATTTTTCCGGATACACGATTAGCAATGACGCCTATTACCCCAAATATAAAAAGCATATAACTTACCATTGTATTGTCCATTCCTTTGGCTTTATTCAAATATTCGGCAAAATAACTGTAAGTAGAGAACCAGGCTGCTATCATAAAGAAATTCATTGCCGTACTTATGATAAAAATAGGTTGCGTTAGTATTTTCAGCTGACTAGAATATGATTTTTTTTCTGTAATAGGCATTTTGGGCAGAAAAAAATAGATTATCAGTAAAGCGATAATACTTACAAGTGATTGAATCATAAAAGAATACTGCCACGAAAAGATGCTGGCTAACCAAGTCGCAAACGGAACTGTAGAAACCATTGCAATTGCAACACCACTAAAAACAATACTCATCAGTTCATTTTCCTGTTTTTTATTGCCTACTGAAACAGCTACAGATAAAGCTGTGGCAATATAAACAGGCTGTAAAAATGCCGGAAGTATTCGAACCAGCATCAGTAACCAAAATGGTGGAGAAAATGATGAAATAATTCCTGTAAAAAGAAAGATAATTAGTGATGTAAGCATTATTTTTTTACGATCAAAACCTGAAGTGAGTAAGGTCATGAAAGGACCTGTTAAGGCAATTACTAAAGCAAAAGCACTGAGTAGCATTCCCGCTTTATCAATACTTAAATTATAATGTTCGGCAATCTGAGGCAGAATCCCAATTACACCAAATTCTGTAGTGATAACAGCAATAAAACCTAAACATCCGATGTACGCGTATTTTTTCATTTTGTTAAAACAGTATTATTTAAAAAATCTACTATATCCTGCATCAAAATTTTAGACTCACCAATAAATCCTCCCATTTGAAAGAAACCATGAGTAGTTCCCTTGTATAGATTTAATTTTGTATTTCCTTGAGCTTCTTTTATTTTTTCCGCATATTGAATCGCTTCATCTCTTAACGGATCATATTCTGCCACAGCGATAAATGTAGGTGGCAGTCCTGATAAATCATTTGCCAGTATAGGGATAGCATCTGGATTATCTACATGTTCTTTGGGTAAATACCAATCCCATGCTTGGATTCCACCTTTTAAATCGAGCAGAGGTCCGTTTTGAAATTCGATCCATGATGCTGTTTTTAAATCATTGCTTGTTACGGGATATATAAGTAGTTGTGCTGCAATTTTACTTCTGAATTTTCTTGTAATTGATGAAGCCAAAGCACCACCCGCACTGTCACCTGCAACGATTATTTTTTCTGGATTAATATTAAGTGATAAGGCATTTTCAATCACCCATTTTACAGCAAATTCACAATCGTGTAATCCTGCCGGAAAAGGATATTCTGGTGCAAGTCGATAATCTACCGCAATTATGGTTGATTGTGCTGCATTAGCCAGTTGTCGTAAAGGTGTGTCGTGTGTTTCAAGATTTCCGGCATTAAACCAGCCACCGTGAAAATAAATAATTACAGGTTGTTTGTCATTATCGTTTGGACGATAAATTCGTAAGCTAATTGCATTATCAGCATTTGATAATGTCTGTTCTGTAATTTGAAATACGGTTTCTTTTTCTCCAGCCAGAGGTGTAAATTTTTCGTAAAAAGCCCTGTTTGCCTCCCATGGATTTAGATTCTCATCTATTTCAATTTTTTGTATAAAGTCCAATACATCTTGTACTTGTTTTGATAGTATCATATTATTTTTATTAGGATGATGGACAAAATTATTTCACAATCCCTAAATTTGTATGGTACACATTCAAATGTATGGTACTAACAAATTTGTAAGTAATGGGAAAAAGAAAGGAAAATTCAACTAATATGTTGAATGAGAACTATATCACAGAAAGCTGTAATTTAACTTATGCAGTATGTAAAATAGGAGGAAGATGGAAGTTGTTAATCCTTTGCAAGCTTGAAAATGGAAAATTACGTTTCAGTGAATTACGCAATCAAATAAAAGGCATTACAGAACGTATGCTGACTCTTCAATTAAGAGAACTTGAAAAAGAAGGTTTGATTAAAAGAACTGTTTATGCAGAAGTTCCTCCAAGAGTAGATTATGAGTTAACCGAAATTGCTAAAGAATTAGTTCCTATATGGAATCAATTGAGTAATTGGGGAGCAAAACATAAGGAAATTCTATTGTCATCAGTTTCTTCTTCTATATAAAAAACATAGCCCGTGGTTGAAACCACGGGCTATGTTTTTAGAGAATTATATTTTTAAAACTGATTAATTATTTAACCGTAATTGGTAATTCAGCAGTTGTTTTATCCCAGCCAATCACAAGATTTGCAATATTGCCTTCAGTAGTAAAAGCAATTGATAAAGCCTCGATTGGAGTAGAAACTGGCTTAACAGGAACAGAAACTCTTACAACGTCTTTGCTTTCATCATAAGCATAACCACCCCATAAGTCTAATTCTTTATTGATAATGATAGTCCATTTGTCTTTTTCAGGAATAGCAAATAAACTGTAGTAACCTGCAGGAACTTTTTTACCGCCGATAGTTACGTCTTTGTAAAATTTAATTTCTGTGTTTTCATTAGCACCAACTCTCCAAACTTCACCAAATTTTACAACGTCGCCAAAAATAGTTCTTCCTTTTGCAGAAGGTCTTGCATAAGTAACTTTTACAACTGGATTTGGATTATCTGTTTTTTTGAATTTAACAGCCTTGTTTGGGAAATAAGAAATATCAACCGGACTTGCATCAAGTGGAGCAAATTTTACTACATCTTGAGCCTGAACTGTAAAAGCAGCAAATAAAGTAACTGCCAGTAAGCATAATTTTTTCATAGGATTACAATTTTTAGAATAACTACAAAGTAAATTAATAATGAAGAAAAATCATATAATTCCAGTTTGTTTTTTGTTAATGAATTGGTAATAGGCAATAATTTTTATTGCTCTTTTTTCTTTTTCGCATACCAATCCTGCATGATGTAAAATGCTTTTTTCTTCTCTCCATCATTTGAGATTAAACCTTTACGATTATAACCATCCTGAATTCCTGGAAGCAATCTTTTCGGCGATCTGAAATCAACCAGAATCCATGGACTTGTGCCACTTAAGTGAGGAATTTTTTCAATCATTTTTAAATTCTGAATATATAGATATTCCTGATATTCTTCTGTCCAACGTTCGTTTTTCTCTCCATGAAAACCAGCTTTGGCATCACCTCCAAATTCAGAAACAAAGACAGGTTTGTTGTATGGTGTTGTCCAAAATGTTTTTTCAGCATTTTCTAAATTACCGCCGTACCAGCCTAAATATTGGTTGAAAGCAATAATGTCAAGCGATTTACCAATTTCATCATCAATTTTTCCATTATGTGATAATAAGGCTGCACTGATTAATCTTGTATCATCTAATGATCTTGTATGAGCTACCAAATTTGTGATAAAAGTATTTCGTGCATCAGAAACCGGAGTTTCATTAGCCATAGACCAAATAACAATACTGGCTCTGTTTTTATCTCTTGTAATCGCAGCGGTTAACTGATCCTGGGCATTTTTATAAGTGTTTTCATTTTTAAATTCAACGGTCCAGTAAACTGGAATTTCTTCCCAAACCATTAATCCCATTTTATCGGCTTCTCTAACCATGTTTTCGTTATGCGGATAATGTGCCAGACGAACATAATTACAGCCTAGTTCTTTAGCCCAGTTTAATAAACGTAAAGCATCTTCCTGAGAATTGGCACGTCCGCCTTTTGCGTTTTCCTCGTGAATCGAAATGCCGCGTAAAAAGACAGGTTTTCCGTTTAAAAAGATTTTATCTTCTTTTGTTTCAATCGTTCTGAAACCAATTTTATCATTTAATTTTTTCCCGTTAAAGTCAACAGTCACGTCATATAACTTTGGATTTTCCGGTGACCAATAGGAGATTTTTTTTCCCGGAATTTCAAAATTTAAAATTCCATCAGCACCAATTTTTCCTTTGTAATTGATTTTTAATTCCGGAATAGAAATTGCAACCAGGTTTTGTGCCGGATTGAAATTATTGATTTTAATAAAACCGGAAATAATATTTGCATTTCCTTTCTTCAGTTGAATATTGTAATCTTCTACAAAAGAATTTTCTTCTTCAATTAAAGTTACATCACGCGTAATACCACCGTAATTCCACCAATCGGTATTTACTGTCGGAACATCTTCTTTATGGCGTGTATTATCTACTTTAATAACCAGATAATTTCCGGTAGGTTTTACAATTGAAGTAATTTCATAATTGAAAGGCGTAAAACCACCTTCATGTGTTCCCAGCTTTTTTCCGTTTAAATAAACATCGGCTTTGTAGTTAATGGCTCCCAAATAAACAAAAAGACGTTTGTTGGCAGCTAAATTATAATCAAAAGACTTTTTGAACCACACATTGCCTTCGTAATATTTTAATTCCGTAACCTGCGAGTTCCAGTCACCCGGAATATTGATTGTTGGTGATTTATCAAAATCATATTCTACTAATTCCTGCTTGTTTTGAGCATGATAATTCGTAAAAAAAGCTCCTTTTGCCGGTTTTTCACTTTTATCATATTGATCAAGGTGGAAGCTGTAAAAACCTGTTTGATAAGGATCGACAATGTAATTCCATACACCGTTTAACGAAGTGGTATTTCGGTTTGGAACGTTTGATATTAGATTTTGTGCAGACGCCAAAACGGAAGAGGTTAGGAGTAATGCGGTTAATAGTTTTTTCATTTTTGTATTAATTTGTTTTTGTGTTTTTTGCCACGAAGGCGCTAAGACGCAATTTTTTTTAATGCCACAGATTAAAGGATTAGAATGATTTTGTTTCACGCAGATTATAAAAGATTTACGCAGATCAAAAATAAATTCTTCCTAATTTTAATATGCATCAAACGAAAAAACTTTGTGTCTTAGCGCCTTAGTGGCCAGAAAATCTTACTTTACAGGAATCTTTAAATATTCCCCTTTAAAACTTTGATTCAAAGCGGTCATTTCAATTGGCTTGCCTGAACCATCAGGAATCACTTCTATAGATGCTTTTCCATTTGCCATTCTGATGGATTCGCTTCCTGTTGGTGTTCCTTGATTTTTTAGTGTTTTACCACCTTTCAAACATTGGAAATAAACGCTTTCTTCGTAATCTAAACAACGCAAATTGTTATTGTCAATCGCAATCGCAGTTACTAAATAATTGCCGTTTTTTAGTTTCTCTGCAGATAATTGCAGGGAAGAAGCAGTATCATTTTTATTAAAACGATAATTTACTTTTATGGTATCAGAAACGGTTTTTCCATCTTTGTTTTTACCAATCGCAAGAAGAATATTTTCTCCTTTTTTGAAATTAACATCCCAAGTCAAACCATTGGCTGGATATAAGGAAAGATTACGTTGTTTTTCACCCAATGATTTTCCGTCATGGAATAAAGTTACTTTCTCACAGTTGCTGAATACGCTGATTGTTCTCGGTGTGTTTTCAGGTCCTTGACGTTCTGTCCAGGTATGTGATTCAATGTAGGTGAAAGGCTCTTTTGCCCAATAACTTTTAAAAACATAATAGGCATCTTTCGGATTTCCGTTGCGGTCGGTAAGTCCTTTTTGGTTCATGTACGGAATATCATCTTCAGGACGTAATGGTGTTGCAAAATCCTTAAAAGCCCATTGAATATTACCCACAAATGTTGGATCATTTTCGGAAACATGCAAATGCCAGTCAAATAAATCGACTATGTAATTCTCGCTCCAGTCACCAATTTGGGCAATATTCGCCACTTTAGTCTGAACAATGGCTTCTTCCCAACCTTCTGCTTTTATCACATTTTCTCCCGTAACAGGGTTTTCACTGTGACGACCTACGTGACTGTCACCGCCATATTCAGCATGAATAAAATGTTTGTATTCTTTTTTATAAGTGTTAATCGCTTTTTGGTAGCTTTTATAACTTCCTGAATACCATCCAGACCAGATAGAAGGAGAGAATACATCTACAATATGAGAACCTTCGTAATATTTTCTAATAGCCGTTTTTCGGGTTGGATCGAGTTTATGAGCCAGATCATTTAATTCGGTTAAGAAAGCATTGGTTCTTTGATCATTATCTCCATCAGCAAAATCAGGAAGCCAATTGATTTCGTTTCCTAAAGACCAGATAATAATACTTGGATGATTGTAATTCTGACTGATGATTTCTTCCAGCAT
Organism: Flavobacterium sp. FG19; assembly: GCF_057809475.1. NCBI lineage: Bacteria > Pseudomonadati > Bacteroidota > Flavobacteriia > Flavobacteriales > Flavobacteriaceae > Flavobacterium > Flavobacterium sp. FG19. The sequence goes on along the minus strand of NZ_JBMDKA010000008.1, from coordinate 68,527 downwards.
GTTTTTGGTGTTGGTTTTCCAAACCTCATTTCCAATTCCGCCACGACACCACGGCAATTCATCCCAAACCAAAAGACCAAGTTCGTCACAGGCTTTATACACTTCAGGATCCTGTGGATAATGCGCTAAACGGACAAAATTCGCCCCCATTTCTTTGATCGATTTCATATCTGCCCAATGCTGTTCGTTGCTCATCGCAGCACCGACTCCGGCTTGTTCTTCATGGCGATGTGTACCGCGAATAAGTAAACGTTTTCCGTTAAGGTAAAATGGCCCATGATCTTTAAATTCAAACCATCTAAAACCTACTTTTTCAGAAACACTGTCTCGGATTTGATTTTTTTCTGATAAAACAGCTGTCAGTTTATATAAATTGGGCTTGTCAGTATCCCATAGTTCAGGATTTTTAATATTTTCGAAAGTAATTATTGAAGTTTTAGCTGAAACAGGAACGGTTTTGCTGACTATTTTTTTCCCTTTCGGATTTGAAAGCGTAACCGTTAACGATAAATCTTTCGAATTATCTGGGTTTACAAATGAAGAAACAATCTGTACCGAAGCTTTTTTAGCTGAAACTTCTGGTGTTGTAATTTTTATGTTATCAATATGATTTTTGTATTGTGAAACCAGCCATACATCGCGTGTAATGCCTCCGTAAATAAAGAAATCGCTTTTTTGAGATGGAATAATTTCGATATCGTAGCTATTGTCTACACGAACAAAAATATCATTGTTTCCTTCTTTGATGAAGTTGGTAATATCGATAGAGAAACCAATATAACCACCTATATGGCTTCCGGCTTCCTTTCCATTCACATACACATTTGTAGTGACATTTGAACCTTCAAAGTATAAAGAATAAACTCGGTTTTTGTCTATTTGAGGAATATCTAATTTCTTTTGATACCAGCTGGCATCACGACGATAACCGGGATACAAATCTGTTGCGTCTTCGGCGTTCCAGGTATGAGGTAAGTTTAGAGAAGTCCAGCCGGAGGCTTTTTGTGCTTCGTTTAGGTTTTGAGTATCATTTTCTAAATAGAGCCAGTTGTTATTGATATTCATCTTTGTCTGAGCAAAACTGCTGCTCAGACAAATCTGAAAAAAAACAAAAAGCGCAAAAATTGAAAATGTATCGTAATATCTTTTTTTCATAAGGTTATAAGGCTTTTTTTTAAGGTACAAAGGCACAGAGGTTCAGAGATGCAAAGGTTTCTAGAGACAGAACCCCTTCGTTACTTTGCACCTTTGTTACTTTTTCTTAGTAATGCTTCGAGAAAATAATAATCGGCGTATATGATCGGTTCATCAATTTCGTCGTGTTTTGGCCAGTTTCCTGTACTGTGATCAAAAAGGAAGGGAGCCTTAATGCTGGAATCTAAAATGTATTTATCGGTTTGAACAGACTGTAGCATTTTATCGGCGAAAGCCAGATAATTTTCATTTTTAGTATAATCGTATAACTCGTATAATGCTGAAGCCATAACCATAGCGGCCGATACGTCACGTGCCGAATCCGGAATGCCGGGATCTTTAAAATCCCAATACGGAATTCCGTCTTCCGGCAGGTTTTTATTAGTCATAAAAAACTTTGCAGTAGCTTCGGCCTGCTTTTTATAAGCTTCGTCTTTGGTGTAGCGATAGGCCATTGTAAAACCATAAACAGCCCAGGCCTGACCGCGGGCCCAAACCGAATCATCATTATAACCCTGAAGCGTGGTTTTTTTTCTCACTTTTCCTGAAACAGGGTCATAATCGATGACATGATAACAGCTGTTATCTTCTCTGAATTGGTTTTTTAAAGTCGTATTGGCATGCTGAACAGCCACCTCACGATATTTTGGGTTTCCGGATAATTTCGAAGCTTCGAAAAGCAGTTCCAGATTCATCATATTGTCAATAATTACCGGATAATCCCAAATTTCCTTATTGAAATCCCAGGAACGAATTGAACCCACTTTTGCATTAAACCTTGTGCATAAAGTTTCAGCGCCTTTAATAATTACCGCTTCGTATTCTTTCTTGTTTTCCACTTTCAGCGCTTCTCCAAAACTGCAAAACACTTTAAAACCTACGTCATGCGAATTACTGTTGACACTTTCTTTTTTACTGAAAGGAGTCCATTTTTGAGCTTGTTCCCTGTATCTTGAATCACCTGTTAGTCGGTATAACTGCCAAAGGTTTCCGGCAAAAAAACCGCTTGTCCAGTCTCTCGAAGGTACCTTGCGGATTTCATTGGTTTTAATATTCATGCTTCTGGGCATTGACATGGAATCTACCGGATAATCCAACAGCATTTTGTAACGGGTCTCCAGTAATGTATTTCCGGCGGCTGTATTGTTTTGAGGCTGAGAATTAATTCCCGGTCTGCATGCCGTTACCAGCGATGCAAACCCAAGAATTAAACAAATGAAACTAACATTCTTCATATTTAAATAATATTTTTTTAGTCTCTGGACTAAATTTTAGACGCGGATTTTACGGATTCGCTATTGCGATCCCGACACTTCGGGACTGATTTACACAGATTTTTTTACATAATGATTATTTAATTTCACACAGATTTTGCTGAGTGTACAGAAAAAAATCAATTTTATCTGCTAAAATCTTTTTAAATCTGAGTGAAATAAGAAATCCGTTCTATCCGTGTCTTTGCGATAGCGAATCCGTTTTATCTGCGTTCAATAATAATTAATAACCAGGATTATTTGGTTTTAAATTCGGATTGATGGCCAGTTCGGTTCCCGGAAGCGGCCATAAATAATCTTTGTCCGGATTGAAATTGGTGTGCGGTTCTAAACCATTTGGCCCAAATACTTCCGGTCCTATTTTTAATCTTTTGATATCGTACCATCTTATGTATTCAAAAGCCAGTTCTAACCTTCTTTCATCAATTACCATTTTTCTGAAATCTTCTTTAGACAAACCAGGTGTTACATTGGCTGGAAAAGAAACCAGTTTTCCGGCTTTGTTTCGGGCTCTCGCACGAACACGGTTTACATAACCATCTGCTTCTGTAGTTCCCGGATTGATTTCGTTTAAAGCTTCCGCAGCTGTCAGCAGTACTTCTGCAAAACGCATTGTGATGTAATTGTGCTGGGAAGTTCTTCCGTTAGCACCTGCTTTTCCGGGAAAACGGAAATATTTAGCGATATGCGGACGAGGTGCTTTTTCGTTATCACTTGAAGGATAAATTTCCAGTGCACCGCCCGGTCCAGTTTTCTTTCTGATAATGGTATCAAAACTTACCGCTCTTCTGTAATCTCTCTGATCCCAGGTGTTGAATACTTTTAAGGACGGAACCGCAACAGAGAAGCCCTGTCCGTAGCTGTAACTGTCGTCTTTTAATGAACCGGTAAAAAATGCGGTATAATCCTGACCGTAATTTCCTGAGGTTAAGTTATTAAAATCGATTGTAAATAAGGGCTCTTTTAAAGCAGCTGCTTTGGTAGCGTTAAATAAATCCTGAAAATCAGCATCCAGACCCAGACCAAATTTTGCTTCATTTGTAATGACATATTTGGCCTCATCATAGGCTTTTTGAAAATTCCCTAAAGTCAGGTATACCGAGGCTAAATAGCCCGCAGCCGTACCTTTTCCGGGAACTGCTTTTACTTTTGGTTTGTCATCCAGCCATTGTTTCGCAAACTCTAAGTCGGAAATAATTTTTGGATAAACATCTGCGGCTTTGGTTTTACTTAGTGTATTAATCTGATTCACATCATTTACTACAAAATCAATGTACGGAATATCTCCAAAAAGACGCACCAGATGATAATAAGCAAAAGCTCTTGCAAAATACGCCTGAGCCACGATGGCATTTACTTTTGCAGGATCTCCGGGTGTTTTTTTAGCCCCTTCGATAGCCTGATTGGCCGCTGTGATAATAACATACGACTGAGGCCAGAAGTTGGCCACCAGTGCATTGGTATCGTTCATGTTCATATCGTTTACATCGATACGTGCTGCCTGAGTAGTCCGGTCACCAATGTCGGCCATATCATCGCGGAGCATTAAAGCAATAGTAAATTCACGTCCCCAGTAGTTATTGTGGGCGATGTTGGCAAAAGCACCGTTTACCGCTGCCTGCAGATCATCGGTATTGTTAAAAAAGTTTTCCGGACGAATAATTCCTACCGGCTTTTCTTCCAGATCAGAACAGCCAAAAAAGGTGAGTGTTCCTAAGAATAAAAATGCTATATATTTTTTCATATTTGGATAATATTTGTTTTTTAACGGAATATGGAATCGCTGTTCTTAGTTCTGTTTTTTTAATCATAGCGATTTCATGATAGTTGTAATTAGACTAGAATTTTACATTAAGCCCCAGTGTAAACGTTCTTACGTTTGGATATCCGCCATAATCTAATCCTAAGTAAGTGTTACTTCTTGAATTAGTATCGTTTAAGTAGCTGGTTTCAGGATCTGTTCCCGGATAGTCTGTAATGGTCCAGATGTTTTGTGCACTCACATAAAAACGAACTTTGTTTAATCCCATTTTCGAAACAATTCTTTCGCTTAGACTGTATCCAAGAGAGAGGTTTTTTAAACGAATATAACTTCCATCGTAAACAAATCTTGAGGTAACCCTTTTTGTTCTGGCTGCATTGATTGGCACATTAGTGTCAGTATTGCTCGGTGTCCATGAATTTAAAACTTCGGTTGTGGCATTATTGTTTCCTGATGCCAGTTCCATCAAAGTATAGTTTAGGATCTGACCTCCCTGTGATCCCTGGAAAAAGATATTCAGGTCGAAGTTTTTATAGGTAAAATCATTGTTTAATCCAAAAATAAAATCAGGATTTGGGTTTCCAATGATCGTTTTATCCTGCGAATCCAGTTTACCGTCTCCATTAAAATCTTTGAATTTTTCCCCTCCGGCGATAGTCTCAAAGTTTCCTGGTAATACCGTTTCTCCCTGCTGAATGACACCGTCATAAATAAAACCAAAGAAAGAACCTACCGGCTGCCCCACTCTTAAAATCTGAGATTCTGTTGCTAAAAAGTGCCCCGGAGCTGAGTTGATTAACAAGTCTTTATTATCCGCTAATTTTAATACTTTGTTTTTGTTCGAAGAAATATTAAAGTTCGTAGACCAGGTAAAATCAGCGCCGATGAAGTTTTTGGTATTGATGCCTAATTCCCATCCTTTGTTTTCTAATTCCCCCACGTTCTGAAGCTGTGAAGCAATTCCGGAAACTCCCGGAAGTGGTCTGTTAAACAACAAATCTTTAGTGATGGTTTTATAATAATCTGCCGTAATACTGATTCGGTTATCAAATAAACCTAAATCAATTCCGTAATCCTGCTGATAGGAAGTTTCCCATTTTAAATTCGGATTATCGAGCGACGTCAGCTGAACCGCATTTACAATAACATCACCGCTTACGTAATAAATTTCAGAGAAACGCGAAAGGGTAGAGTAGGCTCCAATAGAAGGGTTACCGGTTGCTCCGTAACTCGCTCTTAGTTTTAAGTTTGAAATGGTTTTATTGTCTTTTAAGAAAGCTTCTTTACCAATATTCCATCCAATGGCTCCCGATGGGAAAGTTCCGTATTTGTAGTTTTTACTAAAGCTGGAAGAACCGTCACGTCTTGCTGTAAAGGTTAATAAATAACGATCGTCATAATCAAAGTTTAACCTTCCGAAAGCAGAAATCAATTCCGTTTCAGACAAACCTGAATCCGGTTTTAAAAATACAGTTCCGGCGCCTAAATTTCTATATGAATTGGTATTCGTTAAAAATCCTCTTGAAGCAGCGTATGAATTTTCGTTTTTGTTTTTTTGATACGAGTAACCTCCAAGAACCGTTAAAATTCCTTTGTCGATAATTTCACGTTTAAAAGTCAGATAGTTTTCTGTTAAGAAAGAAGAGAATCGGGTATTGTTAACAGAAGCTTCTCCTTTGATATTTTTTCCTGCGATTAAAGTTGACGGAATAAAACGTCCGGTTTGTGAATTACTATCGGTTAAACCTAAGGTGGTTTTAAAATCCAGGTCTTTTGTGATTTGGTACTGAGCGAAGAAATTGCTTCGGTTTACAATAGAAACAGTTTCCAGTATGTTTTCCATAGCTGTAGCATACGGATTATCAATATCATCTCCAATTGGAGCCGTTGTAGTATAAGTACCGTCCTCGTTATAAATTCCTTTATCCGGCATAAAACGGTAAGCCGATGCGATTACACCCGCAGCTCCGGTTCCTCCGGCACTGGTCTGGCTTACAATTCCCTCTTTGTTTTGTTTGCTCTGAAAGATGTTTAATCCCACTTTAAACTTATCGGTTAAATCTGATTCAAGGTTGCTTACAATAGTGTATTTGTCAATACCCGAATTGATTACTACTCCGTTTTGGTTAAAATAAGTTCCGGAAACATAATATCTCATTTTATCAGATCCGCCTGAAAAAGAAAGCTGGGTATTCGAAATCATTCCGTCACGGTAAATAACATCCTGCCAGTCTGTATTGGCAGGCCCCTGTGTGTGCGTTGTAAAACTTTTTCGGTAAGCGGCAAACTGGTCTGCATTTAATAATTGCAGTTTGTTGTTTACAGATTGTATAGAAGTCGAATTGTTGAATTCAATTACCGGTTTTCCTGGTTTTCCTTTTTTGGTTGTGACCATAATCACCCCGTTCGAACCTCTGGAACCGTAAATAGCCGTTGCCGAAGCATCTTTTAAAACTTCGATAGAAGCAATATCCTGAGGTGCCGGCATAGCGACACCTGCAAAACCATCGACAACTACAAGAGCATCACCACTGGCATTGATAGAGGTTCCGCCTCTTACTCTGATTTTGGTCGAAGCACCCGGTTCACCGCCATTATTGGTTTGTACCGAAACCCCTGCAGCACGTCCCTGTAAAGCCTGTTCTGCATTCAGAACCGGAAAAGCGGTTAATTCTTTGGACGTTACAGAAGAGACAGATCCTGTAATATCACTTTTTTTACGGGTTCCGTATCCTACCACAATGACTTCGTCAAGGTTTTTGGTGTCCGGTTTTAAAGTAACGTTGATGACCGTTTTGTTTCCCACTGGAATTTCAACTGTTTGGAATCCCACAAAATTGAAAACTAAAACAGCATTTTTCTCTGAAACGAAAACAGTATAATTTCCATCCATATCTGCTGAAGCTCCAACCGAAGAGTTTTTGATATAGACATTGGCACCAGGGAGCCCGAGTAAATCTTCACTCGAAGTTACTTTTCCGGTAACTTTTCTTTCCTGTGCATTCATCATAATATTTACCAGTAAAAAAGATACCAGTAAACACCATTTAAACGATTTGTTTTGTTGGTTTGTAAACATTCATTTTTTGGTTTTAAGGTTAATGTTAGATAAAGTAGAAAAGCAATAAACTCATTCCGATGATCAGAATTACAAACAGAATCTGCAGCAGTAAGAAGCTCGTTTTTTTGATTTTCATATCGCAAATGTAGAAGCAGGAAAAGAAATAGAAATACAAAAAAGGGTATCTAAAAATACAGATACCCTTTTTTAAGTCTTTAAAAATGCGGATTTATTAAAATACTCCCGATGATTTATAAAATTTGTCGGCATATTGGGAAGGAGTTTCCCCGTATTTTTTCTGGAAGCATTTACTGAAATATTTTGGGTTGTTAAAACCTACTTTATAACTTACTTCAGAAACGGTTAATTTGTTTTGTTCTAATAATTGTGCGGCACGTTTTAAACGGATTTCATGAATAAATTCATTTGGCGTGCAATTCGTCCAGGCTTTTATTTTTAAAAACAACATGGTTCGGCTGACACCGAGTTCAGAACAAAAGAACGGAATATCGAATTGTTCGTTGGAGATGTTTTCTTCGACAATTTTAAACGCTTTTTTCAGTAATTCCTCATCCAGAGAAGAAACTGTGATTTCTGACGGAATAAAACTGTCTTCGCTTGAAAATTTGATTCTTAAACGTTCTGTTGTATTCAAAAGGTTTTTAACACGAAGTCTGAATTCCATTAAATTGAATGGTTTACTGATATAATCATCGGCACCACTTTCCAGGCCTTCAAATTTGTATACCAGTGAAGATCTGGAGGTTAGTAAAATAACCGGAATATGACTGGTTTTTAAATTCTCTTTTATTTTAGAACATAATTCAGTTCCCACCATTTCCGGCATAATAACGTCGCTGATAATCAAATTTGGAACATATTTTAAAGCTTTCTCAAGCGCCATTTTTCCGTTTTCGGCTTCAATAATGTTGTAGTCTTTTTTGAGCAGGTTTTTCATGAACTTTCTTAAAACTTTGTGGTCTTCCACAATTAAGATAGTCTGTTTTTCCTCGTTTACGATTAAATCTTCCAGATCTTCGTTTTCATTAATTTCCGACGGTTCCAGCTGAGCGGCATATTGTTCAATATCGTCACTGATTTTGAAATCAGGGATAATTTCGTCGTCTGAAAGATGTTCACGGCCTAAAGGCAGAGTCACTTTAAAAATAACACCTCCGTCTGGTTTATTGGTAACCTCAATCGAACCTTTATGCAGTTTTACAATGTTTTTCACAATAGAAAGTCCGATTCCGGTTCCTTTATTATAGTTTTTCTGAACCTGATTATGCGTAGGAACCTCAAAAAACAAGTCGAAGATTTTATCGATATGTTCTTCGGCAATGCCAACTCCGGAATCTTCTACAGCAATAAAAAGATTTTCCTGATCGTGATTGATTTTGATATTGATTGTTCCGCCTTTTGGTGTATATCTGAAAGCATTCGAAATCAGATTGTAAAAAACACGTTCGAGTTTGTAACGGTCAAAATAGGCCGGAATTTCATCGTCTGAAGTTTCAAATGTATAGGTATAACCGCCGTCTTTGGCATATTCAATAAAAGACAGGTAAATTTCACGGGTAAATTTGACAATATTTCCGTTAGCTGATTCCAGTGTAACCTGATGGTTTTCCAGTTTTCTAAAATCCATTAAACGGTTAATCAGGCTCAGCAGATGATTGGCACTGCCTTCAATCACCAGCAGCTTTTTGTACATTTCGTTGGTGCCGTTGTAATCAGCCAGAATCTGCTGTAAAGGCCCCAGAATTAAAGTCAGCGGTGTTCTGAATTCGTGGGAGATATTGGTAAAAAAGTCCAGTTTTAGTTTGTTGTTTTCTTCAATACGTTTGGTTTCCAGGTATTCAAGTTCCAGTTTTTGTTTCAGTCTGGCTTTTGATTTCATAATCCAGATCAGGCCGTATAATCCCAAACCAATAACAATTCCGTACAGCAAAAATGCCCAGATACTGCGCCAGGGAGCAGGATTTACAATTACGGTCAAAGTAGTCGGAGTTTGGTTCCAGACCCCATCATTATTGGCACCTCGGACTTCAAAAGTATAAGTACCCGGGTTTTGAATCGCAAAATTGGCCTCGGTGTTTTTGGTCGTAGTCCAGTTGTTTTCCAAACCGGTTAAACGATAACTGTAGAGGTTGTTTTTGGATCGTATATAGTTTGGAATCGCAAAGTTGATAGTAAAATTAGCTTTATCATAATCAAGGGTTATGGTTTGCGTAAAACCAATGCTTTTTTCCAGAATGCCATCTTTGTCATGTGCATTTATGATTTCATTTTTGATTTTTAGATCGGTTATTAAAACCTGAGGGGCATATTGGTTTAACGAAATTTTTGAAGCATCAAAAAAAGTAGCACCGGACGGACTTCCAAAATAAAACTGATTCGAAGTCAGTTTTAAAGCCGAATTGTCATTGAATTCATTACTGGCCAATCCGTCTTTCTGATCATAAATTACTACTGTTTTTTTAGCAGTATTGTATTTGATAATCCCCTGATTGGTGCTGATCCAAAGGTTTTTATCATCATCTTCTAAAATAGAATGAATAGAAGTGATGACGGTATTTCCCACTTTCAGACTGATGCGGTTGAATTTTTTTCCGTCAAAATAATGCAGTCCTTTTGCTTTTGTGCCTACCCAGATTTTGTTTTGTGAATCCTGAAACAAAGTCAGTATATCATCACCGGATAAAGAAGAATGGTCATAAAAGAAATGCTGAATGATATATTTCTGCGGATTGAAATTCTGCAGCGGAATACGGTTGAGTCCGTTTTGAGTTCCCACCCATAAAAAGTGCTGTTTATCGACTAAGATAGTTCTGAGGATATTGTTGGTCAGGAAAACCGCTTTTGTATTATCGTTCCCAATACTATGAAACGTTTTGGTTATAGTATTGTAACGGATTAATCCTTTTCCAAAAGTTCCAATCCACAAAATACTGCCTTCTGTTTTAAGTGAGTAAACACCGCTGTCTTTTAATAATTCAATTAAATCAGGAGCAATTCTGTTGTTTTCAATTTGTTTAGAGATTGTATTGTAAGCAGATAATCCTTTAGAGAAAGTTCCAATCCACAAAATATGATCACCGGAAAGGCACATCGCTTTGATATCATTTTTGTTCGTTTGTCCCGTTTTACTATTGATATAACTTACGGTTTCAGAATTTTTATTGTAAATGGTAATACCGCCGCCTTCGGTTCCAAAATAAATATTCTGGTTTTGATCAGCGATAATTGAACTTACTACATCAAAACTCATCGGAATCTTTTTTGAATTCTGATTGTAGTTGGAGAAATTGACATTGGATATATCCCAAAGATTTACGCCTTTGTAATAACAGCCAATCCAGATAGAACCTTTTTTATCCATAAAAACCGACTTTACTTTGTCGATTCCGTTAGCGTTGTTACTGTTGTTTATTTTCTGCAGACTTTTATCGGGGCCCAGTATGTAGATTCCGTCATACGCCCCAATCCATAAAGCTCCCTGTTGATCAATGACCAAAGAACGAATATCAGTATTGATTTCACGGTATAAATTAGTTTCTAAGAAAGAAACGTAAGTTTTCTGTTTTTGATCGAATTTTAAAAGCCCTTTGTTTTTTGTTCCTACCCATAAATCGCCATTTTTATCTTCAATAACCGATTGTACATTTAACAAATCAACAGAATTAAAGGGATAATTTTTAAACACAAATTTTCCGCCTTTTCTATTCGTAAGCTGACACAAACCTTTTGTTGTTCCAATCCAGATTTCGCCTTTTCTGGTTTTCAGAATACTTAAAATATTATTGCTTGGAAGCGTAGAAGCATCATCATCTGAATGAAAAACCGAAGTAAATACGCCTGTTTTTTTATTATAAATCGTTAATCCTTTTGAAGTTCCAAACCACATTTCGCCGCCAATTTCCCTAATGCTCCAAACGGCATTATTGCTTATGGTATGATTGGCTTTCGTATGAAGATATCTTGTAAAGGTATTCGAAACCGGATCGTAACAGTTTAACCCGTTGTAAGTCCCAACCCATATTTGACCGCTGTTGTCTTCTTCAATCGCTAAAATATCATTATTGCTGATGGAAAATTTATCACTGACATCATTTCGATAAATTGTAAAACGGCTGCCGTCATATTTGTTGAGTCCATCCCGTGTACCAAACCACATCTGTCCCAATTTATCCTGATGAATGGCAATAACAGAACTCTGCGAAAGCCCGTCAGTAGTAGAGATATTTTTAAGACGGTATTTATTTTGGGAAAACATGTTTCCGATACTAATTAGTAAAACCAGAAAAGCTATTTTGTATTTCATAGCGTTTAATTTTAGGTTCAAAGTTGCAAAGGAGCAGAGGTTCAAAGTTTTTTTCATTTTTGTCATTTCGATGAAGGGGAAATCTTCACGAGTAACTCTACAAAGATTGACAAAATTGTATACAGAGTCACTTGCAAGGATTTACTGTTCTATTTCGCTATCGCTTGAGTTTGCTTCGTCGAAAGGACAAATTATATTTAATTAATGATTAAAAAGAACAAATAAAACTTTGCGCCTTAGCGCCTTTGAGAGATTAATTTTTAAACACATAGAAACATAGATTTTTCTTTTTATAAAAGATGATCTAAAAAAACTAGTTTTTCACACATAGCTTTACGCAAAGACTATGTTTATTAATGCAAGTGAAACGCCTTTTTAAGTTCTCTAAAACTATGTTTCTATGTGTTTAAATTATTTCTTTAAACGTTTATTTAATTGATAATCATAAAGCGATGGAATCTTTTCTATCGGCATGTTTAAAAGCTCAATATACGGATCAACATCGTATTTAATTTCAAATTTTGCATTTCCGTGAACTCCAATGATTCTTGCAAAAGCGCCGTCTTTCATTCCAAATAATAAAACAGGTTTTGCCGAATCAGGATTGGTAATCTGAACGTTTAGATTCCAAAAAGTACTGAAAGGCCCGTGTGACGGTTTCCAGTATTCGGCTCCGCCGCCGCCAAATAAAAAGTAACTGTTATTTTTATCCGGAGTAATATGAACGGTAATAAGATCAAATAAATTTTGATGATTGGCCCCTGAATGCTGGTCTAAAAGCGGATCGGCAAAAAGCTCGCAATCCTGATATACGTTTTTGGTGGCAAAAGTATTGAAACTTAAAGGATGCACCGTTTTATTATAAACTTTTAAGTTTTTCACCAATACATTATGAACACCGCCTAAAGTTACGGTATAATGTGCTAAATGCGGTCCGTCTGTCGTAATATCCTGAACCGTTACATTGGAAACCTCTTCGGCTAAGATTCCACTGTCGGCATTAGTGATTTTGATATCTTTTACCCAGCTGTTGAACAAACGGGTTAAGAAAATTCCGTTATTTCCGGGTTCAACATGATGGGCAACTCTGGGAATATCAGGAAATGTAAAACGCAGATGTTCAATTCCGACTTCGTTTAAATGTTTCCATTCGACCAATTGCGCCTGATAAACGGGTTTAATTGAAAGAGTCAAAGGTGTTTTCAGTGTAATTTTAGAACCCGAAATCTTTACAATTTCTACCTGCTGTCTCACAATAGGAAGTTTTGGAAACTGCCAGTGGTGCGATCCGGGTTTAACTTTAGCACCCTGATATAAATCTTTGATGATTTCGCCGTTTTCGCCTTCTTTATTAAAAAGTTGTAATTCAACAACATCGCCTGCTTTCAGATTTTTAACATCAGATACACTGATAGTAAATTCACCCATTTTTCCGGAGCTCACTTTTGCCAGAACATTTGGTTCCGGTTCGTATTTATCAAGATATGATTTTACACGTTCCCCGGGAACTTGTGTCCAGATAAAACCTCCTGACCAGGCATATTGTGAAAAAGGCAGATCAACATTGTTTTCCGGTTCACGCTGTCTTTTATCAAAAGTGGTTAAATATTCACGAAGTTCTGCGAGCGATTCAGGATCTTTAAGATACATCATTGGCCGCGGGCAGTAAATTTCAGTTCCGTTTTCATCAGAACCTGTGCCCCGCAATACAAAATTGCTTCTTTCAATGTAAAGAATATCACTCAGGATAATTTTTCCTTTCGGCAATTGTAAAATGACATTTCCTTCAACAGCATTAGCTGCTTTTAAGGCTTTTAATAAAGCTTTTGAATCGTCGAGATGGTCATCGGCTTTTACGCCGAAATCGGCTGCATTGATGATTTTACCACTGACTTGAGGAATAGGGCTTTCGCCGAAGCGGTAACCGGCATAACTAAAATCGGGAAGATAGTTTGTTTTTGAAGTAATAATTTTAGGTAATTCCTGCGCCAATATGGTATTCATAAAAAAGCCACAGGAGATAAGAATGGCCTGGCGAATCATGGTTTGTGTGGTTTTGTGGTTAGTTAGTTTTTTTGGTTTTGCCACGAAGGCACTAAGGCGCAGAGTTTTTTATGTTAAAGATTAAAAGGATTTTGTTTCACGCAGATTTAGCAGACCTCGCGGATTTTTTTCTTTTATTTAATATAGCCCATGGTTTCAATCACGGGAACGGTGGTATTGATATACTTTGTGTCCTCGTGGTTGAAACCACGGGCTATGTTGATTTCGAAAATCTGGAAAACTTTGCGACTCAGCGACTTTATGAGACTAAAACATAAGCCTGTAAAAAACCTTTGCGCCTTAGTGCCTTAGCGGCAAAAAAATTATAAAGATCTTTTAATCCCTATTTCAAGTCCGCGCAGCTCTGCTAAACCTCTTAAACGGCCGATAGCAGAATAACCCGGATTTGTTTTTTTCTTTAAATCATCCAGCATTTGGTGTCCGTGATCCGGACGCATTGGTAAAGTACTGTTGTTTCTTTTTTCAACTTCGAGAATGGCTTTTACCACTTCGTACATATCAACGTTGCCTTCGAGATGGTTAGCTTCGTAGAAACTTCCTTCTTCGTCACGCTGCGTGCTTCTAAGGTGAATAAAGTTCATTTTATCGCCATGACGTCTTACCATTCCAGGTAAATCATTGTCGGCTCTTACGCCGTATGAACCGGTACACATTGTAAATCCGTTGGATGGAGAAGGAGCAGCATTCATTAAATCCACTAAATCTTCTTCAGTACTTACAACTCTTGGTAAACCTAAAATCGGGTAGGGAGGATCGTCCGGATGTATAGCCATTAAAACGCCTTTGCTTTCGGCAACCGGAATAATTTCTTTTAAGAAGAAGAAAAGATTGTTTTTTAAAGCCTGTCTGTCAATATGATTGTAAGCACTTAAAGTAACAAGGAAGTCTTCAACTGAGTAGGCTTCTTCAGCACCCGGAAGTCCGGCCAGGATATTTTGCTGTAATTTTACTTTGTCTTCTTCAGTCATAGCTTCAAAATAGCTTTTTGCTTTTTGAGTCTGTACTTCAGAATATTCTTTTTCAGCTCCGGGTCTTTTTAAAATAAACAATTCAAAAGCTGCAAAAGCATTGATATCAAATCGTAGTGCTTTAGATCCGTCTTCTACGGTATACGATAAATCCGTTCTTGACCAGTCTAAGACCGGCATAAAATTATAACACACACATTTAATTCCGCATAAAGCCAGATTACGAATGCTTTCTTTGTAATTTTCAATGTACTGCAGATAATTGCCCGTTTGTTTTTTAATGTCTTCGTGTACCGGAATACTTTCCACAACCGACCAGGTTAAACCTGATGCCCCTTTTTTAGGATCACCGTCTTCGTGTTCGATTTCAACTTTACGTTTAATGATTTCGTCAATGCTCCAGACTTGTCCGTTTGGAATGTGATGTAAAGCGGTTACAATTCCGGTGGCTCCGGTTTGTTTGATATCTTGTAAAGAAACAGGGTCATTGGGGCCGAACCATCTTAATGTTTGTTCCATGTTTTATGATTTTAATTCCTGCAAGGTTTCCAAAACCTTGTAGGTTTAAATTAAAGATTATTATAAATAAAAATATACCTACAAGGTTTTGGAAACCTTGCAGGGGAGATTTTGCTAAATTTTAAATACTGACAGCCGCAAATCCGCCGTCTACTTTTAAGATTGTTCCCGTTACGAATTTAGACATATCGCTGCAAAGGAATAATAAAGCACCGTCAATATCTTCCGGACTTCCAAATCTTCCCATTGGGGTGTGATCGATAATTTTTTCGCCTCTTGGCGTTAATTTCCCTTCCGGTGTTAATAATAAAGCACGGTTTTGTTCTCCGATAAAAAATCCTGGTGAAATAGCATTTACACGTAATCCTTCACCATATTTCTGTGCTAATTCAACCGCCATCCACTGCGTAAAGTTATCAATGGCTGCTTTTGAAGCAGAATATCCGACCACCCGTGTTAAAGGTCTCTGTGCTGAAGCTGATGAAATGTTGATGATATTTCCTGATTTCTGTTTAGCAAAAAGCTCTGCAAAAACCTGAGTTGGCAGCATGGTCCCGATGATGTTCAAGTCAACTACTTTTTGCAGATCGTCGCTTTTCATATCATAAACGGCCTGATCCGGCTGAACCGTTGCGCCTGGCATATTTCCTCCAGCAGCATTGATTAAGATATCTAAACGGCCGTATTTTGCCGCAATGAAGTCTTTTGCTTTTTCTAATTCTTCTTTGTTTAAAACATTCGCCTGAACAGCAAATCCCTGTCCGCCATTAGCTTCTATACTCTTTACGGTTTTTTCTGCTTTTTCAATCGATTGAGAAACAATTCCCACAATAACGCCCTGCTGGGCCAGAACATCTGCAAATCGGCTTCCTAATACTCCGGCACCACCAGTTATAAGCGCAACTTTTCCTTTTAGGTTAAATATTGAATTCATTTTTAGTTTTATAGGTTATAGTTTTTTCTAAACACAGAGAAACACAGTTTTTTACGAATGTGAAAAGACGTTTCACTTTTATCAACAATCCTGGATTTTACATAAGTCAGTTATGCGTGAAAACTTTTGAACTGAAAAAAATGATGTTTCGATGTGTCCAATTAAATTTTTACTTTAAATACCAGCTTTTTCAAAAAGCCTTCGCCAATCATGGCCGCATGTACATCTTCGGGAAACAGTATGGCAAATTGTTTTTCCTGAAGCTCAAAAAACATATCGGGTTTGTCATGAAAAAAACGAACATCTCTTTCGTTGCTGTAATCACCATTTGGCTGTGTACATTTTTCTCTTGGTTTCCAGGCAAAAGTTTCCGGGCCCTGTATCGATATCTGAATGTCTATGTTCTGGTCATGGCATTCAAATCCTTTAATACTTTCTTCCCGTGTACTGCCATCTCCGTGAATGACAATTAGTTTTAAACCTTCACTGATTTCAATAACACCAGCTTCAAGACCGGAAATATCGGTTTGCAGTACATATTCAAATGCTTTTTGAAAATTTGGGTGCAGACTGTAATACCGGGCTGCATTGTGTAATGAATCTACTATCATTAGGCTGAATTTTGTTTAAGTTCCTGAAATAAATACTATAAAAATAACAATTGTTTTATAGATTGTGTATTTTTACGTGTACGCACACGGTATTTTACAAATGTATGTAAATTGTAATGTAAAACAACTTATTTTTGCTAAAAAAAATAAATTTTGTAAAGAAGCCTTTTATTATTTTAACTAAAAAAGAATCAATATCATAACGATTAAAAAAATTGCGGAACTAGCGAATGTTTCTCCCGGAACGGTGGACCGGATTATTCATAATCGGGGACAGGCCGCACAGGAAACGGTAGACAAAGTCAATGCTATTATTGAAAAGTTTGGCTATAAACGAAACATTCTGGCCAGCAATCTGGCTTTAAACAAAAAATTCCATTTTGCCGTTTTTCTTCCCAGATATGAGAAACTGGAATACTGGCGCAGTCAGGCTGAGGGAATTGAAAAAGCGGCTGAAGAGTTTAGTAAATTCGGGATTGTTCTGGATTATTTTTTCTATGATTATAATTTGTTATCCTTTAAAGAAACGGTTCAGAAACTGATGGAGTTTGACTGCGATGGCTTGTTGTTTGCGCCTATTTTTTATGAAGATTCGGTCCAGTTTTTAAATGAATATAAAAAGAAGAATATTCCGGTTGTAATGATCGATTCGAATATTTCGAGTGACGAAAGTTTTGCTTACGTAGGACAGGATGCTTTTCAGAGCGGTTATCTGGCAGGAAGGCTTACAAGTTTTGCCGTAAAAAACGAGAGACGTGTCCTGATCTTTAAAATTACCAGAGAAATAGAAAGTACCTCGGTTTATCTGCAGCGGATTGACGGATTTTATTCCTTTTTTAAAGATAATGAGCAGTTAAACCATTTTGAGTTTTCTGAAATCACTTTAAAAGAAGACGGAATCGATCAGCTGAATCTGGAGATGTTTTCTGGTGTCAACAGCGTTTTTGTTCCGAATTCCAGAGCCTATATTGCGGCCGAGTTTTTAGAAAAGAATAATATTAAAGGTGTCCGCATTATTGGTTATGATTTATTAAAAGAGAATATTGAATATCTGAACAAAGGCGTAATCGACTTTTTAATCAACCAGAGACCCGAAGATCAGGGTTATATGGGAATTAGTTATTTGTATAAAAAGCTGGTCCTGAAAGAAGATGCAGAACGCACACATTATATTCCGCTGGAGATTATTTTAAAAGAGAATTATTTTCCGGCCAAGAAACACTAAACGTTTCTCAGAGATTGCAAATGTCTGGCAGTACAGACAAATATATAGCCGCAGTTTCATCTCGGAAAGACATATCGCCCACGATTTCAACCGTGGGCGATGTTTAAATAAAATAAATTAAAAGCTTTTGCGTCTTTGCGCCTTAGCAGCAAAACAAAAAAATCATTTTTTAACCTTAACAATCAAAGGATTATTGATTTTCTCTACAAAAGAACTCAAATATTTTTCCCATTCCGCCTTGGTCTGAAACGGACTTCCTTTTTTCCATCCAAAACCAGCATAATAAATAGCTTTATTGCTTTTAACGGCAATATTTCCGTATAGGTTGCTTAAATCTTTTTTATCTGTAACATGATTATCAAAGCTTAACAAAGTGTTTTTGGGAGCCACTAAACCAGTTCCAATTTCAGAATCATCGATAGGTTCCCAATAGCTTAACCAGCCTTCTTTTAAATTGGTACCAGTCGTACCTTTTTTATCATGAAGTGTGAGTCCGGCTGCAATCGTTTTGGTTCCCGTGATATTGATTTCAAAACGCGAAAGCTGGCTGCCGTAATCCAGGCTGATCAGTTTCGATTCGGTTATAGTATTGCCTTTTGCGTCCCAGTTAGCATACGTTAAAAGAAAACTCGTTCGGATTGGTCCTGTTGTAATGGTTTTCCAGCTGATAAAGTTTTTGGAAAAATAATATTTTCCATCCACATTTACGGCAATTCCGCCCACGCCGCGGCTGTCTCCCACATGAAAATTGTCAAGACCTTCTCCGGTGTCTTTATGGTAAGTTCCCGTTCCGTTAGTCGCTTTTTCATACCATTTATTGATAATTGGATAATCAACTCTTTTTAACCAGGCATCAATTCCGCTGGTTAAAGTACCGCCCGGAACATTGTCTTCCACCATTTTTTGTGCCACAGGACCGTATGTTCTAAAAGCTGCTTTATTGTTTTCCCAGGCATAATCATCTGTTCGTTCCGGAACAAAGCGCGAGTAACAGCTGATTGTTTTAGAAGCTTCAGGATTAGTTCCGGCGGCAATTTCAAAATCCTGTTTTGCTGCCGCTTTAATTTTGGGCTGAAATAAAAGCACATCCATAGTTCCGTCGCCGTCATTATCTACAGTTTGGGTTTCCAGAAAAGAATTAGTACTGAGGTCTTTTATTGTATAATTTTCAAGTTTGGCATCTGTCGGTAATCCCAGTAGTTTTTTGGTGAGTTCTACAGTTTCAAATTCCCGGTCAGTTTTCAGGCTGTTGCTGATTGTGATGATTTTATTTTGAGACTGGATGCTGAAAGTCCCGGCCAGAATTGCGGTAAATAAAAAATGTTTTTTCAAAATTTATAGATTTAATTTTTTAAAAATCGGTTCGATAGGATTTTATAAAAGTACAAATCATAAAATAAATTCAAATACAAAACAGGAGTAATTCTGTACAAAATGTTGGTTGTGAGTTTTATAACTTTTTTTATAAATACTTATTGTTTACGGAAATCCGTAAAATCTATTTTTCAACATTTAGTATGTTTGACGATATAAAAAAATAATATGAAATATGTTTCAAATTTAATTCCAGAAAAATCAAGGGTACTGGAACATTATTTTAAAGGAAGTATTCATCAAACTAAGAGAGCTAAGCCTTCATCTGGATTCTTAAAATGGCTTGGCGGCGTATTCTTTCTTTTATTTGCATTACTTTCTTTAAAACATCCATTAATCACTTTACTCTTTGGTTTTATAGGATTTATGATTTTGCCACCAGGGCATAATTGGTTGGAAAAAAAGTTTAGATTTTGTTTAACTACAAAAATAAAATCATGTTTTGCAATTATGATTTTACTTTTTTCTTTTCCTCTTTTAGCACATTATAGTGTAATTGATAAAGAAGAGGCTAGATTGTTGCAATTGAAATTTGAAAATGAACAACGTGAAAAAGCAGAGTTTCTACGAGAAGAAAAAGTTAGAAATGATAGTTTAACATATTATATCACAGCAAGTTCTCAATTTGCAGATAAACATAAAACAGGCGAAGCTTTTAAGCAATTAAAAACGGCATCTTCTTTTTCAAAATTGCCTGAAGATAATGTTAGAATTTCTAAAGAAAAAAGCAGAATATCGACAATTAGAGCTTATGATTTTCTTAAAGCTGAGAAGTACAAATTAGCTTTATCAGATTTAAATACTTTAATTTCAGAAGGAGACAATAACTCTGATTTGTATTATAACAGAGCAATCTGCTTTAGTAAAATTGGAAAAATTAGAGAAGCTGTGAGTGACTGCTTAAAAGCAAAAGAACTTGGAGACAAAAGAGCTGATAAATTACACAATAAAATTAATCCTATAAAGACACGAATAGCCTATTATGTTACTCGTTGTTGTGATGGAACAACCTCTAGTTCAAGTGGAAGAGGAACTTGCTCACATCATGGAGGCGTATGTAATTGGAGTGAACCAGTTTACGAAGAATACAGAAAATATGAATAAAATGAGAGATAATGTTTTTCAAATTGTGCCATTAGTTAATTTAAGTTTTTTTCAAAAGATTTTTAAACAGCTTCCATTAGAAAATAGTGTTATTGAAATAAATAATTTATTAGCATCGAATCCCTTAAACAGAATTTCTAAAGAACAAATTGCTGAGATAGAGCAACGCTATGAAATTAATCTATTAGAAGAATTCAAACTTAATTTGGAAGAATTTTATGCAGTATATTTAAATTTCTGCCTTATTGATGGAGTCTTGAGTGATATAGATTTTGAAAATTTAAATCACCTGCAATTGATTTTATCTCTTAGTAATGAAACGATAGAAAGGTTAAATCATAATATTGGAATAATTGTTTACAAAAGATTTTTTGAGAAAGCAATTTCTAATGGAAAACTAATAAAAAAAGATGAAGATTTTCTATATAAAATAGAAAAAGACCTTAAACTTCCCAAATCATTCATAAACAAGATTTCGAATGAGTGTAAAGAAAGTTTTGTTCAGGAATATCTTGAAAATGTTATTAAAAAATTAGAATTGTCTCCAGTTATTGAACAAGAGATAAGTGACATAGCCGAAAGGTTAAATTTTGATGTTTATTTTAATAAAAATAATAATAAAAAGCTAGAGAGCCTCAAGCTCTATTGGGAATTAGAGAATCTTCCTTTATCTACAATTGAATGTGATATTACGATTCAAAAATCTGAACAGTGTTATTTTAAAATTAATTCAGTAAAATGGAATGAATCAAGAATTATTAGAGATAAACCAACTCATTTTGTTTCAAATTTCAAAAAAATTAAAAAGTTTTATTTGAGCTCAGATTGTCAGAAAGTAAGACAAAATAGTTATGAGTTAAAACATATTGATTCAGGAAAATTATATCTCACAAACAAAAGAATTGTTTTTATTGGAAGCATAAAAAACATCAATATAAGATTTGAAAAAATACTTCAATTAACGCCTCAATTGGATGGAATTGAGATAGATAAAGAAACTGGGAAACCAGTCTTAATCCAACTGAAAGATAGGAGAGATGAATTTTCTATTATTCTGAATAAACTTATAGCTAATAAAAATTAATTATTAGATTTTGATAAAACTTAAAAATGGATCTAAACAATAAAATAAAACAGATAAGCTAAACTGGCAGTTAGACCTTTACAAAATGTTTCTGAATTTGGTGTGAAGTCTAGTAATGAATTTGAAATAGATTGCTCTTTATTAGATGATTACAATAATATTGATATTAGAGAATCTGAAAAATATAAAAGTTTATTCACCGATTTTAAAAAAATTGATGGTCCTGTTTTATATTATTGGGAAATAATCTCAGATCATTCTCCAGAGAATATTGTCAATAAAATAAAAGGATATGCAAGTTCTGAGAACTCAAAATCGATACCTGCCATTAAAAATAATTATCCAATAAGTAAAGTTTTGTATGTTGGAAAAGTTAAAAAACACATATGGTGGCGACTTGTACAACATTTAGGATTTTATAAAGTTCAGCGTACGCAAGGTTTGCAACTTTTTTATTGGCAAAAGAATTATCTTTAAATCTTAAACTTACTGTTCTTGAATTTGAACCAGAAATGATAAATTTAATGGATGTTCTGGAAAGAGAATTGGCAAAAGAATTAAAGCCAATATTAGGAAAGCATCGCTAATAACAGAAATTAAACTTTAATCAGGTAAAGATATATTTTTTGTAATTTACATTCACTGACTTTGACTCAGTAAGAATTTATAATTAAATGAAAATCAACAAAAATGGTTAAATGTATTATTTTCGATTGCGATGGCGTATTGGTAGATACAGAAAAAATTGGCAACGGAATATTGCTCGAAATGGCATCAGAATACGGGTTTCAGCTGGAACTTGAAGAAGCCTATCATCTTTTTAACGGCCGAAGCCTCAAAGATTGTTTTGTACAGATTGAAAACGGAATTGGAAAAAAACTTCCTGAAGATTTTGAATCCTGTTACAGGGAAAGGAGTTTTGAAGCCTTTAAAAAAGAAACCAGCCCTATGGAAGGTATTGTTGCTTTTTTAAACAGTCTTAAAATTCCTTATTGTACAGCTTCGAGCGGACCTTTAGAAAAAATAAGACTTAATCTTGGGCTTGCAGGTTTACTTGACCGCTTTGAGGGCAGGATATTCAGTTCTTATATCATTAAAAGCTGGAAACCGGATCCCGGAATCTTTTTACACGCGGCCCGGGAAATGGGATTTGAAGTAAAAGACTGTATTGTAATCGAAGACAGTGTGGCTGGTGTACAGGCAGGTATAAACGGCGGATTTAAAGTATACGGTTTTGCAAACGGTTTTAATAATGCTGATTTAGAAGCAGAAGGCGCAGTGCTTTTTCACAGTTATAAAGAACTGAGTGAAGTTCTTGGGATTTAGGATAGTCTGAATTTAGATCAATTTTGACAGAATTTCGGTAAGCAAAAAATCATCATTTATAATGACTTTTTAGATGAAATCAAAAATTAAATTTGCTTTTAAACATAAACGCAAATTAATTTTAGGCTGTAAAATGAAAGAATATAAAATTGATATAGAAAACGAAATTACCCGGTTCGCAGCAGAACATAAGGCTGATTACAAATTGATTACCGATAAAATTCTCTCGTATAGTTACGAAGAATATACAGAAGATTATAATGAATTTTTTAGTTTCAGAAAGAAGCTGAAAAGAAATTATCTAAAACAGGCAGCGGCTGATTTTAAGGCTTCTAAAGACAAAAAATTAAAAGAACTAATTGTAG
The DNA here is from genome assembly GCF_057809475.1 of Flavobacterium sp. FG19. NCBI lineage: Bacteria > Pseudomonadati > Bacteroidota > Flavobacteriia > Flavobacteriales > Flavobacteriaceae > Flavobacterium > Flavobacterium sp. FG19. The sequence continues at coordinate 45,338 of NZ_JBMDKA010000008.1, read as the reverse complement.
AGCTCGCCGATGTTTCCTATGAAAGAGATTATGATATACTGATAAGTCTGGAAGAGCAAGAGGTATTTCAAAAAGTCGCGGCGTATGCAGAAGATTTTTTGAAAGGAGAGGATTTTATATTTTTTCAGGGATTGTTTGTGAATTCCGGAGTTCTTTTTGCTTTAGTAAGGGCTTACGAAAATCCTCTGTTCAGCAAACAGGTTTTGCTGTTCTTTGATACTGCTTTTGATTTCGTTAAAAAGTATGCAGCAGAAAATGATAAAAAGAATTCAAGTACCAGCGGAGATCCTAATGGCAGTACACTGCTGGAACTGGTAAAAGCATTTTCTTCCTTTCATCCGGAGATACGGGAGCGTTTTGCCCCGGTTGTTTTTGAAATTTATGCCTTTTCATCGAAGAGTCGAAGAAATTATCAAATGACACAGACATCAGGCTTTATTGCCATTTTATTAACGAAATTTCAAACGCCTTTTGATTTACGTCCTCTGAATACTTTTATTAAAAGGGAAAGTAAATTTTCTCCGAATGCTATAGAAGTACATCAGGCTCGTTACGCAAAATGGTTTTTGGAGAAAAATACAAATAAACCCTTACGATATTTAAAGAACAATGAAAGTCTAAATCCGGTATTTGCGGTTTTTGCTTTAACTGATTTAAATTACAAAGCTGTAATTCCGCTGCTTGCAGAAAAACAGGAAAAAGAAACCAACCCGATAATCTGGCAGGTATATCAGGAAGCGGTTTACCGATTGGAAACAGATTTTACTGCCTCGTCTTTTGAAGAAAGAATAATTGCTCTGTATGATTCTTTTACTCCGGCACAGCGTGCTCTGGGAACAGAATCAGATAATGTTTTTGTTCATCGTGCCAAACAGAAATTCCTTATTGATAACACTATTTACGAAACAGATCAGGATTAGAATTGAAAAAATAATAAAGGATTGTAATCAGAATAGATAAAAAATCTGTCATTTCTGATATTCGTATTAAGTAATGTAATTTGTTGCATTAAAATAAAATTTTATATATTTGAATTTCGACATTCTCTTTTTTGGTCGGATAATGATGAATAATTGTCATTGATACATTTAAAAAGTGAATGTTTTTTGCCTAGAAAATGGCTTTTCCCAAAGAGCTGTTTTAACGCTGCGATCTCCCAAAGGCTGCAGCACTAACCTACAGACAAAAACAAAATGACGAAATTTACCTATAGAATTTTAGTTGTATCCTTAGTGCTTTTTTCTTCGGTCCTGACCTCTCAGATCAAAAAAACCGGAGTTCCGTTTATAACCAGTTACAGTCCCAAAACCTATAAAGCGGCATCAGAAAACTGGGATGTTATTCAGGATTCCAAAGGCATGATGTTTTTTGCCAATCATTTCGGGATCATGCAGTTTGACGGTGTCCGATGGAGCATTGTTACCCAGCCCGAAAACCGCAGTATGGTGCGGTCGCTGGCTATCGATTCAAACGACAAAATGTATGTAGGGGCGCAGGGCGATTTTGGTTATGTTATCCAGCTGTCAAACGGGCAGTACCAGTATACTTCTTTGGTGAAACTGCTTCCTGAATCTGCCCGGAATTTTGGAGATGTTATCCATACCATTATCCGGAACAATGAAGTTATTTTTTTCTCTTACGAAGGTATTTTTATCTATAAAAACAATAAGATCAGGGTTTTAAAATCAAAAGCCAATTTCGATGATTTTTTCGAAGCAGGTAAAGAAATCTATGTTGCAGATAATCAAAAAGGATTACTACAGTTACAAAACGATGCTTTAATCCCGTTTCCGGACGGACACAAGTTTGCCGGAATGAAGATCAGAAAGATTTTCAAAACCCAAAACGGACTTTTGTTATGTACTCAAAAAGACGGATTGTTTCTTTACGGCGGCAATCAGATCAGGCCTTTTGTAACCGAAGCAGATTATTTATTAAAGCAGCATCAGATTTCCACAGGAATCCAGTTTTCAGACGGTTATTTCGGAATCGGGACCCGACAGTCAGGGTTGATAGTTCTGGATAGTGCGGGACATCTGATCCAGCATATCGATAAACAATTAGGATTGCAGAATGATTATGTTACCAGTCTGAAAGTAGATAAAGAAGGTAATTTATGGGTGATGCTTAAAGAAGGAATTTCGCTGATACAGATTTCGTCACCTTTATCCCGTATTCTGGATGCTTCCTGTTCTGAAACCAAAATTTACTCCAGCCGGATTTATCAGAACAAATTGTATGTCGCAACCGATAACGGATTATTCTGGCTCGACTGGCTGGCCTATAAAAACGGAAAACGCGACAATATTCATTTTCAGCATATTCCGGGCATGTCTGAAAATGTATGGAATATTGGTGTTTTTGATAATAAACTGCTGGCTTTTGAAAAAAACGGCATCTTTGAAGTTTCAGGAAATTCAGCCAGAGCCCTCGCAAAAATTGACGGAGCCTGGCAGGGTATTCTCGTTCCTAATCACCCCGATCTGATGCTTGTTGGAGGTTATACGGGATTGTATCTCTTAAAAAATACAAATGGTTCCTGGGCATATCAGCATAAATTAAAAGGTTTTGAAGAAAGCAGCCGTGTGATTGAAACAGATCCAAACGGAGCCATCTGGATTGCCCACGGTTATAAAGGTATTTTTAAAATTAAACTGAACACCGCATTTGATGCTGTTTCGGAAGTTCAGTTTTACAATCAGAAAAACGGTTTCCCGTCGAGTTTGTTTCTGAACACTTTTAAAATTGACAATCAGATTCTTTTTGGTACTACCAAAGGAGTTTACAAGCAGGATATAAGTTCTCAAAAAATGATTCCGGATCCTATTTTTAAGAAATATCTTAAACTGGAAAATCATATTCGTCTGCTCAAACCGGACAGTCAAAACAATATCTGGTACATTTCGGGAGAGAATACCGGAAAAATGACCAGAAAAGGAAAGAACCTGTTTCAGGTTGAAGAACTGCCTTTCAGGAAGCTGCGTTATTTATACGTTCCGGGTTTCGAGAATATCCAGACTACGGCTGATGGTGATGTATTTTTTGGTACGCAGGACGGATTAATTCATTACAATGCCGTTAAAAACAAGAAATACCAAACGCCTTATAAAGCTGTAATTTCCGAAGTCAAATGTATTATTCCGAAGGACAGTCTTTTGTTTTCAAGCCGTTATGATGTACTGCCCAATAAAACCGGATCAGCCAAAGATAAATTATCAGCAGAATTGCCCTATGCCAATAATGCCCTGCATTTTTCTTTTGCTTCTCTTTTTTATGATGAAGCCGAAGCCACGAAATACGAATACTGGCTGGAAGGTTTTGAGCCGGGCTGGTCAGATTACAGCCTGCAGAGCGAAAAAGAATATACAAACCTGCCCGAAAATGAATATGTTTTTCACGTAAGGGCCAAAAATATTTATGATGTAGTAAGCGAAGAAGCCGTTTTTCGTTTTGAAGTCCTGCCGCCCTGGTACAGAACCATCTGGGCTTATATTTTATATTTTATACTGTACAGCGTCGTCATTTATCTCATTATAAAGTACCAGAAATCAATTGCCGAAAAAGAACGTCAGCAATTGATACTGAATCAGGAAAAAGAATTGCTCCGCAGCCGTGCCGAACTAAACGAGCAGAAATTGACGCTGGAACAGGAAAACATGACCATTGTAAGGGAAAACCTCGAAGCGACTATTAACCTTAAAAATGCCAAAGTAGCGTCAAGTACCGTAAACCTTATTCATTTAAATGAAATCCTGCTTTCGATAAAAGAACTTATCAGTCAGATCGATAAGAAAAATGATCCGAATGTGAACTTTAGTTTATTGACTAAAATAAACAAACTAATTGATCACGAATTACAGGGAGATAAGCAGTGGAATGAATTTGAAGAGATCTTTAACCAGCTTCATGACAATTTCATGCAGAGGCTGAAACAAACCTACCCGGAACTGACTCCTCGTGATATGCGATTATGTGCCTATCTGCGAATGAACTTCAATACAAAAGAAATTGCACCGCTTTTAGGAATTTCCGTAAGAGGTGTTGAAGATACCCGCTACCGAATCCGAAAGAAATTGCAGCTTCCGTCTGATACCAACATCACAGAATTCATTCTTAATTTTTAATTGTGAAGTAAACTCCTAAGTAGTTTTACGTTTTTTTTACGCCTTTTTTTTCAAACACCGTAGTCAAACCGTACCCCAAAATGTAAGTCTAGCCTGAATTATTTGTTAATATTGTCGGATTATTACCAAAATAACCACCCCGTTTCTGCAAAAACGGTTTTACAAGGGTAATAGACTTTACTAACAAAAAACTAAAAAAAATGAATCAAAAGGACTCTTTTTTCGGCCGACCACCGAAAGACAATTTTTATTATTTAAAATTTTTGGCTTTAGCCGTATTCGTATTGCTGCCTTTTTTAAAAGTCCAGGCACAGTGTAAAACATTAGTCTGGTCTGATGAATTTAATGGTACTACCGTTGATTTAACCAAATGGCAGAGTATTTCAGGAAACGGCTGTCCTTCGCTCTGCGGATTCGGAAATGCTGAGGCACAGCGTTACGATCCTAATCAGGCCACCATTGTAAAAGAAGGAACCAACAGTTACTTAAACATTGAGGCCAAATACCTGCCTAGCGGCTCTTTTCCGGATCAGCCGTACACCTCCTCAAAACTAACTACTGAGGGCAAATATTCGCTTAAGTACGGAAGGGTAGAAGCCCGTATGAAGTTATCAAACGGACAGGGAGCCTGGCCGGCTTTCTGGATGCTTCCCGTTAACGGAAACTGGCCGTATACAGGTGAAATTGATATTATGGAAGCCAAACACAGAAACCCGCAGTCGGTAGACGGAACCATTCATTACGATGGAAATGGTTATCATTTTACAGGCAGAAGTTACAGTTCTCCAACGGATTTATCTTCGGATTTTCATGTATATGCGGTAGAATGGGGACCTAATTTTATCAAATGGTTTGTAGACGATGTTTTGTTTCATACCGCAACACCCAATACTACAGTAAATGGCGGATGGCCTTTTAACGACAGTCAGTTTTATATTATTTTGAATTTAGCTGTCGGTAGTGCCGGAACGCCTTATACAAGCGTAAACGGTGCGGGAGTTCCTCCGGTTCCGGGCGATTTCCCGGCAAAACTGCAGGTAGATTATGTTCGTGTTTACGACGGGAGTTATAAATATGCGGTTGCCGGAGATGCCAAAGTATATCAAAATGAAACCGGTAAAACCTATTCGATAAATGCTGTTACAGGGGCCGCATATAACTGGACAGTTCCTGCAGGAGCCACGATCACTGCCGGACAGGGAACCAATGCGGTAACCGTAAACTGGGGAACAGCAGGAGGAGACGTTTCGGTAACCACTACCGTTTCAGGCTGTACGGCTAATACCTACAAACTGGCTGTAAAAACAGAAGCAGCTATTCCGGTAGAGAAAATACACGAAGATTTTCAAACAAACAGAAATGTATTGTATCCGGTAAAAACAGGAGTACTGACAGAAGCGGTTGCCAATCCTTCTGCGACGGGACTTAATACCTCTGCTTTGGTAGGAAGATATGTTCGTAATTCAAGCGAACTGTATGATGTGTTGAATATCAGAAATGTAACGATTAGCAATGCGAATGATTATGTATACGGGAGAAAACGACTTTCTTTTGATATTTATACTTCGGCACCTGTCGGGACAAAAATTTCGATGCAGTTAGAAAACAGCAATGTAACAACGGCAACCAATTATCCTTCGGGAAGACACAGTGGTTTTAAAGCCACTACAACGGTTCAGAACAAATGGGAAACCATCGAATTTGAATTCGAAAAAATAATTGATCCTAATACCAGTGCTTTAACCATTAATAATGTAGTCTTGCTTTTTGAATCCAATTCAAATTCAGGGGCGACTTATTATTTTGATAACCTGCTTACCAGAGCAGAGGCCGAAAAACCAATTGTAGCGACAGATGTTTTGCAGAACTATGACGGTATTAATAAAATTATAAAAGGAACTACAACAGGAACTTATTCAGTAGCAGCGAATCCGGGAGCAAACTCCGTTAACTCCTCTGCCAATGCAGCGAGATATGTTCGAAATGTAACCGAACAGTACGATGTACTTTTCTTTAATACACAAACAGCAATTGAAGATGCCGGTTTATTTAAAAACCAAACCAATAAAATCATGATGGATGTGTACACAACAGCTCCGGTTGGAACTATTGTAAGCATGAATTTTGAAAACAGTGCCGCTTCACTTCCGGCCAATTATCCAACCGGAAGAAACAGTAATTATGTTGCTATCACCACAAAACAGAACCAATGGGAAACCTTAACGTTCTATTACAATTCAAGCCCTGATGCCGGAACTTCAAATCTGGCGATTAATCAGATGGTTTTATTGTTTAATTCGGGTTCTTATACAAACGATACCTATTATTTTGATAATATCAGAATCGGATCAACCAAACTGCCGGATACTTTTACGCCTGGCGTTATTTATGAAGATTATCAAACAATACATAATATTACTTTCAGGGATGCTATTGGAACTTACACGGCAAATGTGGCAAACCCAGGTGCATCGGGAATCAATACTTCATCAAACGTGGGAAGATATGTTCGTAAAGCAACAGAATTATACGACAACTTCTCTTTCAACACGACTTTAACAAATATTGGTGATTTTAAAGCCGGAACTAAAAAGTTTGCGATGGATGTGTATACATCAGCTCCGGTGGGTTCTATTATTTCATGGCAGGCAGAAAGCAGTGCTTCGGTTCCGTCTAATTATCCAACAGGAAGACACAGTATTTATCAGGGAGTGGTAAAACAAACCAATACCTGGCATACGGTTACCTTTACTTATGTAAGTACTCCGGACGCTTCTACGGCAGATAACGAAGTAAACCGTTTCGTTTTCTTATTCGAACCCGGAACCAATTCAGGAAATACTTATTACTTTGATAACTTAAGAGCTTTAAACCTGGTTTCTACAGAAACTCCGGCAGGATTGCCTTCGCCGTGGGTGAGTACCGATTTAGGTGCTGTTTCACCGGCAGGAGAAGCGACTCACTCCAGCGGTACTTTTACCATTAAAGGTGCCGGAACCGATATTTGGGAAACCAGCGATCAGTTTCAATATGTAAATCAGGCCATTACTGGTGATGCTGAGATTATTGCCAGAGTTAATTCGTTAACCAATACCAATACGTATGCAAAAGCGGGAGTAATGTTCCGTGAAACGCTTACGACAACGTCCAAACATGCGATGACAGATGTAACACCGGCTGCCGGGGTCGAATTTTTGTCAAGAGATACTGCTTCCGGAATTACCACTGCTGATGTTACAACGGGAACTGCACCAAAATGGGTTCGTATCGTAAGATCAGGAAATACATTTACATCGTACTGGTCTGATAACGGAACCACCTGGACACAGATTGGAACACCAAAAACAATTGCCATGGCAAGTACCATTTATGCCGGAATGGCGGTTACTTCTCATGCTAACGGAACATTGACAACGGGTGTTTTCAGCGATGTTATTGTTCGAAATATTACCGCAAACCCTAATGTAAATGTGGCTCTAGGAAAAACAGCAACAGCTTCTACAGAAGAAAATGCGACACTTACAGCTGGTAAAGCAACTGATGGGGACGGAACAGTATCAAGATGGGCCAGTTCTTTTGCCAATGCCACAGAATGGATTTATGTGGATTTAGGAAGTAATTACAACCTTAACCGTGTTGTACTGAAATGGGAAGCTGCTTATGCCACACAGTATAAAGTACAGCTTTCAACTGACAATGTTTTTACAGAAAGTGAAACGATCAGCAACCAGACGGCAAGCGACGGCGGTACAGATGATTTAACGGTAAGTGGAACAGGAAGATACCTGCGTATTTTATGTACGGCAAAAGCCCTGGCACCTTATGGTTATTCATTGTATGAAATTGAAGCCTACGGATCGGCATCAACAGCTAAAAAAGCGTTGAACCCTGTAGAAGAAACTCAGCCGCAAGAGATCATTTTTGCAGTATATCCAAATCCGGCTAATAATTACATTCAGCTTTCGATACCTGAAAATTTAGATAATAAAGTAATTACTATCTATGACAATTCAGGAACGCTGATGCTTCAGAAAACACCGGAAGCCGATGCTGCTGAAAGTGTACTTGATATTAGTAAACTGACAAAAGGAATTTATATCCTGAATTTCAAATCAGATCAAAAAAGCTGGACTAAAAAGCTGATTAAGAAATAATTTAAAAATCCGTTGGGTGTGATTTGTTTTTAAATAGCCCCCAAATATTAAAAAACTGGAATTAAATTTAAAAGGATAGCACCTAGAATTGCACCTGACGGATTGTTAAAGTCACTCTGAAAAAAGTGGCTTTGGTTTAGAATCTATTTACGTAACCCCAAAATTATTTAAATATGAAGAGAAATAAACTTCAAAGATTGTCCGTGCTGACAACACTGTTTCTGGTGTTTTCATCTTTAATGTACGGTCAGGGACCAGTTCCCTTTACCATTAGTAACAATTCTACTTTTGCAGACAGTGATCTGTATGTAGCCATAGTAGGTATTGATTATACCACCGGAAACCACGTCTGGGTAAATGCCAAAACAAGTCAGGTTTTACCAATGAGCGCTTCTTACAATACCGTTACGGGACCTACTTACGGAGGAAATACCGGACCGGGACAGAATTCAAAATATGCAGCCTGTTTTACCAAACTGAGCGAAATTCCGAATAAAACTTTTACACTGCCTTTAATTGCTGGCTGCAGGGTTTTTATTTCGAAAGGCTCACAGCTGTATTTTTACTTTTTTGGTGCCAGCGGAGCTCCGTCGGGATATGCTTCACCAAATCCGCAGAATGCTACAGACCCCAATCAGGGCATTTTGTATGAAATGATCGAGCTGACCAATAATCAATACGGATTCTTTGGAAACCCGACAAGGGTAGATTCTTATAAATACCCAATGGGACTTGAGTTATTCGGAGCCAATGGCTACCAGAAAAAAGTAGGGGATTTAAAAAAACATGCTGATATCGTTGCGGCTTTTAAAGCCAATGTTCCGGCAGAATTTCAAGGCTGTGTAAACGATGCAACGGGAGAAATTACAGCTCCGTCAAAAACTCCGGCTTATGCAGCAGGAGGACCATATGAAAACTACTTAAAATCCTATATCGACGCTATTTGGAATAAATACAAAAACGAAGATTTAATATTTTACGCAGGAGATGCGGGAGTTTTTAAAGGAAGAGTTATAGGCGAGCAGCTTGAAATGGTTGGACAATCCGGAGGTTTTGTTGGCCGTACAGGACGTGTACAAAACCGACCAAGTACGCAGGAAGCACTGGAAGGAAAAGGCGTTCTGGACAGAAGACTGGTTGATGGAGATTTAGATCTTGTAATTCAGGCACAATTAACAGCAGCGATTAACAGACACGTTGTAAACACAACAACAGCAAATCCGGGTCAACAGAACTGGTATGATGCTACAAAATATTATCAGGTAAACCCAACCAATCATTATTCTAAATTCTGGCATTTACCGGGAATTAATATTGACAATCTGGCTTATGGTTTTGCCTATGATGATGTTGCAGACCAGTCGCCGTCTTTACATTCGCCGCAGCCAACAAAAGTTATTGCTACATTTGGAGGTTACGCAGGTTTAGTGCCTTCGGTTCCGGCTTCTACAGATGTTATTACGGTTTATAAAGACTGTAACTACACAGGTTTCTCTGGTGGATTAACTATTGGAGATTATAATTTAGCACGTTTAAATTCTCTTGGAGTTTTAAATGATGATATTTCTTCACTAAAAGTTGCGCAGGGTTATAAAGCAATTTTATACATGGATGATAATTTTACAGGAACTTCAACTGTAATTACTTCGGATACCTCTTGTTTGAATGCAACGTGGAATGACAAAGTAACTTCTATAAAAATTCTTCCTAACGGTGTTACGACTTTAGGTAACCAGACTTTCTTCCTTCAAAACAGAAACAGTAATTTGTACATGGATGTCTGGACTGCAAGTATGTCAAATGGTGCCGGAATTAATCAAGGTGCTTTGACTTCCGGAAACAACCAGAAATTTACTTTTACACATTTAGGCGACGGAATGTACAAAATCATAGTTAACCACAGTGGTATGTCTATGGATATTAATAATTTCAATAAAGCCAATGGTGCCCGTGTAGAGCAGTATCCGTACAATGCGACAACCAATCAGCAGTTCATTTTGGTAGATGCAGGAAGCGGTTTTTATAAAATTGTTCCCCGTCACAGCGGAAGAATTGTTGAGGTTGCAGGAGCCAGTACCGCTTCGGGAGCAATTGTACAGCAGTGGGATAATAACAACCAGACCTGCGGACAATGGAAATTAGTTCCGGCCACAACTTCTCAAACTTCTGTTTTAATTCAGGCCGAAGATTATTCAGCCATGAGCGGTATTCAGGTAGAAGCTACAACGGATACTGGCGGCGGTTCCAATGTTGGTTATACAGAAACGGGTGACTGGTTAGCATACAACAGCATCAATTTCCCAACAACGGGTTCTTATTTAATAGAATACCGTGTGGCAAGTGCCGTGACAGGCGGAAGGTTATCTTCTGATTTAAATGCCGGAGCCATTGTTTTAGGAAATGTAGATATCCCGAATACCGGAGGCTGGCAGAACTGGCAGACCGTTTCACAGACGGTAAATGTAAATGCCGGAACTTACAATTTTGGAATTTACATTCAAAATACCGGAATGAACATCAACTGGATTAAAATTACAAAAGTGGGTGCAGGAGCTGCGGCTAAAACCGCTGCTGTCCCAACTGCAGAAGAACCTGCAGAGACTGTTTTAAATGTGTATCCAAGCCCGGTTGAAAGTACTTTATATGTTACGACAGACCTTTCAGGTGGAAGTGTAAAAATCGTCGATTCACAAACGGGATCTACTGTAACCTCTCAAAGAATCAGTAATAATAGTTTTGATGTTTCGCATTTGAGACAGGGAATCTATTTTATTGTTTTTGAAAAAGAAGGCAAACAAACGATCAAACGTTTCATTAAGAAATAAATCTTAGATTTCAGAATTTAGATTTTAGATTGATTAATAATGATTTTAAAAGTAGGATTGAACAAAGTCAAATCTTAATCTAAAGTCTGCAGTCTAAAATCTAAATTCTAAAAAATACAACTCAAAACCGTCCCCAATATTTACGAGTTTATTAATCTATTAAAACAATTATTATGAAAAACAATTACAGAAGACTGCTGCAGAAATGCGTGATTATTTTAGCGCTGGGCGTTTTTAATTTAGCGGCTGCCCAGAAAAAAGTCATAGCTTATGTTCCAAACTGGATCGATTTAAATGCTTTTTCAGGTACTATTCAGTATAGTAAACTGACGCATATTAATATTGCGTTCGAAAACCCGGATGCCAATGGTTATCTGACTTTCAATTCAGGAAGTAATGCCATCATCAATGCAGCACATGCTCAAAACGTAAAAGTTTTTGTTTCGCTGGGCGGAGGTTCCGTTTCAGAAGGCGGAGCAATTCGTGACAATTATTTCAATTTAATCACACCTGCCAACAGAACGGCTTTTATCCAGAAAATCTACGATTATGTGGTAGCGCATAATTTTGACGGAGTCGATGTCGATCTGGAAGGACCAGCCATTAACGGGGATTACGGCGGATTTGTAATTGCTCTGGCCAACAAGCTGCATGCCAATGGTAAACTGATCTCAGCAGCGCTTTCAGAAGGATATGGTGGTGCCAATGTACCTTCATCTGTTTTTGCGGCTTACGACTGGATCAATATTATGGCTTATGATGCAACAGGTCCCTGGGCACCGGGAAATCCGGGACAGCATTCTCCGTACAGCATGGCGGTAAATCAGTTTAATTACTGGACCGGAAGAGGTTTACCAGCTGCTAAAGCCATTATTGGAGTTCCTTTTTACGGTTATGGCTTTGGAGCTTCGGCCAATCAGGGAATTTCTTATGCGAATATCGTAGCGCAGTATCCGGGAGCCGAAAACCTGGATCAGGTGGCCAATACAATTTATTATAACGGAATCCCGACAATCAAACAAAAAACAACTTTTGCCATTCAGAATGCGGGAGGTGTTATGATCTGGGAATTATCACAGGATGCCACAGGAACCAAATCGTTATTAAATGCCATCAATCAGGTTATTACCGGAAGCAATCCTCCGGGAACAGGAACTTTGATTCAGGCTGAGAACTACAATACGATGAGCGGTGTACAGACCGAACCAACGACGGATACAGGAGGCGGATTAAATGTAGGTTACTGCGATACTGGCGACTGGATGGCCTATTACAATGTTAATTTTCCAACTTCGGGTACTTATGTAATTGAGTACAGGGTAGCAAGTGCGGTAAACGGAGCCAGAATTTCATCTGATTTAAATGCCGGAACAATTCAGCTTGGTGCTATTAATGTGCCTAATACCGGAGGCTGGCAGAACTGGCAGACCATTTCGCAGACTGTAAACATAAATGCGGGAACTTATAATTTTGGAATTTATATTCAGGCTTCGGGACCTAATATTAACTGGTTCAGAATCACTAAATCGGGTTCAGCGTTAGCCGCAAAATCAGCTGCTGTGGCAGAAACACCTGTAGATATTGCCAGTGTTACTATTTATCCAAATCCAACAGAAGAAACGCTTTTCTTTAGTGCAGAAGTTTCTGGTGCTAATGTAAGTGTTATCAATTCGGAAGGCGGCGCAACCGTTTCTTCACAAACCGTAAACAATAACAGTATCGATGTATCAGGTCTAAAAAGCGGAATTTACCTGATTTCATTAGAGAAAAACGGAATCAAAACGGTAAGACGTTTTATTAAAAAATAAGTTTTTAACCGCAAAGCCCGCAAAGAAAAAGCGCAGGGTTCGCAAAGAGAATAAAATACTTAGCGAACCTTGTGTAAACTTTGCGCTCTTTGCGGTTACTATTTTGACATCGTTGTAACCCCCTTTACCCCCAAAATATGAAAAACAATTACAGATTTCGGTTAAGCTTACTCCTGATTTTAGCTTTTGGCTATTATGCAGCAGCACAGACCTCTTTAGGTTCAGGTAAAACCTTCCTGAATAAAATAAAAAATGAATTAGCTTCTTCTGCATCAGCAAAAGGAACAGATAAAACGATTGTACTTCAGGCAGCCAATTCGAAAAGTTTTAATGCCAAAATAAACTATAAAGAATCCAGCGAATCGAGTGAATTTTTGATTGGAGAAATTAAAAATACCGCTGAATCTTCTTTTTATATAAGAGTAAAAGAGAAAACTCTTGAAGGGCATATTCTGTTAAAGAAAACCAGAGAAGCTTACAAATACTATTCAGATGCTCAGGGAAATGCTTTTGTTTCCAAAGTAGACATCAATAGTCTGGTTTGTATCGATTACAAAAACGTTCCTTCAAACACCAATACAGCAGGTAAAACAGCTGCAGCGGCAGAAATTGCCCCGGCACTGCTTAATCTGCAGAGTTTACCCGGTGCTGCAGGCTGTGTTTTACTGGATTTTGACGGTTATTATATGCCGGCAGGAAACCTTTGGAACAATGGTAATGCGATAAATGCGGCCGCTTCCGGAATGAGCGATGCAGCGGTACAGCAGCATTGGGAAGTCGTTTCAGAAGATTACCGTCCTTTTAACCTGAATGTGACCACCAGCGAATCGGTTTTTAATTCCTATCCTAAAAACAGAAGAATGCGCGTGGTAGTTACGCCAACCAATACAGCGGCTCCGGGAGCAGGAGGAGTAGCCTATATTGGTTCTTTTAACTGGGATAATGACGTGCCCTGCTGGGTATTTATAACCTCAGGAAAATCAGGTGGTGATGCTTCTTCGCATGAAGTGGGTCATACTTTTGACCTGGGGCATGACGGACGTACAAACCCTGCCGAAGATTATTTCTTAGGTTTGGACGGAACTTCATACGCACCTATTATGGGAGCAGGTTATTACAGACCTGTTGTACAATGGAGTAAAGGCGAATACAATTATGCCAATAACTTTCAGGATGATGTAGCCATTATTGCCAGTTCTAAATTTGGAGTTGGGTATCGTGGAGACGATTACGGAAATACGATTGCTTCGGCAGCAACACTGGATTATAATACAAGCGGACAGATCAATCAGAAAAACGGAATCATCTCCAGTGAAGCCGATTATGATTTCTTTACTTTTACAACCGGAGGAGGTAATGTTTCGATAAATGCCAATACGGTTTCAAGAGACGGGAACCTGCATATTTTAATGAGATTGTATAATTCGTCAGGAGCCGAGATAGGCACGTTTTGGAATTCGGATCCTTTTGCTTTAAATGCTTCTATGAATGTAAATCTGGCGGCAGGAAGATATTATGTGGGAGTTGACGGAACCGGAGCAGGAAATGTTGGAAGCGGCGGTTATTCGGCTTATGGTTCTATAGGAAGTTATTCGATTACCGGAACTATTCCGCCGGGAGGCAATATCAGTTCATCAACTGATGTCATCACGGTATATAAAGATTGTAATTATACAGGTTTTTCAGGCGGATTAACTATTGGAGATTACAATCTGGCCCGTCTGAATTCGTTAGGAGTTTTAAATGATGATATTTCATCACTTAGAATTACGCAGGGTTATCAGGCTATTTTATATCAGGATGATAACTTTGGCGGGGCTTCAACGGTAATTAATTCTGATAATTCCTGTTTAAATACGACCTGGAATGATAAAGTAAGTTCTATCAGGGTAATTGCCAGCGGAACGACTACTTTAGGAAACCAGACTTTCTTTCTGCAAAACCGAAACAGTGGTTTATATATGGATGTCTGGAATGCCAGTATGACAAACGGGGCAGGTATAAATCAGGGTGCTCTTAATTCCGGAAATAACCAGAAATTTACTTTTACCCATTTAGGAGACGGTATGTATAAAATTATTGCCAATCACAGCGGTCAGTCAATGGACGTTAATGGTTTTAATAAAGCCAATGGTACACGAGTGGAACAATATCCGTATAACGGAACCACCAATCAGCAGTTTATCTTAGTTTCAACAGGCGACGGATTTTATAAAATTGTGGCCCGTCACAGCGGAAGAATTGTGGAGGTAGCCGGAGCAAGTACCGCTTCAGGAGCTATTGTACAGCAGTGGGACAACAATAACCAGACCTGCGGACAATGGAAGTTAATCGCGACCACTACTTCTCAGACTTCTACATTAATTCAGGCAGAAGACTATTCCGCAATGAGCGGCATACAGGTTGAAGCCACTACAGATACCGGCGGAGGTTCTAATGTGGGTTATACCGAAACCGGTGACTGGCTGGCGTACAATAATATCAATTTCCCGACAACGGGTTCATATTTAATAGAATACCGTGTAGCCAGCGCTGTTACCGGCGGCCGATTATCCTCTGATTTAAATGCCGGAGCAATTTTGCTTGGAAATGTGGATATCACGAATACCGGAGGCTGGCAGAACTGGCAGACGGTGTCACAAACAGTGAATGTAAATGCCGGGACCTACAATTTTGGAATTTATATTCAAAATACCGGAATGAATATTAACTGGATTCGTATAACCAGAGTAGGAGCAGGAGCACCTGCCGCTGTAGTTGAGGAAGAAATAACGGACACAGCTTTGAATATTTATCCAAATCCGGTTTCCGAAACATTATTTTTCAGTACTGATATTTCAGGAGGAAATCTGAAAATAGTAGACTCCCAGACCGGAGCTGTTGCTGCCTTACAAAAAGGAAACGATAATAGTCTGAATGTATCGAATTTGAGACAGGGTATTTATTTTGTCATTTTTGAAAAAGACGGTAAGCAGACTATAAAACGTTTTATAAAGAAATAAACATAACCCATTTGCCATAATGGTTTAGATACATTGAATTTTTTGGTTTTAATGTAAAAGAAGGCTGTCAGAAATGACGGCCTTCTTAATTTTTATCTGATATTGAAATGTGAACCGTGTTATAGAGTGCCGTGGAAACTTTATGAATTGTTAAAATAAAACTTCCGTAAACATTATCATTCCATAACAATAGGGTAAAGTCATTTCGGCTGTAAATCAATAAAATTGCGGTATCTTAAAAGATGATATTTTGAAGGCATCCCCATTTTACAAAAGTTTACCGCTTATGAATTTTAAGTCTGCATCCCGATTATTAACATTGGTTTTTATTTTCACTCACTATACTATTTCTGCTCAAAAAACAAAGAATTTAGAAGGAGTTCAGGTTGCTTTTTTATCTGATGTACATTTACAGGATTTGTTTGGAAACTTCTCCGATAATGATTTTAAAGGGGTTTTGAATACCAAAACCGGAAAATATACGTTAATAAGAACGATGGCCTCGCAGTTACATTCGACAAGAATTTTCAACGAGAATTATTTCGCCTTCATCGCAGCTCTTGAAGATATTGCTAAACGAAAAATAAAATACGTGGCACTTCCGGGTGATTATACGGATGACGGACAGCCGATACACGTGCGCGGATTAAAGAAAATTTTAGATCAGTACCAAAAAAAATATGGTATTGCGTTTTTTATAACCACCGGAAACCATGATCCGGTGGGACCCTTTGCCCAGGAATCGGGTAAAGATGATTTTTTAGGTAAGGAAGGTAAAAGCCAACCCATTTTTAGCAAAGACGGCATGTATAAGCCTAACATGAATATCGAACAGCCAGTAGTCATAACAGCCGATATTGCTAAAATGGGTTATTTAGGAATCACAAATGATTTGAAGAACTTTGGCTTTTATCCGGACAAAAATTACAAATTCTGGTCAACCCCTTTTGCTAGTTATACTTCCCAAAACTATACTTATAAAAAAGCACTTGAAGCTTCTGAGTTAAAAAACAGAGTGTACAATGTAACTCCCGGTTTCGAAGTACCGGATGTAAGTTATGTAGTGGAGCCAACAGAAGGACTCTGGTTAATGGCAATTGACGGTAATGTTTATATTCCAAAGAAAACAGCTGGTGATCCCAAAGATTCCAAGAGTTATTCGGAGGCCAGTACAGGATATAATAATGTACTTTCTAATAAAAAGCACCTTATAAAATGGGTTCAGGATATTTCGGCAGAAGCCAGAGCAAAAGGAAAAACACTTATTGCTTTCAGCCATTTTCCGATGATCGATTTTAATGATGATGCTTCTTCGGAAATCAAAGAATTACTGGGACCTGATAAATGGCAGTTAAACCGTGTTCCGGTAGAAGAGGTAGCTCAGGTTTTTGCCGATGCAGGTCTGAAGATTCATTTTGGCGGACATATGCATATCAACGACACAGGAGTACGTACAACGGCAAAAGGCAATACACTGGTGAATATCCAGACGCCATCGCTTGCCGCGTATATTCCGGCTTATAAATTATTAACGATCAAAAAAGATAATGTAGTCGATATTCAGACCATTACGATCGATGAGGTTCCGGGATTTGATGAGCTTTTTGATTTGTATCAGATGGAATATCAGTTTTTACAAAGACAGCAAACAAAAGACATCTGGAATATCGATATACTGAAAACCAAAAGTTATCATGATTTTACCGATTTCCATTTAAAAGAATTAGTCCGTTTACGATTTTTAGCAGATGACTGGCCAGCTGCTTTTAAGGATTTTATTCTGAATGTTTCGGCTCAGGATTTACTGGTTATGGTCCATATTCAATCGGATAAAGATTTTGATTTTATTCTGAAAAACAAAGCACAGTTTCAGAGAGAATGGAACGAAGCAGAAATAAAAACTACAGAACTTTTAGCTCAGCATAATCTGAAGCCCGAAGATTTCAACTGGACAGGAAACGATCTTTTAATCGACTTTTATCGTTTTAGAAGTGCCGATGAGCTGGCTCTGGCCGATGTGGGTATAAAAAGAGCCCGGCAGTATAAAATACTATCAAAAATGTTTTTTGAGGCTCAGGAAGAGACTTCTAAACCTTTACTGAAACAGATGAAACTATTTTTAAGTATCTTCAGTAAATTCATGTACGAAGTTCCGGCTGATCATTTTACGGTTGATTTGAAAAGCGGCGGGGTTAAGAGTGTTAAATAAAGTTTTCAGTCTCAGTTTTCAGTTTTTTACCGCAATTAAACCCGACAGGTTTTTAAAACCTGTCGGGTTTGTCTGTAAGATCTAGTTTGTAGATTTTAAAAATCGATTTGTTGAGATTTACGCAAAATACACAAGGTTTTTTAAAGAGGATTTTATAAAATAAAAAGTTCGCAAAGCTATTCTTGATTAAGCTTTGCGAACTTTGCGTTTATGGGCACAAACCAGATAAAAAATCTTTGCGTGCTTTGCGGTTAAATCTTATCTCTGTAAAAGGCATCATCTGAAAACAGCCACTGAGACTGAGACTGCGACTGAAAACTCATTCCCCTCCATTAATCGGATCAACTCTCACATAAGTTCCGTTATCAAATTTAATCTGATAAGGAGAATCAAAGAAGGTACTTGGCAGGTAATAATCAGTGGTGATGATCTGTGCCCCTGATTTTTTAGCAGCTTCAAAATGTGTGTAATCGTTGGCTCTTGCTTCTTTGGTATCAGCATCGGCTCTTGTTCTTATAAGGTAGCCTTTTTTAACCAGATCAGCTATGGAAGCATCTTCCGGATTATTTCTGAAAATAGTGGCTGCTTCCGGTTTTCCGGGTTCAGCATTAATAAAAACAGCGCGTCCTTTTAACGACGGATGGTTTAAAGCATATAAATCTCTTTTTGTACCGTTATTATCGAGTATAAACAAAAATTTACCCTTTGCTTTTTTCAGGGTCGGCCAGTTGTTGTTTAAAACTGCTTCTTCAAGTGTTTTATATTTTCCTCGTACCATATCGGGTGTAATCAGTTTGTTTCCTAGTCCTTTACGAAGTTCTTTGTCTAAAGCATCAAAAAGTTCCGAGGTAAATTTCTCGGCTTTTGTGCCCAGATAGCTGTCATCGTCTTTTGGTTCTAAAGTAATAAATACCGGAACGTGATCAGGATTGGCATCCGACCATTTTTTTAGTTCTGCAAGACAGCCCTGAAGTGTATAGCAGGAAGTTCTGAAGTCGATATCAATCATATGAAAAACTTTAAAACCCGGTTTTTTCATTTCTCCGTTTGGGTCATAGGCTTCCTGAGGTTTTACAAGGTCAAGACCTTTTGGATGTGCAAATTTTCCTCCCTGAGGATCGCCCTGAACATCAATTTCTAACTGACGTAACCCTTTATTTAACTGGTCTGTAATGCTGATGTGTGTGTATTGTAAACCTTTTAAAGAACGGGTAGTATCTTTTGCCTGTATATAATTATACAGATCAGGTTCTATATTATGGCGGTAGCTGTTATGAGAACCAATCACCTGAAGCTGATTGATTTTTAAATTATCATTCTGGGCATGGGCGAACTGGATTGTCCCTGCAAGCAGTAATGCAGATAAAATTTGTTTCATAAGAAAATGAAATTAAAATTAATAAAATAACGGGACGCAGTTAGAGAGAGCAGCATTTTTTGAGATTACTAAAGTAAAACGGGTACCGAATTTTGAGGTTAGCTAAATAAAAAGAAATAGATATCCTAACATGATGATTCTTCAAAAATAGTAGTATTACTAAAACAAAAGTATTTATTATTTAATTTAAAGATAACATTCAGGCAAAAAGCATTGGTGTTACATTTTATTATTTTACATCTGCTAATGCGACTATGATTACCCATGAAGAATCCTGAAATATTTGAAAAAACGTATACTGATTACTGGCAGAAACTCAATGCTTTCTCGTATACAATGACTCAGGACAGAGATCTGGCGCAAAATATAGTTCAGGATGTTTTTATCGATCTGTGGGAACGAAAAGATGATCTAAACATTAATGCCATTGAACCTTACTTATTTCGTGCCGTAAAAAATCAGATTTTCAAACATTATCAGAACAACCGTTTCGATAAGACTATTATAGAAGATAAATTTGAAGATTATATAATTGATAATTTTTCTTCGATTGATCCGGAAGTGATGGATTTACTGTATTCCTTATTAGATAAACTTCCGGAGAAACGAAAAGAAGTTTTATTAATGTACAAATTCCAGGATATGTCTATCGATCAGATTGCCGAAGAACTCGGAATTTCAAAACAAACAGTGAAAAACCAAATTTCATCGGCCCTGAAACAACTGCGCGAAGGCCTGAAAGACCTGGCCTGGCTAGCTCCATTTATCATTTTTAGACAAAATTTTTAAGATAACTTTCCCTTGATGTTTTCATAATATTTAAGGATAGTACGATTTCTGTTTTTCGGTACTTATGGGTAACAATAAGTATTATGATAAAAAGAATCAGACATAGTTTAGAATATCTTATAGATAAAAGTTCAAGAAATAAAACTTCGGAAGCAGAAGAAAACCTGCTCCATAATTTTGCTTTCAGCGAATATCAAAAATCAGAATGGGACGAAGCTTCTATGGGAAATTCGTTGGAAGTTTCTAAAAATATATACAACGGAATCCAGCTTCGAATGGCGAAGAAGAGATCTTTCAATCCGTATTTAAAATATATGGCCGCTGCCAGTATTCTTTTTCTTGTTGGTTTAGGTTTTTTCTTTAAACCTAAAATTGCCGCCGCAAAGCAATTAACATTTAAAACGTCATCGATTCCCAAATCTATCCAGTTAAGTGACGGCTCGAAAATTTATCTGGCAGCAAACTCATTATTTCAGTATCCTGAAAAATTCGAAGGTGCTCAGAGAAAGGTGGCACTTTTAAAAGGAAACGCCTTTTTTGAAATTGCCAAAGACAAAACACATCCCTTTATTATTACATCGGGTGAAGTCAGAACAAAAGTAGTGGGAACTTCTTTCCATATTCAGATGTCAAAATCAAAATGTGAGGTAATTGTGGTTACCGGAAAAGTAAACGTGACTTCAAAAGGACAGAGTGTCGATCTGGTTCCAAATGAACAAGCTCTTTTTGAGGCAAAGAAACTTACTAAAATGCCTGCCGATAAATCCTTACTGGTCAATTGGTACACTACTGACATAACACTGAACGAAACTACATTAAAACAGGTAATCACCATTTTACAATACAAATACGGAGTTACATTTCAATATGATAATGAACAGGTATTAGCAGTACCGTTAACGGTATTCATTAAAAAAGACGCAGCATTGGAGAGTGTTTTAGAGCAGATAAATTATATAACCAACCTAAAATTCAAAGTTTATGGCGAAACAGTAAAAGTGGATTAAAAACAAAAAAAGCAGCTGCTGAGAACAACTGCCATTAATAATTAAGTATCGTAAAAAACCAATAACTTAAATCATGTATTTTAAACCTTCTTATTTAAATCTAAAGAGTTTTGTCTTTTTAGTACTAGCTTTACTAACCATTGAGAGTGGTTTTAGTAAAACTAACTTAAAAAAATCAAATGTAAAAAATAAAATAGAAAAAGCGACACTTGTTTCTATTTTTTCAAAATTAAGTCAGCAGACGGACTATAAATTCAGTTATGGACAAGCTGTAATTGCCGACAATACAGCTTATACTGTAAATTATAACGGAGAATCGGTTACAGAAATATTAAATGATCTTTCCAAAAAAGCCAGTTTCAATTACAATATCAACGGAAAATTAGTTTTAATTCAGAAAACGGCTGCGCTAAAAGCGGTAAATACAAAAGCAGCAGACAGAATTAAAGTAAAAGGGAAAATTATTGACGAAAACAAAGTACCAATTCCGGGTGCTACAGTAATTGAAACAGGTACTTCAAATTCAACGATTACTGATTTTGACGGAGTTTTCGAACTTTCTGTCGGAGAAGGAAAAACCATCGAAGTTTCGTATGTAGGCTATAAAACAAAATCACTTCCTGCACAAGCTGCTTTTATGACCATTCAGCTTGAACCAAGTACTGCAGAATTAAATGAAGTTTTGGTAGTAGGTTACGGAAAACAGTCTAAAAAAGACGTTACCGGAGCCGTTACACAGCTTGAAGCGGCAAACTTCAAACAAGGTGTGAATATTTCTGTAGACAATTTAATTCAGGGAAAAGTGGCCGGTGTTCGTGTAGTCAATACAAGTGGTGAGCCGGGAGCAGGAGTAAATGTAACCATTAGAGGAGTTGGGTCTATCAGAAGCGGTAGTACACCTTTATTTGTGGTAGACGGAGTGCCGTTGTCAAATGACGATGTGAGCCCTTCAGGAAGCAATGTAGGTTTCGGAAATTCATCAGCTAAAAACCCTTTAAACTTTTTGAATACCAGCGATATCGAATCGATTACTGTTTTAAAAGATGCTTCGGCTTCTGCTATATATGGAGCAAGAGGATCAAACGGGGTAGTTTTGGTAACTACTAAAAAAGGTTCAAAAGGTGAAGGAACATTAACGCTGGATTCTTATATGGGAATCGCCAATGTAGCCAACAAACTCGATGTTTTAAGTGCCAGCCAGTACAGAAGTGCCATTAAAGATCCGGCTTTTGACCACGGAGGAAATACAGACTGGCAGGATGTAATTTACAGAACCGCTATTACATCTAATAATTCTTTGTCTTTTTCTAAACAGACAGAATCAGGAAACTATTATGCTTCTCTTGCCCAAATGGATCAGGAAGGGGTTGTAAACAACAGTAACTTTAAACGTATCTCCGGTAGAATCAATGCGGCAGAGTCATTTTTAGACAACAAACGTTTAAAAGTAAAAATGAACCTTACAGCAAGTGAAACGAAAGATGACGGTGTACCAACAAGTGATGACGGTGGTTCTAACGGACAATTGATCGTACATACTTTAATGGCCAACCCAACACGTTCTGTTTTTGATGAAAATGGTAACTATACCAACTTCAACATGAACGCTCATTACAATCCGGCTTATTTATTAAGCATTTATGAGGACCGTACCCGTACTTTAAGAGTATTAGGAAACTTAGAAACGTCTCTTAGAATCGTAAACGGATTAGAATACAAATTAAATATTGGTATTGACCGTTCTATGGCCGAAAGAAATACAACGATCTATCCCAACTTAACCGATTTGAACCCAAAAGGAAAATATGTTCAGAACAATTTAGATTCTAAAAACTCTTTAATTGAACACTATTTAACATATAATCTAAATCTGGACAAACATAAATTAGAAGCTCTTGGCGGTTTCTCTTATCAAAAATTTGAAAGATCAGGAACCAGTTTCAGTATCGACGGAATTTCAAATCAGGGAGTAGGTATTAAACCTTCCATCAATCCTGGTTTTACAGGAACACAATCAGGAACTACGGGGTATGCTCAGGAAAATGAATTACAGTCTTATTTTGGAAGAGTAAATTATACTTTCAATGAACGTTATCTTTTAACTGCTTCGATGAGAGCTGACGGATCAACCCGTTTTGGTAAAAATAATAAATACGGTTATTTCCCTTCATTTGCAATGGGATGGAATATTTCTAAAGAAAGTTTCTTAGAGAATGTGGAAGCTGTAAGTAATTTAAAATTAAGAGCAAGCTGGGGACAAACCGGAAACCAGGAGGTTGAAAACAAAATTACACAGGCCAGTTATTCCTTATCAGGAGCTGACGGATATTATTTATATAATGATTTGAATCTGGTAAACGGAGTTTCGGTAAACAGAACACCAAATCCGGATTTAAAATGGGAAGTAGTAACCCAGTATAACTTAGGTTTAGATTTCAGTTTATGGAATGATAAATTATACGGAACATTCGATTATTTCAACAAAACAACAACCGATGCCATACTGAATGTACCTTCTCAGGCTTTAAGCCCGACCACAACTATCTGGACTAATATCGACGGAAAAATCATCAACAAAGGTTTTGAATTTATGTTAGGTTCCAAAATAGTAGATACTAAAGATTTTTCGTGGAATGTGGACATGAACGGAGCAACTCTGAACAACAAAATCGAAAACCTTCCGGTTTCAGAAATCTTAACTGGAACTATTTCAGGACCGGGACAGTCAGGTGTAAATGCCAATATTTACAAAAGTGGTTACGCTGCAGGATCTTTCTACCTGTTAGAGCATATTGGTTTTGACCAAAACGGAGCAAATATTTTTAAAGACCAGAACGGCGACGGAAAAATTGATAACAGCGACAGAATTATTATTGAAGGGGCTTTACCAACTTTTTACTACGGACTGAACAGTGATATGAGATATAAAAACTTTACGTTCTCTTTCTCAATCATCGGGCAGACAG
Source organism: Flavobacterium sp. FG19 (assembly GCF_057809475.1). Classification (NCBI taxonomy): domain Bacteria; kingdom Pseudomonadati; phylum Bacteroidota; class Flavobacteriia; order Flavobacteriales; family Flavobacteriaceae; genus Flavobacterium; species Flavobacterium sp. FG19. Next base: position 21,076 of record NZ_JBMDKA010000008.1, on the reverse strand, counting down.
GAGGTTACTTATTGAATAATACAGGTTTAAATGCATTAAACATCAATAACTTAGCATCAGATCGTAACGTGGCAGCAGGTTATTATGAGTCAGGGGCAAACCCGACAAACTCACCAATCCTGTCAACACTTTTCTTAGAAAAATCTGATTTTATCCGACTAAATACAGCCCGTATTGGTTACAACTTTGATTTGAAAGGATTAAACTGGATCAACGGACTGACACTTTATGTAACAGGTCAGAACTTAGTTACGATTACCAACTATACAGGTTATGATCCGTTAATCAACAGCCCGAAATCAAACGGAGGAAATCAATCTATTGGTATCGATTATGCAAGTTATCCAACTTCTAGAACGTTCAGTTTTGGAGCAACTTTAAAACTATAATTTATTATGAAGACAAACACAATTTTGAATATAAAATCAATTGCTTTATTCTCTTTCATCTGGTTGTTTGCCAGTTGTACGAATCTTAACGAAGTAGTTTTGGATGAAGTTTTGGGAGAGAATGCTTCCAACCCTGCCGGAGCTCTGGCAGCAGCTTACGATCGTTTGGGAGACGGAACTTTTGTAGATCACGGAGGGGTATTTTCTTTACAGGAATACACTACAGACGAAGCTATCTTACCAACACGCGGAAGTGACTGGGGAGACGGTGGAAAATGGAGAGACATGCACGAATTTACATGGAAATCGGATAATGCGATCGTGGTAGACAACTGGAACAAACTGACTAACGGAATTACACGTTCGCTTACCGCGATCCAGTCAGTTGAAGAAAGTTCTATTCCGGAGAAAAAATTATTCTTAGCAGAAGCAAAAGGACTTTTAGCCTATTATTTATATACGACACTGGATTTATACGGACAGGCACCTTACCGAGATCCTATGAACCCAAATGCTCCTTTACAGATTTTAAAAGCCGATACACAGATCGATCAGCTGATAAAAGATGTTGAGGCCCTGATTCCGGATCTGGCGGCTATGGGAGAACAGCAGACGCATCACGGACGTTTTACAAAAGAAGCTGCTTATGGATTTTTAGCAACAATGTATTTAAACCGTGCCGTTTTTAAAGATCGTTACAATGCTTCTTCAAACTTCAATTTTAATGAAGCCGCTGTAACAGGCACAGGAACTGATATGGACCGTGTGGTTTATTATACCTCATTATTGATCAATTCCGGCAAGTATTCTTTAGAAAGCGATTATTTCAAAAACTTCGCAAGAGATAATGAAAATGGTAAAGAATTAATTTTTGCGATTTCACAAAAGATAGATTACATCCGTAACGGTTCAAACAGTTTTGCTTATGTATGTATGGAGCGTAACCAGAGAACTTCTGCAGCAAACAGAGGAACAAATGCAGCTTGTACCACACCTGAGTTTTTTGCTACCTGGGACGGGAACCATGATGATCCAAGGTTTCAGCAGAAATACCAGTATACAGATGGTACCTGGTTTATGAATGATGGTACCGATGTAAGCACGCCGGCTACGGATATTGTTCCTAAAAGTGCCAATTTACCATGGTTCCACTTTAACAGAGGAATTCAGTACGGCCCTCAGTACGGCCCAATATTGTTAGCTTCCGGATCATTGGAAATGACAGGAAACCGTATCAAAGTTTCTCCTTTATACATGGAAAAAAGTACAACCACAAGAATGGATTTTACACCGTCTTTAACCTTTAAAAATCCTGCTCAGGCTGTTTTTGCCCAAAACGAAATCAATCAGGGTGCCCGTATTTTTAAATATGAATTTGACCCTGAAGGAGGAAACGGAAACAGTAATGTGGACATTCCGTTATACCGTTTAGGAGGTATTTACACCATGAGAGCCGAAGCCAATTTCAGAAAAGGTAATACAGCGGCAGCAATGGAAGATCTGAATAAATTACGTACCGGCAGAAAAAGAGAATCATTATACGGAAATGCGGCCGGAAAAGCCTTAACGGCTATTGATCAGACCGTATTATACAACGAAATAGGTTTCGAATTGTACTGGGAGCTGTACAGAAGACCACAGATGATCCGTTTTGGAAAATATGACCTTGCCGGAACAGCAAAAGCAGCATCACAGCCTTTCAGACGAATATTCCCAATTCCGCAGTCCACCATCGACGTAACGAAGGAATTCGAACAAAACCAGGGATACAATTAAGATTTTTGTGTTAGTTTATTTTTTATTTTTTTTGAAAAAAGCCTGTATTCGGAAGAAGCAGGCTTTTTCTTTTTAGGGGTGCAAAGGAGCAAAGGGGCAGAGGTTCAAAGGTTTTTCTGTAGGGCTCCATAGTAGTGCGCCCCTATGATTTTTTATAAATTAGTAACCTTTCTGTATAGAGGTCTTTGTGTCTTTGTTCCTCTGAGCCTCTGCATCTTTGTCCCTTTTAAAAAACATCTCTGCGATTTTTACAGACACAGATAACCTCTGGGTATAAAACCTTTGTCCCTCAAAAACCAATCTTAAAAAACTATAAGAAATAATTAAGAAAAATGTAAGATTTAACTATCAGATAATCACTAAATTTGAGTAACATTTTGGTATTCAGTATTTTGTTTTTTTTGAGATGAAATATCAAAATGAAAACTAATTATTTCAATAACTCAAAAAGTGTAAAAATCATGATACATCAAATTGACACTACCGATAACATTGTGGCCTTTCGGGCACTGGCAGAAGTAAGCAAAGATGATTTTCTGGCCGTTGTAGTTCCTGCCGTTGAACATTTGGTAAAACAAATAAACGAAATTAATTTTTTACTGGTTCTGGATACTGATATAGAAAATTTTACAGCCGGAGCGTGGCTTCAGGATGCGCTCTTAGGATTAAAGCATTTAGGGAAATGGAACCGTGCGGCTATTATAACCGATTCCGAAGAGATCATTTCTTTTACCAACGGCTTTAGTTATGTTGTTCCCGGAGAATTCCACGGTTTTAAAAAAGAAGCATTTAATAAAGCCTTAAACTGGGTGGAGGGCAACATCAGTCTTCCGGCTGATTCCTAAAAAACAAAAACTGTTTCCGGATCTTTAAAGATCCAAAAATACACACTGTGTCAAAAATACCCAATAAGTAAAAAACATGACATTTATAGAAAATGCCCGTTAGGTCTAAACCTTAACGGGCATTTTCGCCTTAAGCAAACGTTGCTTTTTTATCGTGCTAATTTTTTATAAACAGCAGCCGATAATAGCGGAAGTGCAAGTCCGCCTACAATAGCCGCTGCTTTGTTATGTCCGGTTTTCTTTAAAACAGCTCCGGCCAGAAGCGTACCAATTCCGGCACAGGCCAGCTGTTTTACTGAAAGTTTGCTGGTATTATCTTCAATGGGTTTAATGCCGTGTAACAGCGGATCGATGAATTTCATATTTTCCATGGTTTTTATTTATTTAATTAAACGTATTTTTATTTGCTGAGCGGTTTTTCACTTTCCGTTTCATTCTCTATTTTTTCAATTTCTACTTTCTCTTTTTTAATGGCCTGACGCAGCAGTGCAAAAAGACTCATATAGATATTTGCCATAAACACCAGCGAAAATCCCGCCAAAATGTACCCCCGCCAATCGTTTAACAAAAGTTTATAATTACAGAGAATCAAAAACAAAATAGTAACATAATGGCTAAAACAGTATTCACAGGTAAAAAGATAGAATGCTTTTCGTGACAGCAGTGTCCTGCTGTTTTTAGAACGATAAACACACCATTCGCGGGGTTCCCTGAAAACTTCCTCATGTGTTACTGTCCAGCTTACACAGGCAATAGGAACAGCAAGTACAAAAAGCCAGAAAATCTGTTCAGCCATTGTCATAAGCGATTATTTTAGTTACTCTCTCGGATGATTTTCAGGATAATGTTCTGCATCAAAATCATCTAACTCCTCATCAGTATCCAGATCCCTGCTTTTTTCAGGATCGTCTTCATAATCCGGATCAGTATCATCATCAAAGTCATCCTGATGACCATCATTAGTAATCAGATCGTCCTCGTTAACAATTCTGTCCTGATTCGGAATATTCTCAGCCCTGACAGCTTCATCATTGTTAAAGTCATTTGTCAGATGGCGGCCGTCGTCAATAAATTCTTCCTGATATTGGTACGGATCTTCATCTCTGGCATAATTGTCATTATCCAAAGGTGTATTCTGATCGATATAATCAGGGTCACTTTCTCCAAATTCAGTCACATCATCACTTGTTGAATGCTTGTACAAATCTTCATTAGAGAAAGTACCATCCACCAGAGTATTTTGATCGATGTAATCCGGATCGGTCTGGCCATAATCAAAATTATTGTGCTTTTCCATAATGTTGTTTTTTAGATTATTTCTTATTTTTTCAATAAAACCATTCTTTCTTAATCTGCATTCGGTTCACAAATTTGTCTTTACGGTTTAAATAAAACTTGTCGTCTGTCACTATTTTCAGCTGTTGTTTTTCGCGGCGTATATCTTTTTTGCAATCTGTTTTACAAAGTTACCCACGAGTCTGTAATCTGTTTTACAGGAAAATACATTATAGTTGCATAATTAACAGTTACTTATAGGATAACCGTTCCAGAGAAGATATAAAATGTAAAAATGACTTATTTTTATGTTTTTTGAGAAGGTCAGTACAATTTGAAATAAATTAAAGCCATATGAACAGTCTATATACCATTGGGCAGATAAAGCCCGTTACACAAACGAAAATTGAAAGTATCCAAAGCATGATTACATTTTCTTTACCGGAAGATTACATACAATTTCTGACCCGGTATGGCTTTGGAAGCATAAATGAAATAGTAATGCTTCAGGAACCTGATCCTGAATTTGTAAAAGCAAATTTTGAAGACTATATGGATTTCTGGGATCTGGCTTCTCACGAAATTCCTTCTGTACTGCATTCTCTTACTATTGCAGCAACAATCGACGGAGATACTATTATAGCAACAGCTGACCATGATAATCCGCTGGTATTATTACCACGTTATTCAGATCAGGTGGTGCGTTTTAGAAATTTTGAAAGTGTTATTACATATTATAATAATAATTACGAACTCAAAAACGATTTGTACTTTGATTCTTACCATGATTTTGAAAGCCATTATATTAGTTTTGTGAAAGACGGCAGGCTGGAAAAAGAAAACTTTGACCTGATATATCAGACATTTTTAAATGAAGTCCCGTTTGATAAATCCTTTAATAAGGATACACAGCCCAAATATAGTATTCAAAAAATAGGCGGATGGGTTTATTTTGATAACATGGGAAAAAGTGCCATACGGATCAAATATCAAAAACAGTTTCAAAAGGAAGCTGACAGTATAATAGAAATCATTAACAAAAACAGGGTATTGTAATACAGCAGTCTCTGTTGATGTAGTTTTCTTCAATTTCTTTATGAAGTTAATTAACAGTTGTTGTTTTATAAAAATAAAGCTTATTTTGATATACTTATATCTTTTTGTAGGTATTTTCTCTAAGTTGAGAATTGTATTTTTACAGCTATTATAATTTTTTACTGACATTTTATAAAACGGCTATGAAAAAATATGATTATCTGAATTTAAAAATGGGAAATATTAAGCAATATTGCATGATTGTAGACAAAACTGATTTAGGATGCTGGAAAAGTTCGGGCTGGAAAGAATACAAAGAAATTGCTTTACGTAAAAGAGACGAACAAGCCCATTTGATATACAAAGAGGTAGATAAAAAAAAAGAAACCCTTGTATTCAACCGGCCGGATTTATTGAAAGATGTTTCTAAAGAATTAATAACCGGTTCTTCTATTTTGGATGTCAATACTCATTTAGGGACGTATGGCATTGGAAATCCTGGTTTTTTTGGCCTTCTTTTAAATAATAAACATTATTTGGTGTATGCTGTCTGGAATGCCTCTAATTACATTTTTGTAGACGAAAAAATAGTGAAATGTGATTCCTCTCAATACGATAAAATGAAGCCCTGGATTTCTAATTTTAGTGATGACAAATGGGATGATCTGACAGAGTACATAACCGGAAGTGTTATTCTGGATTATAGTATAGAAACAGACACCTTTTGTTTACAGCTGAAAAAAGGCAAAAAAGAAATTGAAGTTCGTTTTGTTCGCAATGATATTAAAATTCCAAGAAAGGCCGGCAGATTTCGAAATGCTTATCTTGAAGGGGCAATAGGAGATTATATAGTCATTCAGGAGATAAACGGAGCCTTAATCGTATAGTGATAATCCTGAAAATAAATGCGTTTCTGATGTTTTAAGGAACGTTTAATCAATACATAATTCAATTTTACATAAATCTTAAACGTTCCTGCAGGGCACCGGGTTTAGTTTCCCATGTTTTTTTTAGGGATGTTCCGGTTATTTAACAGAATAAAGCGATCCATTTTTTATAGTTTTCTTATTCAGTTTTCCCTTGCTGTATAGTTCTTCCAGAATAATTTTAGCTTCATTGACCGTAAGACCCAAAATAACGGCATATTCTTGTGGTGCCAGTGTAGGATAAATTTCAAAAAGGGATAAAGTATTTGTGTTTACGATTTTTTTCTTTTTCGCTTCAGGATATAAGGCAGACAATGCATTTTCATAAGCGGCATAAGGTTTAGAACCATAAATCGTTAACTGATTCGCATTGCCATCAGAAAAAAACAAAGTTGGAAAACCCCGTACACCCAGTTTTTTAGCCAGATTGAGATCCTCTTCAAAAAGTCTTCGGGCATCACCTTCATAATCTGATTTCAGCTTTTTAATATCCAGATCAGCCAGTGAAGCAGCTTTAACTATATTGTCCCATTTGGCAATATTGCTTTTTTCCAGATATAATTGTTCACGAAGGATCCGCATAAATTTTACAGCTTTTTCATTGTTCTGAATCTGAGCTGCTTTCATCGCAATACAAGACGGATAGGATGAATCTAAAGGATCTTCAAGCCATACATTTCCATCAATCGGCATTTCATAATACAGGCTTGCTTCGTCCCAATGGTGCGCCACATCAGACGGCTTACTGATTCCGCCGCTGTTATAACTCCAGTCTGGCAGTAAACCGCCCATACGATATTCGATTTCAAAATAATCACCGTGTTCCAGTTTTAGTTTTCGCAGCTGCGGTTCAATTCCCCAGCAGGAAGAACAGATCGGATCAGTATAGTAAATGATTTTCACAGGTTTATTTTCAGATGCAATAGCTGCATTTTCGTTAGATGTTTCAGCGGATGGCATTTCGCATGTTCCGCTTACAGGGTCGCATAAAAGCGGATTTGTTTTATTTTCATTCATTTTAGGATGTGTTTGAGACTGGCAGCCTGCACTGCAGATCAGGATTAAGAATAGCGAAAGTATTTTCATAGAAAGGTTTTTAATTTCCGCTTTGGTTTAAATTTTTAACTTTACGCAAAGTTCGTCTGTATTTAATCACAAGTCAATTAGTCTGAAAAACATGACTACAGAAAATAAAACCCAAAAAGAAAACGAATGTCCGGCTGAAGGGCTTTTGAAACTGCTTTCAGGAAAATGGAAACCCCAGATTTTTTTACTGGCGGTAGAAGGACCGTTACGTTTCAATGCTCTTTTACGTGATATTAAAGGAGCTAATAAACAATCCATTGCAGTAGCATTGCGTGAACTGGAAGAGTTTGGACTGTTAGACAAAAATACCATTAAACTCAAGCCGCTTCATATTGAATACACTTTATCAGAAAAAGGAAAATCCCTGATTCCGGTTTTTAAACAGCTTGAAATTTTTTCATAAAAACAATTGTCAGGTTTCTTCAGTATTATTTTGCAAATACATATTTATAAAAAAGAAATATGAGTTATACTAAGTTAGAGAAGGAAATAGAGAAATACTACAGCCGGAACAATTGGCCATTTTATTACAATGCCCTGACAGAAACCGAAGAAGAACAGAAAGAACGCCTTAAAAGATACAATGAAGTACGCGATTTAATGGTAAAGAAGTGGATGGAAGAACGTAAGTATGCAGAACTTATTTCCTGTGCACACGGCGGATGGTTTTCTTATGAGGAATTAGAAAAGCCGCTTGAAGATTACTTTATAAAAGAACAACTTATTGGGGAATTGAAATTTTTATGTGAAAGAAAAATCAGGTTTCGAATTGAGGATATGCTGAGCAGTCTGAAACATCTAAAAGAAGACATACCGGATTTCAACATAGAAATAATACTCAATTTTAAAGAAGGCGGTCTTACCGAATGGAGTAAATTTCACAGTTTTGAAAGTATTGTAAAGTACAGAATAAAATCGCTCAGTCTTTTAGATCATTATCTCTCGTTGTTAGCGAAAACAGGAGAAACGGAATATCAGAGTTCAATAGAAACGTTACGTAAAAAAGTAAGTAGTCTTTCAGTTAAAAAATCAGATTTAAAAGCAATCCGATTCAAATTGTAAGAGGTTGTTTAACATAGTATTTTTCATCCTTAACAATAAAGTAATTGCAATCTTACAAAGAATTGCGTATTTTCACGGCTAGTAAATATATAAGCCTTTGTTATGATCGAAATACAGAAGAAAGAGGACATCCTGATTCCGTTTGACAAAATTGGTGATTCGGATTGGAAAGTCAACACAAAAAAAATCATTGAATCGATTGCCGCTAATTTTGGCGATGATGTAAAGAAACCGGTTTCAAAAGAAGAGATTCTGGCTCTCGAAACAAAATTGGGAACTGCCTTACCAGAAAACCTAAAACTATTTTACGAAACATTTGGAATTGCCGATATAGGCGAGCAGCTTCAGGAATTTAATGAAGTAGACCGGATTAAAGATATCTGGTCAGATGCACCGCAATACGGCCCGGATTTTTCAGACGAAGACAAACTCATTTTACCTTATTTAATTTCTTTCAGTGACTATTTGGGAAACGGAAATATGTTCTGTTTTCACAGCGAAACAAAAGAAATTTATTACTACGACCACGACAGTAAACCTTATCTGACCAAAATGTTTACCACTGTCGATGAATATCTTAAAGGCTGTCTGATTTTTGCTCAGGCAGATTTATCAGAAGATAAAGAAGCTGAAAACTGGACAGAAGAAATAGTCATGGGTTTACTTGGAGAAAATATAGTTCGGAAATGGAGGTATTAATCTTCTAAAAAATAGCATTTAAATGAATTACATTCAAAAAATAAAACGTCTTTACGGCCTTTCTGAAAAAGAAAACTATGGATTTTCTGAAGCTGAAATACTGGAACTTGAAAAAGATTTGGAAACAACAATTCCTGCACAGCTAAAAGAATATTATCTGGAATTGGGAAAAGAAGAAAACCTTAATTATTCCTATAATCGATTGCTTAAACCTGAAAGCGAAATAGGATTTTCTGAAGACGATTTTCTGATTATTTATGAAGAAAATCAGAATGTCGCCATCTGGGGAATTAAAAAAGAAGATTTAAAATTAGAAAATCCGCCTGTTTACGGAAATTATGATACGATCGAAAGATCGGAATGGGAAATGGAAACACAGACCACAGAAGACTTTTTCTTATTTATAGCTGTTTACAACGGAACTTTGGGCGGTTTACAATATAATGGAAACTATATTGGTGAAATTGATGCTGAAATAGTAAAACAAGTTGAAGAAAACTGGACTTTTGTACCCGAAATCAGCAGGGACAATCAGAAAGTGTATACTGATGATTTTTTTGATGTAATCAGTTTGTCTTTTGATAAAGATAATAACGGTACGGCCGCTTTTATAGGAAGCAGTGATCAGCAGCGTTTTGATGCTATTCTGGGTATTATTGATATTGACTGGTCGTATCTGTCATACGATGATGAAGATTATGAGGACGAAGAAAACGAATAAAAATGAGAGAATTACGTTATTTAGTAAAAATAGAAGGTAATGAATCCCTTTTGGAAAGATTCATTGAAGCGATAGAAAACGGAACCGTAAAAATAGACAAAGACTATCCGCAGCCTTATATGTTAGATTCCGGAGAAAAGTTCCTGCTGGATGTCATTATTGAATATTATTTTAAAACCAGACCTTTTTCAAAAGAGCAGTACATTGCCTTTATTGAAAAATTGCGAAAACAAACCGGATTTGACAGTTACCGTTATACAGTTGGAATAGAAACCGAAGATTTGGTTTTTAAGACATTCGAACTTGTTAAAAAAGGGAAATACAAGATTTTTATACCTAAAACAGAAGATAAACTTCCCCAACGTACCTTAACTGAAAATGAACAGGAACTTTTAAGTTTTTTATGTTATCTGGCTGTATCGCATATTAAATATGGTCCCAGTTATGCGACTGTTACAGCAAACGAATATTTTGATATTGTAACCCAATTAGGTTCAGACGAAGTAGAAGAGCTTAAGAAAAAGGGAACCGGAAAACTTCCAAAAGAAGTAACCGACTACAAAGATCCTGATTTAACTGCGAAAGCCAATGATGTTTTTGCGACTATAAACCTGAAACTCGTAAATGATAATGAAGAAAGTTACGGTAAAGCCTTAACGTTTGTCAATAAATTGCTTCAGACTGATTTTCCTAAAAGTTACGAAATTGCTTTTTCATCAAAAAATAAAGAACTGCTTCCGGTAAAAGGGCTTCCAAAATGCGGTCAGCATTATCTGTTTGCAGGAGCAGTAAAATATCCAAAACTGCATTCTCAGATTTTGGAATATATTGCCTTATCTAAGCACAAATATGAATGGTATAATAATCTTGAAAATGAAAATTGTGCGATGCCTTCAACCTTTGCTGTTTTGGCTTTAGGGTTACAGGACGAAAAATATTTTGATACGCTGACAGAGTATTACCGTACTGTAGATGAGGAACATCAATCACTTCAGGCTAAATTTACTCCTGCTTTTTTGGAAAAATTTGGCGTAAACGAAAAATCAATAAAAGTATATGTCAATGCCATTTTGTCTCTGCAGGAGCATCCGCATAACAAAGGTTTTATTGCGCATTTCACTACAGAAGAAAACCTGAAATTATTATTGGACAGTAAAGAAAATTTCATTGCTTATTATTTTACGCAGGAAGATTTAAAAGAGTATGCAGATAGCGGTAATCAAGCACAGGAAATGGCAGATTACTGCTGGGAAAGTGTTATGTACACCACTTTTGGTCAGAGTAAAGGTTTTTCGAAAATCGTAAAAGAATTAAATAATCCTGAAAAACTATTGTTTGAAAAATTACAAGTAATAAGATAAAATATGCTGAAGGTATTTGCTGTGAATTATATTAAAGACGATCTTCTATCAAATAAACAATCAATTAGAAACTTTCCAAAATCGGTTTCTTTTCCTTTTGCTGCATTATATAAAGATATTGTTACTCAGATCAAAACCGTTGAAATTTCATCGGAATGTATTTTGTTTGACAGTGTTGAATCTTTCAATGAAACAAAAGAGTTCTCAAATCCCGATTATTGGTCTGAAAATACAAAAGAGGCAATAAATAACTTCTGGTTTTTTGCTCAAAACGGACAAGGCGATTTTTGGTTGTTTGATAATGAAAACAAGGTTTATTTCTACGATCACAATCAGGAAGAAATGAGTGCTCAAAACTTTACTGATTTAGGACTGAATTTTGAGAAATGGCTTCAGTTCGCTTACCTCAATAAACAATTGGATGAAATCTACGAAACAGAAGATGAAATCAGCGAAGAAATAAAAACAGAATACAAACAAAGATTAGAAGAAATTAGTGGGCTTTTATTGGAAAAGCATCCTTTTGAAATTTAAAAATGTATAATAAAAAAATGTTCGGTTAGAAACATTTGGCTGGCACCTATAACAGGTTAAATTGATTAAAACAAACAAAATGGCAAATACATATACACAATTGCATATCCAATTTGTTTTTGCAGTAAAATACAGAAAAGGATTAATTGCTAAAGAATGGAAAGAAAGACTGCATCAGTATATAACCGGAATTATTCAGGCAAATGAGCATAAGGTGTTATGCATAAACAGCATGCCGGATCATATTCATATTTTTATAGGATTGCGGCCTTCACAATCGATTTCTTCGCTTATTCAGAATGTAAAAACGGAGACGAGTAAATGGATTAAGGAACAAAAATTTTCATACCAATTTGCCTGGCAGGAGGGGTATGGTGCTTTTTCCTATTCGAGAAGTCAGGTTCCGAATGTTATTCGTTATATCGAGAATCAGGAAGAACATCATAAAAAAGAAACATTTCAAGATGAATACCAAAAGTTTTTAAAAGCATTTGAAGTGGAATATGATGAGAAATATATTTTTAAAGAACCAATTGAGTAATAACTGATGTTTCCAAACGTCCCTATGGGACGATATTCCTGATGTGATATGATTTTGCTACTACCGACCAGATGTTCCTAACGGAACATTCTATTGGAGGAAAATGAAAAAGAAGAAAACATATTAAAAACAATGTTCCGTCAGGAACATCTCGTCGGCAGCAAAAAAAGAATATACCGGATGAAAAAATGTTCCGTTAGGAACATCTCGTCGACAGCAAAAAAATAATGTAACGGATAGAAATGTTCCGTTAGAAACATCTCGTCGGCAGCAAAAAAATAATATAACGGATAGAAATGTTCCGTTAGAAACATCTCGTCGGTAGTAAAAAAAATATGACACATGTAAAAATGTTCCGTTAGAAACATCTTGTAGACAGCAAAAAAAATATCACATATGTAAAAATGTTCCATTAGGAACATCTCGTCGGTAGCAAAAAAAAAGAATATAACGGATAGAAAAATGTTCCGTTAGAAACATCTCGTCGGCAGCAAAAGAATATAGCGGATGTAAAGATGTTCCGTTAGAAACATCTCGTCGGCAGCAAAAAAAGAATATAACGGATGTAAAAATGTTCCGTTAGGAACATCTCGTCGGCAGCAAAAAAAAGAATATACCGGATGAAAAAATGTTCCGTTAGGAACATCTCGTCGGTAGCAAAAAAAAGAATATAACGGATGAAAAAATGTTCCATTAGGAACATCTCGTCGGTAACAAAAAAAGATACGTTTTATTATAAAAAAAACAAAAACCGACATACGTCTTTCTTTTCTGTGAACAGATAATAATAGTGAACCTGTTGGTGAAATAAAAGAAATATATTTAAATAACATTAAAAATGAAAAACGAAACATTTGACATCATAGAATTACGTCCGGCAACAAAACATTATTATGGAGACAGTGTAGAAGTTGCAGCTATTTTACTTGAAGATGGATTATTGGTAAAAGCCAGTACAATAGACATTCCGCTGGGACATTCCCGTTATGGAGGACCAATTGCAGATCTTCCAAAAGGTTTTCCATATCCGGAGGATGATTTGCGTTTTGCAGGTCAGTTGGACTTAAAACAGATTGCACCGCATGATAAATCGGGGTTGCTGCCTAAAACGGGACATTTGTTCTTTTTTGCGGATATTATAGAAGACAAAGGACTTGTAGCTTATGCTGATATTGATAACAGCGAATTGGAGAGAGTGGTAAAAGATCACGATGATAATTTTTTTGAAGGTGTATTAATCAAAGAAGCTTTTGCTAATACCGAAAAATTATCAAGTCGTTACCGTGAGCCTGAATATGAGGATGAAGAAGAGTACACCAATGCTGAAGGTGTATTATGGGATTATTTTGCAGGAAGCGAAACTTCTAAAATATTTGGAATTTTCACACATTGTCAATGGCAGGAAGAAGAAATAGTCGAAGTAGTGAATTCTGATAAAATAGTGCTTTTCCAGATAGGAGAAAACGGTTTTAATGACGAAGGTGTTTTCAGCGTTTTAATTGATAAAAACGATTTGAAGAATCTGAATTTCAGTAATTGTGAATTTCACTGGGGACAATCATAAAATAAAAATGAAAAAACAATATTTGATAATTGGGTTCTTGTTGTTTGTTTCAGGCATTAAGTTATATGCTCAGGAAAATAAGAAACAGCCAATCACAACTGAAAAAGGAATGTTATTTACTTTAAAATACGAACATCAGGACTGTTCTTACGAGATACTGGTTAATGATGTACCTGTAACGATTTTTTTTGGTTTAGGCGGTGGGTTTTCTTCGAAGAAAGATGTTAATAGATATATTTTAAAATCAGGAAATCAGGATGTTATAATTAGGATTTATCCACAAAAGAAAACAGAAGATTCTTTTGAAGATCTAATAAGTAAATCGGCTAAAGTAAAGATAACGGTAAAGAAAAATAAAGAACCATTATCGATACTGGATTTAGCAGAAGCAAAAGAAAAGGGAATACAAACCGAATGGGAAATTTTGACTTTTGAAACTCCAGTAATAGAAAAGAATGCTCCTTATGTGGAGTTTAAAACGTCTTTTAATGTAACGGATAAAGATATCAGCTGGAAAACACAAGGTTGGCAAGAAAGCAAAGATTTAAGAAATGATCCTGATTTAAGAAAGCAGGTTGATGCTTTTTATGAGAATTTCAAAAATGTTTTAGTTACCAAAGATCAGCGGGCTTTTTCAAATTTAATAAAAAATACTATTCATGAGGAAGCATTATCTAGACCTTGGATGGGATCAGATTTTGAAGAAAATTTAGCAAATGTGATGTCTGCATATCCAAAAGAGGAACGAAATTTTATTTATCCTTGTCAGAATGCCCAAATGGAGTTTTATGGAAATGGCAGAATTGTGACTTTAGTATGCAAAGACATGCTCGGTTTTGGTTATTCTCCCTTAATTTCAAAATCATCCAAAACTGCTATGCCAGTAGCCCATTTAATATATCTGCATAGACCCAAAGATTCAAACGAACTGGAAATTATCAAATGGCAATAAAAGAAATTTAAAATGGTTAAAGATTTAGGACACGGTTATAAAATCATCGACAATAAATTTATTCTTCGCTATGAAAGTGAAGTGTTTAAAAAGTATTATAAGGTTATAGATTTCGAAACATTCAAAATTAAAGCAACAAATGCAGAATTTGACCATGATGGTTTTGCTTCAACAGTTTATTTTGAAGATAAAAATCATATTTATATAGAAAGTGCTTTTACGAGTTTCTCTATTTTAGAAGATGCGAAACCAGAGGATTTCAAAGTGATTGATATTCAAAAAGGATATACTTTTTCAAACGGAAATTATTTTCGCCATGATGATAAAATGCCTTTTGATCTGAGTAAAGCAAAACATCTCAATGATTATCATATTCAGGTTGAAAATCAATTGTATTTTGGAGATGTAAAACGAATTCAAAATGTAGATTTGAATTCCTTTACAATTCCGTATCCGGATTTAATTCAAAATTTGGCAATGGATAAAAATCATGTTTTTTTTAAAGGAGAAATAATTCCGGAGGCAGACAGACAAACATTTAAAATTCTGGACGGCTGTTTAGACGGAACGTATTATTTGGAATGCGATAATGCTTTTTATGCTAAAGACCGTAAATATGCTTATTTCATTAGAACAATCAGTAATGACGTAAAAGTAATAAAATCGAAAAGTCTGAATGATTTTCACTTTAAAGTGATTGACGAAAGAGGATATGCTTTTGATAAAGAGTATAGCTATTATATGGGAAAAAGAACAAAACTTTAATAAGATGTCAGTATATAAATTTGATGAAGTACTAAATGATCTGATGGATTATTTTATTCTGGGAGATCCGGATTATCTGCTTCAATACAAAATTGAAAATAACTTACCCGATGACCTTCTTACGGAATTTACCACAGAAGAAACTGGTGATCAAGTTGTAGAAGAAGGAGTAATCATACCCATGATAGGAGTTGAAAATTATCCTTATACGGTTTATTTTAACTTATCAGAAGATATTCCGGAGTTACTAAAATCACGAAATGAAGTACAGCATCAGCGTGATGGGTATTGTTTAAAGGTAGTTAACGGAAAAATTTATCTTTATACAATTCCCTATTTAAGAGATTTTACAGAATCGAAACTGGAAACATTAAAGAAATATAAACATGCTGTAATCGAACTGCCAAACGGCTGGTATTCCGTAACTATATTGGCAGGATTAACCAGACAGCAAATCGAAATCAAAACAGTTTCAGGAGAAATAAAACAAATAGAAGAAATGGAACCTACATTTGAGTTTGTTCTAAAGCCAACTGTTGAGAAACAGGATTACTACGCTGATTTTACTTATCCGTTTAAAGTTGAAGCATAAAAAGAAGCGATATGAAAATGTATATTTTAATTAAACAGGATACTCCGGATAAATTGGTTCCTGTAATAACTGCACATGCTTCTTTGGCTTGTTTTAGGAAGTTTGAACACAATGAGAATATGCAAAAATGGATCAACGGAATATTTAAAAAAGTGGTATGTGTAGTTTCTGAGAAGGAATTTGAAAATGCAAAAAAGGAATCAGAAAACATTGTATTGACAGAATCTTCATTAGAAAACAAGGAAGTTTGTATCGCTTTTGTACCCAGGGATGAATATTCTAAAATGTTTAAGTTTTTTAGAATGTGGACACCGCAAGATAATTTGTAATGATGAATAGACAGATAGCAATAGAAGAGATTAAACAAAACACTTTTTTCTGGCAATTTTATTTCTGCTGGTCAAGAGGTTGCGATCATGAAAAAGAAATAAACATCGATGAGGTTCTGGAAGTAGTAGAGACAGATGAAACCAAAGCGTATGAATGGGAGAGATCATTTTTGAATGAAGAAGATATAGAAGAAAATCCTAGATACATTGCAGAAAAACTGAATGATAATTTAAATTACGCGATTGAATTTCAGGAATATGAAATCAATTTTTTTCTGAATGATATTTATATTGGAAATCTGGGCGGACATTTTGAGGCGTGGTTTTTTACTTTAGAAGAATTATTAGCTTTTGAAAAATACCCGGATTTATTTCTTCTTTTTCTGCCTATGACGGGAATTAAAGAAGATCAAAGAGTTATTCTAAAACCGCTTATTTCCAAACACCTTGAATCAATTCCAAAATTCGAAACACATTCTGAATATATAGCCGATTGTATTTTAAATGGTTTAATTATGGAATCCGGATTTTCAGAAACAGAAGGAATTGGCATAACCAATAATCAAAATCATAGCGTGCGGAATATAGCGGCATATCCACGTTATATAGAAAATGTTAAAGAATTAAATAAACTTCTGATTACACCGAAATAACTGATTTCAAATACTAATACTATAAGCCAAATACTCTTTTTATGGAAAGCAACACGAACAATCAAAAATTTGAAACCGATACATTTTCTCTTTTAATACCTTCTGTTTACACCGATATGCAGGTGGTTTGGGAAAGCATTCGCGCAGCGCACGAACTACCCAATGATGATTATTTATCCTATGCAACTACAACTCTTATTCCTGTAGAATTTTTTAATGAATTTGATGGGGAGAATATTGTTTTGCGCTTTTGGCAATCTAATAAACTAGCAGACGAGGAAATTGAGCTGATAGAAGAAAAGGAAATTCAGGTAGCAGGTCATAGTTCGAATATTCGATTGATCAAATCAAAAGAGGATATTTTCTATTATCTGGCTATTGTTCAGATAAGTGATCATTTTTGCTATATTTTTAAAGGCGATTGTAAAATAGAACAAAGAAGTTTCTATGAACCATTATTTGAAGCTATTTGGCAAAGCCTTGAGTACTTTGGAAATCCTCAGGAAGCAATAGACAAACTGCCTAAATTTTTACTGGATTTTTATTATCATAGAAAGTCAGAACATAATTTTAATGAAGAAGAACAATCAGAGGAAAACAGCATTCGTCCTGTTATAGAAGAATTCTCTATTCCGTCAGACGATAAAGAATATTGGATTATAGATGATATTGAATTGCAGTTTTTACCAGAGTGCAGTTCTTCTGTAAATGGAACTCTGTACGTTAATCTGGAAGCAATTATTCCTGAATTTGATGAGAAAAAACACGGTTACATAATAGATTCTTATAACGGAGCTGCAGCTTTAAATTTTTCTCTTAGCCAAATCTATAACCAAGGTGTACCTACAGGGATTATTCCGTTTGAGAAAGGGAGAGACGAAAGTTACAATCATTATTTATGGGATCGGGGTTTTCAATATTCGCTGGCCTTTTCGGGCAATGTCACTTTAAAAGAAGGATGGATAGGAATAAATGGTTATCTGGAAGATAAATGGGAACCTAAAAGATATAAAATAAGCATAGCTAAAAAAATAGCAGTACAGGAATTAGAATGGGAAAAGTATGATTTTACAATCGTAAAAGAACTGGAAAAGACATCACCAAAAATTGTCCGTCAGCTAAAGTTAAAGGATCCGGATCCTGTTGAATTGAGAGAAGAACTTCATTCTTTGGTTAATTTGGAAACCCTTTCAATTCAGTTTTCAAATAATAGTAAAGAAGCTGAAATTTTTACTGAAATACCGTCATCAATTAAGCATTTTAAAAATTTAAAAAGTTTTCATCTTTGGGGTATTTCAGCCATTACGAGATTCCCGGAATGGATAGGAGATCTTCGTGAATTAGAATTTCTATTGCTGACAGGAAGTAAAGTGGAAGGAATTCATCCTTATACCTTGCAGTATCTTTCAAAGCTTAAATTTTGTTATCTTGAAAATAACAATTTAGGATCTGCTCCTAAGTTAATCCCTGATCATTTGGAGGTTTTACATTTAGAGGGAAATCAACTTACGGATATTCCAAATTCATATACCCAATTAAAGAATCTCAGAAAGCTCCATATTAAAAATAATCCCCTTAAATCGCTTCCTGCAGGACTTGAAAATATCCCGGAGCTTGATTTAGAACTGGAGAAAAAAATGACATTACTCGATTACACTTATAAAGGTGCCGATAATAATGGAGTAATAGCTTATGATGATGAATTGTTTTATGCCCGAAACGATTCGGATTTAAATTCAAACCTCCAAAAAGTTATTAAAGAAAATGATTTTCAGGAATATGAAAATGGACTTTCTAAAATGGCTCGGCATTCAGTAAATTTAGTCACTACAATTCCGGATTTGTATGATGAATTAGGGAATAATAGAATAGGTGGACTTCCGGATTTACCTGTAAATATAGATTATCCTGTAGTAACAAGCGGTGAGGAAATAAAAGGTTATCAATTCATTGCTCAGATTAATTGTGCCTCTATCGCTAGTTTACAAGATTATCTGCCTCGAACAGGAATGCTTTATTTTTTTATTGAAGATCAGCAGAATTTTGTTCCGAAAGTCATTTATTATGAAGGAGAAACGGATCGTCTAAAATCAGCAAAAGAATTGGATATTGATGAAGAGTTTATTTATGATGAATCGGGCATTTACCAGCCATTTAAGACCAATTCGGCAAAATGTGTAAGCCTTCCGTCATTTTATAATGATGAGCATTACTATAAAGACATTGCACCTGAATTGAAGGAATTAGAAGAGAAATACGATGAAACTGAGGCTTTACAGCAAGCACTTTTACCGTTTGAAGCAAAATCTTCTCACGGAATTAATAGTTATGTTTTTAAACAACACGATTCTCCTGAAATAGAAGCGGTAAATACCCTGAAAGGAAAACCAGAGGAATGGATGGTATTACTGCGTGTAAGCAGTGATAATAATCCGGGCTTTTGTTTTTGGGATGCGGGAGAAATTTATTTTGTCATTCACAAAAGTGATCTGGCCAAAAAAGATTTTTCAAATGTTTATTGCGGATTAGAAACTAGTTAAACAAAATCTGGAATTCCGCAGGAATGTTCCATTTTGTAGCAGCTCCCGATAGCTATCGGGATCAATACGTTGAAAAATATAGACAAAGATCATAAAGTTCCGTAGGAACGATTCATATATCTTAGCAACTTAGAGTCTTAGTCCCTTAGCATCTCAAAAAAAGACTCATTAAATTTTCATTAACAAAAAGTAAGATTGCATTAGTTTATATTTGTAAGGCTCAAATTAATTCTAAAGCGTTTTTTATGAAAATCAAATCAGTTCTCTATATATTTCTATTCATTATTTTTTCCGTTTCAGCATACAGTCAGAAGGTTAAACTGATGAACATCGATCAGTTGAATGAGAGAATCAAAAACGGAAAAGACAGTACTTATGTCGTTAATTTCTGGGCAACATGGTGTGCACCGTGTATAAAAGAATTACCTCATTTTGAAAAATTAAGTGCTGAGCATAAATCAGAGAAATTGGCTGTATTATTAGTGAGTCTTGATTTTAAATCCAAATTAGAGTCGAATGTTATTCCGTTTGTAAAAAGAAAAAATCTGAAAAACGAAGTATTTCTTTTAAACGAAAGCAGTCCGCAGGAATTTATTGACCGAATCGATCCCAGCTGGTCAGGAAGTATTCCGGCAACACTTTTCATCAAAGGAGACAAACGAAAATTTGTAGAAAGCGAATTTACCTACGAACAATTATTAACTGAATATAAAAAACTGTAAACCATGAAAAAAATAATCTTATTACTGACATTGGCATTTTCTGCCTTTTTAGCTCAGGCACAAACCGGAACAACACTTAAAGCGGGTGATACAGCACCGGATTTTAAACTGAAAAATGTAGACAATAAAGAAGTTTCTTTGGGGACTTTTAAAGATGCCAAAGGATATATTGTGGTGTTTACGTGCAATACCTGCCCATACGCTGTAGGTTATGAGCAGAGAATCATTGATTTAGATAAAAAATTCAAGCCACAGGGATATCCGGTAATTGCTATTAATCCAAACGATCCTGAAGCTTCCACAGCGGATACTTTTGGCAAAATGCAGGATCTGGCAAAAGAAAAAAAATATCCTTTCCCGTATTTATTTGATCCTGGACAAAAAATCACTGACGAATACGGAGCAAAACGTACACCACATGTTTTCATTATTTCTAAGACTTCAAAAGGAAACGTAGTAGAATATGTAGGCGCTATCGACAACGATCCGGAAGGAAATAAAGCCGACAAAGTAAAATACGCCGAAGATGTAATTGCCTCTTTAAAAAGCGGTCAGAAACCAGCTGTAACGCAAACCAAAGAAATTGGCTGTACAGTGAAAAGAAAAGCGAAAGCTTAATTACCAGAATTTTAATTTGTTAAAAACGCCTCAGAATAGACTGCACCCAAAAGTTTAGACGAATTTATAATTAAATTTGATAATAATGAGC
>NZ_JBMDKA010000079.1:0-686 GCF_057809475.1 Flavobacterium sp. FG19 | reverse complement strand
AATATTACTTACAACCGTAATACAGCCTCAATAGACCGTTATGATTATACTTATTGGTCATCACCGGTAGCATCAGGTGTTACCCTTCATGATGTATCACCAACTACACTGGCAGATAAATATTACAGCTATGATCCAACCGCAAAATGGGTATTGAGTTATAACGGAATTTTACCCATGCAGCCAGGCAATGGATATATTATCAGAGGGCCTCAGGGATATGTAAGCAAAGCTGTTTATAGTGCCTCTTTTACAGGAATACCCAATAATGGAAATATTACGATAACCCCAACGGTATCAAAATGGTACTTAGCCGGAAATCCATATCCGTCTGCTATCAGTGCTGATGAACTTATCGATCATTCAGATGTGGGTGCTTTGTATTTCTGGACACACAGTTCACCTCCTGATGAAGGAAATGACGGAAGTGAAAAATACAACTATGATGTTGCCGATTATGCGGTATACAGTCTGGCCGGAGGTGTGGTTACCCACGAAGGAGCTGCTGTTATGAATGGCCATATTGCTGCCGGACAGGGATTCTTTTTCAGATCACCTTCAGGAAACAATGTGGTGTTTACCAACAGTATGAGAAATGGCAATAACAGTCAGTTCTTTAAAACATCCAAAAGCAGTACCCTTGAAAGAAACCGTATATGGCTGAACTTTAAAAATACCCAGGGAGC
>NZ_JBMDKA010000078.1:0-757 GCF_057809475.1 Flavobacterium sp. FG19 | reverse complement strand
ACAGTAGTGGTGGAGAATGGATTAATCGCCAATGCAGACAACACTTACCCGGCTCAGACCTCAGGTTCTACAGCGGTAAATGTTGGCAATGTAACGGCTAATGATACCTTAAACGGCTCAGCGGTCACAGCAGCGAACACCAATGTAACACCAGTTACCACAGGTCCATTAAGCATTGATGCCGATGGAGAACTAACCCTTGCTGCAGACACTGCTTCGGGAACGTATACGATTACCTACACCATCTGCGAAGAAGGTGCATCACCGACAAACTGTAAAACAGCTACGGCTACAGTAGTGGTGGAGAATGGATTAATCGCCAATGCAGACAACACTTACCCGGCTCAGACCTCAGGTTCTACAGCGGTAAATGTTGGCAATGTAACGGCTAATGATACCTTAAACGGCTCAGCGGTCACAGCAGCGAACACCAATGTAACACCAGTTACCACAGGTCCGCTAAGCATTGATGCCGACGGAGAATTAACCCTTGCAGCAAACACTGCTTCGGGAACGTATACGATTACTTACACCATCTGCGAAGAAGGTGCATCGCCGACAAACTGTAAAACAGCGACCGCTACAGTGGTAGTGGAGAATGGATTAATCGCCAATGCAGATGTTATTCCATCAGTTACAGCAGGCAACACTGCTCAAAACTTAGGAGTAAATGTATTTGATAATGATACTAAAAACGGACTACCATTGAATCCATCAGATGTAACGCTGACGGCTTCAACACCAGATCCAAAAGGAT
>NZ_JBMDKA010000077.1:0-941 GCF_057809475.1 Flavobacterium sp. FG19 | reverse complement strand
ACTGTGGAACTGATGGCCGAGAATACCTATGATGAACTGGGACAGCTTATTTCTAAAAAAACAGGAAACACAGCAGCTGTTCCCCTGCAGAACATTCATTACAATTACAATATCCGCGGATGGCTTACCACGATTAATGATATTGCTGCCCTGGCTAAAACAGGAGATCCAAAAGATCTCTTTGCTTTTAAACTCCAGTATAGCAGTACACCCACTGTAACCGGAGGAAAAGCGCTCTATAACGGGAATATCTCGGAGACGCACTGGGCTTCAGATTCTGATAACGGGGTGATAAGGGCTTACGGATATACTTACGATAACTTAAACCGTTTAAAAGCCGCTGTTTATAAAAAAGGAGCTGCTGTTACCAATTATTATGATGAGAGCCTGACCTATGATAAAAACGGGAATATCATGTCTGTTATCCGTAACGGAAACAATGACACAGCTCTAAACCAGATCGACAAGCTGGCTTATACCTATCTTAACAGCAATAACAGCAACCAGCTTGCCAAAGTGGTAGATACGGCACCTGCTGCTTATAAAGCCGGAGGTTTTGTGGAAAGTGCGGCCAATACCGTTAACGATTATACCTATGATGTTAATGGAAACATGATTTCTGATAACAATAAAAACATCACCGCCATTACTTACAACCATTTAAACTTACCCACTAAAATAACTTTCGCAGCTGCAGGCAATATTGTGTATCTTTACAATGCTGCAGGCCAGAAACTGCAGAAAATTGTAAACGAAACCAGCAAACCTGTTATCACGACTGATTATCTAAACGGTTTTCAGTATAAAACAGACTGTGAGACCTGTACACCGGCTCTGAAGTTTTTCCCAACAGCCGAAGGGTATGCAGAAACTAACGGAAGTTCTTATAAATATGTATACCAGTATAAAGATCATCTGGGCAATATTCGTATCAGTTACAA
>NZ_JBMDKA010000076.1:0-1076 GCF_057809475.1 Flavobacterium sp. FG19 | reverse complement strand
CTATTTCCCTTTTTTGATATTTTAGGTTTTCCTTTTACTGATGTTCCCGATTGTTTTTCTTTTACATCAAGTCCTGCATAACTTGATAATTGTGATTTGTTTCTAATAAGCTCAAAACCATTTGTTTCTGCTAAAACTGTTACAGCTGTGAGTTCTCCAACTCCTGGTATGGAAATAATTCTATCTACAAGCTGTTTTAGATCAGGATTTATATTTATTATCTCTGCAATGTCCTGCTTGATTTCTTTTTCCTGTGAATTTAAAAACCTTATTCTTGCCTGCATCCGGTCCATGCTTTTTTGATTAGGTTCTGCTTCAGTACTTTCAGCGTGTATTTGATTTTTAATAATACTTCTTTCTTGGACAATCTGGTCTCTTTCACGGATGAACTGCTGTAATTCTTTATAAACAGCCTTTGGCCTGCACCACACATCCAATTTTCTCTCCAGCCCAAACTGCGCTATTGCCTGCGAACAGCTTTTATCTGTAATAGTCTTTAATTCCAAAGTTCGTATATAATTGCTGATTTTATTGGGAAGCACTATACTTACTTTGTATTGATTGTCAGACAAATAATAAGCAGCCTTTTGATGATATACACCTGTGGCCTCCATTACATAATGAACGCCTGTGTCGTTACCAGTTATTTTTTTTGTCCACTCAACCAGAGACTTAAAACCCGAATCACTGTTCTTAAATACCTTAAAAGCAAATAATTCTATTGAAAAATCATCCAAAAGGCGTCCTAAAGTGACCACGAGTTCTTTTTGTGCCACATCAATTCCTGCTACTTGTTTTACTGCTTTACTCATCTTTGCTTTTTTAGTTTAACTATAAAGTGATGAATCTTCCTTCGTCTTTTCTCCTGACTGGATATTCTGGATATCATGACCTGCATAATTCCTTACATTCTGTTCAGACTCTAAAAGATAAAAAAAAATGAGGTAATTTCTCCGAAAGAATATGTTTCTGTGAACTATTTACAAGCGAATCTACTCTCATTCTTTTTCACTTTATTATGCCAAATTTACATTTTATAGATATTTGTAAATTGACTTGGCAAACATAGGAGAAGC
>NZ_JBMDKA010000074.1:0-1339 GCF_057809475.1 Flavobacterium sp. FG19 | reverse complement strand
GGTAGTGTCTCACTAACTGTGTAAGTAAAAAATAATGGGGTTTTAATACCTCATTTTTTTTTGTTTAATTTTAAATTTTACACAGTCTTATGAAAAAAGAAGATTTATTATCCACTGAATTTTTAAAACAATTCAAAACAGGTGAAGACCTAAATGGTTTTCTTGCTGAACTTCAAAAAAGAGGATTAGAAGCCATTCTAAATGGCGAATTAGATTCTCACTTGGGTTATGATAAACATGAAAAATCTGCTTCTTCCAATGCTCGAAATGGTTTTTCTAATAAAAAAATAAAAACCTCATTTGGAGAATCTCAGATTCAAATTCCCAGAGATAGAGAAGCCTCATTTAACCCCATTATTGTTCCAAAACGCCAAAGTATTGTCGATGGCCTGGAGAATGTGATTATTTCTCTTTATGCCAAAGGTATGAGTGTTAGTGATATCGAAGAACAAATTAAAGAAGTTTATAACTTTGATGTTTCTACATCCACTATTTCAAGAATTACAGAGTCGGTTTCTAATGATATTACAGCTTGGCAAAACCGTCCGTTAGATGCTGTTTATTTGATAGTCTGGATGGATGGAATTGTCTTTAAGGTTCGAGAGAACTCAAAAGTGATTAACAAAACTATTTATCTTGCTGTTGGCTTGAACAGAGAAGGCAAGAAAGAAGTTTTAGGAATGTGGCTGG
Organism: Flavobacterium sp. FG19; assembly: GCF_057809475.1. Lineage (NCBI taxonomy): Bacteria > Pseudomonadati > Bacteroidota > Flavobacteriia > Flavobacteriales > Flavobacteriaceae > Flavobacterium > Flavobacterium sp. FG19. Next base: position 649 of record NZ_JBMDKA010000074.1, on the reverse strand, counting down.
GTAAGAATGAAAGCGCCAGCTTTTGGTTAGGGGTTTTAACAGATTTGAAAGCCAGAGGTATTGAAGATATATTAATTACGGCTACAGATAACTTAAATGGCTTTACTCAAACCATTAAAAATGTATTTCCAGAATCACAAACCCAAATCTGTGTAGTGCATCAAATACGAAACTCCGCTCGTTATGTAGTCTGGAAAGATAAGAAAGAATTTTCTAAAGATATGAAGCTAATTTATGATGCCCCGACAAAAGATGCTGCTAAAGCTGCTCTTGAAGATTTTGCTTCTAAATGGAATCAGAAATACCCTTACGCTGTAAAATCATGGCAGGAAAACTGGGAAGAGCTCACTGTCTTTTTCGACTTTCCTTTAGAAATCAGAAAAATCATTTACACTACAAATCTAATCGAAAATCTAAATGGAAAGATTAGAAAATACACCAAAAATAAATTGTCTTTCCCTACAGACGAAGCCGTCTTAAAATCTGTATATTTGGCTTTAAGAGAAGCTACTAAAAAATGGACAATGCCAATACATAATTGGGGATTAATACTAAATCAGTTCTTAACTATATTTGAAAAAAGGGTTCAACTTTAATTAAAAAGTCAAACCCCGTTATTTTAAACTTACACACTTTTTAGGATAGTGTC
>NZ_JBMDKA010000073.1:0-1361 GCF_057809475.1 Flavobacterium sp. FG19 | reverse complement strand
CCTTTTAGATTAAGTTTTATTCTATCGTTATTATAGTAGTTTATATATTCAACTATTTCTTCTTTTAATTGATTAATAGAAGTGTATTTCTTAAGATAAAAAAGTTCTGATTTTATTATGCCAAAGAAATTTTCTATTATAGCGTTGTCAAGACAATTTCCTTTTCTTGACATACTTTGTTTAATTCCTTTTTGTTTTAATAAATATTGATATTGTTTCATCTGATATTGCCACCCTTGATCTGAGTGTAGTATTAAATTAGTTTGATCAGGTATTTTTTCAAAAGACTTCTTAAGCATTGATGTAATTTGGTTAAAGTTTGGTTTTTCAGATAAATCATAGCTAATAATTTCTCCATTAAACAAATCAATTATGGGAGACAGATACAACTTCTTTCCCGAGACATTAAATTCGGTCACATCTGTAGCCCATTTTTCATTTGGCATTACAGTTTTAAAATTACGATTCAATATATTGGGTGCTATTTTACCTTGCTGCCCTTGGTATGACTTATATTTTTTTACCCTAATTAAACTTTTTAAACCTAGATATTTCATTAATCTCAAAACTGTTTTATGATTAATTAAAATCCCTTTGTTTTTAATTTCTAATGTAATACGTCTATATCCGAACCTGCCTTTATGCTTATGATAAATATGTTGAATGAGTTTTTTAATATCTTTATATTTATCGTTTATTTGATGTTTTTTCTCGTAGTAATAATAACTGCTTCTGGCCATATTCATATGATTGAGCATTATGCCTAAATCATACTGATGCCTTAATTCCATTATGGCTTTCGTTTTATTTTCTTGATTTCTTCGGCTTGAACTAAGGCATTGTACTTTTTTAAAAGAGCATTCTCACATCTTAATGATTCTATCTCAAGTAAAAGTTCTTCCTCTCTGGTTAGAGGTTTATTAGATTTCTTTTTTGCTCTTTTTAAAGTCATTGGCGCAGATCTTCCTTTAGGTTTGTTTTTTAAGCCTGAAAGACCATGTTTTCGGTAATTCGTTCGCCATTGAGTAATGACAGATTCGCTTGGTATATTAAAAACAAAACAGGCTTCAATCAAAGATAAAGACTTCTCCTGAATTTTTTTTAATACTTTCAGTTTAAAATCAATGCTGTAATATTGATTCGTTTTAGGTAAAAGCCCGGCCTTACCATAATGTTTATATACGCTAAGCCACTTTCTGAGATTACTCTCAGTAAAATTATTCTCTTTTGCAACCGAACGAATTGAACGATTATTTTTCAAAACTTCTTCTATACATTGAAGTTTGAATTCATAACTGTACTTGATTTTTCTTTCCATAAAAATGCCCTCAAATAGTGTCTAACTTTTTGGGGGCAGTTCA
>NZ_JBMDKA010000072.1:0-1639 GCF_057809475.1 Flavobacterium sp. FG19 | reverse complement strand
AAAATCTGCAAGATCGGCTTAAATCATATTAAAATCTGCGTGAAAAAACCTTTGTCACTTTGTCTCTCTGAACCTCTGCCCCTTTTTCAAAGCACCAACTCTTCAAACAAACGCTGAACCGTTTTTTCCAAATCCTGACACAGCCCAGGATGCGGTCTTGACGTTTGGATAGCAGAACTTCTAATGGCAGTAAGCCAGCGAAAACGCTCCGGAATTTCAAACCCGGCAATGGGTCCGCCATCTTTGGCCCCGTTGGCAATTTTTACTAATGAAGTTATATTACATTCTAACTGTTCAATATCAAAGTCGGCAGAAAGGGCTTGTATTTTTTCTTTATTGAGATGAAAAAGTACTTTTATAAACTTCGCTTTTTTGCAGAATAAAATGATTCCGATATTCAGGAATTCTTCGCGCTCTACTCTTGGTACAAGCCGAATCACAGCATATTCGTATAAGTGATTATCTTGCATTTTGGGCCTGGTTTACAAATATTTCTGAATTCTCTAATCGTGTCTTTAAAAACTGCAGGTACACATTTCGCAGCCCTTCCGGCGTTTCGTCTGCATCTTCCCATTGTAACCAGTCCAGTGGAATTGTATTTACAATTTCTTCTAAAATCTCAGGAGTCAAAATCGCTTTAAACTCGGCATCGACTTCTTTTAAAAGAGAAGCCTGAGACAGTAAAACATGGTCTTTTATCAACGCAAACGGACTTTTGGCATGCTGTTCCCAGTTGTTCCAGGAATGATGAAAATACAAACAGGCTCCATGGTCAATGAGCCATAATTCCTTATGCCAGATCAGCATATTGGTATTTTTAAACGTACGGTCGACATTGGTAATATAAGCATCCAGCCAGACAATCTGCGACGCTAATTTGGCATCAACAGTTGTTACAGCCGGATCAAAAGTAATAGCACCTGATAGAAAGTGAAGTGCCAGATTTAAGCCCTGACTTCCTTGTAATAAATCCTGAATTTCTTCATCGGCTTCGGTTCTTCCAAAAGCTTCATCAAGATTGGCAAAAACGAGTTCCGGAAGCTGTAATTTTAAAGCTTTTGCAATTTGTCCGCCAACCAGTTCGGCAATAAGAGCTTTTACACCATGTCCGGCTCCCCTGAATTTTAATACATATTTAAAGTCGTCATCGGCTTCTGCCAGCGCCGGTAAAGAACCTCCTTCACGAAGCGGCGTTATATAACGCATGACATTTACTGTTCTAAGATCGAAGTTGTTTTTCATTTTTTTAATATTCAAAGATGCTGAGAAACTGAGCTGCCAGTTTTCTAATCTCTAACATTACAAACTTACGTTTTTTTGATTGTAGAATATAGATTATAGATTATAGATTGTAGATTATAGATTGTAGATTATAGATTGTAGATTGTAGATTATAGATTATAGATTATAGATTGTAGATTGTAGATTGTAGATTGTAGATTATAGATTGTAGATTATAGATTGTAGATTGTAGATTGTAGATTGTAAACTGAAAACTGAGACTGAAAACTAAACACTGAACACTGAGACTGAACACTGAGACTGAACACTGAGACTGAACACTGAGACTGAACATTGAGACTAAACACTGAGACTGAACACTGAGACTGAACACTGAGACTGAACACTGAGACTGAAC
>NZ_JBMDKA010000071.1:0-2080 GCF_057809475.1 Flavobacterium sp. FG19 | reverse complement strand
TCCTTTTTTTTGTTTCTTACTCTATAGTTCTGATATTTTTCAGTTTAACGATAGAACTATGTTTATTAATGAAAGTGAAACGCCTTTTTTTACAGCATTTTAATCTATGTTTCTATGTGTTTAATTCCTTATACGCAGCAGTTTATTTAGGCCGTCAGATTATAATTTTAGTTTTTTTTAGAGATACAAAGGCACAGAGGTACAAAGGGGCAAAGTTTTTTTTCTCTGACTTTATTATAAGTCGAAGGGCGGACTTGCAGTCCTTTTTTTTGTTTCTTACTCTATAGTTCTGATATTTTTCAGTTTAACGATAGAGCTATGTTTGTTGATGAAAGTGAAATGCCTTTTTTACAGCATTTAATCTATGTTTCTATGTGTTTAAACCCTTAGGCGCAGCGGTTTATTTTAGTTTTTTTTAGAGGTACAAAGGGGCAAAGTTTTTTTAATTGCATAAAAAACGCCGGACTTGTGCCCGGCGTTTCTTATTGAATAACTGTTCTTTATCTGTTTTTTATTCTTCTTTATACGTTCTGATTCTTACACTTGGTTCCCCCCCGGTTTCGCTGGCGGTTAATGCTTTTGTAAGCAGTCCGGCAGAAGAATACTCATAAGTATTTTCAGGGAATTCTGTAACCACTCCGTCCTTGTCTGTACTGACTGAGGTAAAAATATCCAAATGTACAAACGGGTTTAAAACCTGGTCCTGAAGCACTATAAAAGGCTTACGATCGCTGTCGTAAGTTGAAACTTCTGTATCTCTGAAGGTTTCTTTTGAATTCGTGTAAATAGTATGCAGCTTATTTTTTTCATACGAAAAATGATAAATCAGACTGTATGAAGTACTGGTGCTGTTTCCAAAATAACAGTCCGCAATTCTGCCCTGCGCATCAAATTCGTATTTATTAACCTGCGTTATAGTTCCTTCGCCGTTTCTAACAGTCGATTTAGCAATTAAATTATTCACATATTCATAATCCACTTTGCTTTTTACAGCACCGCCGTTTCCATCTCTGCTGATTTTCCCCATCAGTTTTCCATTATCATCGTAGTTGTAATCTGTAACAGTAAGTAAAGGCTCCAGAGTATTAACATCAAAATGGCTGCGGATGGTTTGAAATAAAGTCGTATCAGCATAAACATATTGCATGGTATAATTACTGCCTGGATGATCTGCTGAAGTATAGGACTCAAATTTTAGTAACTGCGCAATATTCTTTTTTTCATAAGAAGTAAGTTCAAACATATAATAACCACCGTCAAAAGTTATTTTTACATTTCCGGGATTTGAACCTGACGGCTTGGTAATATAACATTTAAAAAAGGTCGTCTCGCTTGTTTTAAAATTATACGTTAAATTATTCTCATCATCCATAATTGCCGTTATCGGATATTCTACCGTTGTATTATCAAAGATATTTGAAAATGAAATGGTCTGCGTTCTCGGATAAAAAATAACCGAAACTGGTCTGGTTTCACCGCCTGAAATTGTTTCGGCCGATTTGGATGTAACCGAACCCGAAACCTTAGTTACTTTTGAACCGTAAAACGCTTTGTATTTGGTTTGTGTAGGTTTTACATCGGCATATACAATTTCCGGAGTTTCCTCGTCGGAAGTTTCGCTGTTACAGAACGCAAATCCTAAAATGATTACTAATGCAAATAAGTAATTTTTTAAATTCATAAAGATACTTTTGTTACCACCTGTTTATCATGTCAGGTTCTTCCATGTTTTTAACGTAAACTCAATTTTTTTCTTAATAAAGGCCGAAATTACATTATTTAATGTAAATGCAAATCAAAAATTTAACAAATAAAATTCAGCAGAAATTATCTTTCTGATTCAAAACAAACTACAACCTGTAAAGTGCTGTGCGTAAGGATTTAAACACATAGAAACATAGTTCACAATGCTTTAAAAAAGGCGTTTCACTTTTAGCAGCAAACATAGATCCGTAGATAATCTAAAAACAAACCCTTAAACATCAACACCTTACAAAAAACACGTTTTTACATGAATTAAAATAGGGAAGTTAAAAATTAAACTGCTGCGCATAAGGGTTTAAACACATAGAAACATAGC
>NZ_JBMDKA010000070.1:0-2231 GCF_057809475.1 Flavobacterium sp. FG19 | reverse complement strand
ATCAGTTAAGAAATGTTAACGGAGGAGTAAAAGACGACGGCGATACCAATTCGGGTTGTATCTGCAATCCGGTATTAACCAAAATAACTATTGTTAAACTTTAATTATTATTCTCATGAAAAATATAAACCTGGATAACAAACTGTATTTTAAAAAAGCAGCTGTTACAGAACTAAATGACTTTTTACTTAACAATATTAACGGAGGAACCTCTATAGACGGCGGAGGCGATACCTGTACCGGCTGCTGCTGCCTGAAAGTAACCTTTGACTTAATGTAATTAACAACCTAAAAACTATTATATAATGAAAAATCAAAACCCAAATAACAAACTGGCTTTTAGTAAAGCGGTTGTTACCGAATTGAACGAAAATCAATTACAGGATTTAAATGGTGGGAGCCTTCTTCCAAGTTTCATTTACACAATAGTGTTTACTATATCATAAAATGAAAAAGCAAAATTCAGACAATAAGCTTGTTTTTAATAAAGCAGCTGTTGCAGAATTGAATGATGGTCAGCTGAACGATATTCACGGCGGTACGGGCGAATTAATAAGAAGTATTATTATCGCTGCCGGATACGGTACCTGGTTAATGGTTCATAAATGATGTAAATAAACCGGTTTAATTCCGGAAGAGAACAATTTTTATTTCGAAATATAAAAACACAGAGTGTGGAGACTCTTTTATATTGAGAAGATTTAACAAAATGTAATGCTTACAAGTGAACTGTAAATTACTTCTGCACGGTAAAAATCATTTTCTATTGGATTTTTACACTTTCAAAAGTATTTCTGCACTATTACTTGACAGCTGTAATCAAATGTATTGGTTATAGAGAATATTCAGCCTTAGAGTGCTGCTGTTATTTTATTCCCTAAACCCTCTTGTTCCTGATTAGAGAATCCTGCCGGATCTTTTAATGAGGAGCGTTATGAAAATCGTTACTGCCCGGCATTTTTCTGCCGGACAATGACCTGGCACAAGTATGCCTGAAAATAAACAGATCAAATTTAAAAATGTATCACTTTAAAATTTAAGCAACATGAAAAAACAAATTTCCGAAAGTAAGCTGGCTTTTAACAAAACAGCAGTTACCGAATTGAACGACAATGAAATTAACCAGGTAAACGGAGGGGCTAACTCTATTAAAACGATTCCTATTACCATATTCATTGCAACCTTATTCTAAAATAGAAACAATTTAAAAACGTAAACCATGAAAAATCAAAAACCAAACAACAAGCTGGCTTTTAATAAAACAGCTGTTACAGAACTGAATGAAATCCAATTACAGGATGTAAACGGCGGAAGCCTTATTACCACGATAGTAGTGACTATCATTATTGATCAGTTAGTGAACTAAAAATTAGAGATATGAAAAAGAAATACCCAAACAACAAACTCACCTTTAATAAGGCGGCTGTTGCAGAATTAAATGAAAACCAATTACTGGAAGTAAACGGCGGTACAGGTCCTTCGACACTTGTAGGTACTACAAGTCTGATCTTCGTTACACTTATGCAATCTTAATTTATTAACCTAAATATTTATAAACATGAAAAATCAAAATCCAAACAACAAGCTGGTTTTTAATAAAATAGCTGTTACAGAATTAAATGACAACCAATTACAAACGGTAAACGGAGGCGGAAGCCGTGTTTCAATCCTGCCAACAATCATTATAACTTTTGTAGAACTATGAAAAAACAGCACGAAATCAACAAGCTTGCTTTCAACAAAGTGGCTGTTACCGAACTAAACGATATGCAGATGAGTAACCTGGATGGAGGAACTTCACTGAGTTCACCTATACGTACTACCAGCATTGTCATTACTATTTTACAAGCTTAATTAATAACCTAAATATTTATAAACATGAAAAAACAAAACCCAAACAACAAGCTGGTTTTTAATAAAACAGCTGTTACAGAACTGAATGAAGTTCAATTACAGGAAGTAAACGGCGGAGCCAGTATTACTACAACTATTATTTATCCAACTATTGTAATCACTATTGTACAACTATGAAAAAACAGAACCCAACTAACAAGCTGGTTTTTAATAAAACGGCTGTTACAGAATTAAATGAAGTTCAATTACAGGAAGTAAACGGCGGAGCAAGCTTTACTACAACTGTCATTTTACCAACTATTGCATTCACTATTGTACAACTATGAAAAATCAAAACCCAACGAGCAAGCTAGCTTTCAATAAAGCGGCTGTTACAG
>NZ_JBMDKA010000007.1:0-232081 GCF_057809475.1 Flavobacterium sp. FG19 | reverse complement strand
TTTTTTTATGTGTCTTATTACGATTCTATAACTATTTTACCCCTTTGGGGTTTGCTGATAGGATAATTTTAGATATACCTAAAATGGCCGTATCAAAAGGACAGCTTTTTTTGTAAGCTTCGGAGAAGCGCCATCTTTATAGCCAGCAATTTTTTTTGCAATATAAAGCTCTGGAGGAGCGGCATATTTTTTTTACAATGTAATCTATACCGCTCCTCCGGAGCTTTTTTTATGTGTCTTATTACGATTCTATAACTATTTTACCCCTTTGGGGTTTGCCGGCAGAATAATTTTATATAATAGTAACCGAAAATGACTGTCTCAAAAGGGCAGTTTTTCTTTTTGTACGCTTCAGAGAAGCGGAATATTTATAGCTAAGAATGTTTTCTACAATATAAGCTCCGGAGGAGCGACATCCCGTTCAACAAAAAAGCTGTCCTTTTGAGACAGCTTTTTTAATTTTTATGATTTTAGAAAAGAATTTATTTCGCTGAAATATTTTTCCCTGGCATCCAGCCATCCATAATGTTTGCAGTTTTCCAGAAAAACCAGTTTTGAATTTGAATAGGCTTTGTGTCCAATTTCTCCAATTTCATTACTGATAATATCCTGTTTCCCCTGAATGATCAAAACCGGATTTTTAAATGTTTTCAGCTTGTTTCTGCAGTCAAAATTCATTTTCTGCATATCAGACCATAACAAGCCATTTATAACGGAATTTCCCTGTGTTAATCTTTCGGCAATTACCGGAATATATTTTGAATCAAAAACATAAGCCGGAGCCATCGCACGGCCGCGTCCTAAGCGGGCTTTGTGCGAAGTATCGCCTTTCTCGATTTTATCGTTCCAGTAATTCATAGAATCTTTTTCGGTTTTCGAAAGATTGGATTCGATTAAATTCGGGCCTTTTAATAAAGATAAATCAACACCTCCCGAAGACGATAAAACCAGTTTATTAATACTGTTTGGGTAAACCGTTGCATAATAAGATCCTAACATACCGCCAAAAGAATGTCCGAGAATATTCCACTTTTTGATTTTAAGATGTTTTCGTAAGGACTCGATATCATCGGCCATTAATTTCATCGAAATTGTCTTGGCATCTAATTTCGAAAGTTTCGATTTTCCGGTTCCTCTCTGGTCATAAATAATCGTCAGCTGGTTTTCACCCAGTATTTTTGCCATATCTTCAAAACCATTACTGTTCATTCCGGGACCGCCGTTTATAATTAAAAGCGGTTCGCCTTTTCCAAATGTTTTGTAATAGGTTTTACTGCCGTCGTTGTTGACAGCATAGCCTTCGGTCTGGGCAAAAATGTTTCCCAGAAAAAATAAAAAGCCGAGTATAAAAATCTTTTTCATCACGAAATTACGCATTCATGAGGGTTTCAATCTCGTCTGCTTCCACCGGAATGCTGCGCATTAGGTTAAAAGGTTCTCCTTTTTCCTGAACCACTACATTATCTTCCAGACGAATTCCGAATTTTTCTGCCGGAATATAAATTCCCGGTTCAACGGTAAATACCATATTCGCTTTCATTGGTTCGTGAAGCAGTCCGTAATCGTGCGTGTCCAGTCCCATGTGGTGAGAAGTGCCGTGCATGAAATATTTTTTGTAAGCTGGCCATTCCGGATTTTCATTCTGAACATCGGCTTTGTCCAATAAACCTAAACCAAGTAATTCCGAAGTCATAATTTTACCCACTTCAACATGGTATTGTTTCCAAAGCGTTCCCGGGGTCAGCATTTTTGTAGCTTCGTTTTTAACTCTCAAAACGGCATTGTAAACCGCTTTCTGACGGTCTGTAAAACGTCCCGAAACCGGAATCGTTCTGGTCATGTCGCTCGAATAGTTGGCATATTCAGCTGCCACGTCCAGTAATAACAAATCTCCTTCTTTACACTGCTGGTTGTTTTCGATATAATGCAAAACATTCGCATTGTTTCCCGAAGCGATAATGGGTGTATAAGCAAAACCTTTAGAACGGTTGCGAATGAATTCGTGTGCCAGTTCGGCTTCTACTTCATATTCCGTAACATTTGGTTTTACGAATCCTAATAATCTTCGGAAACCTTTTTCGGTAATATCGCAGGCATGCTGAATCAAGTCGATTTCTTCGCTTTCTTTTACCGAACGCAGTCTTTGTAAAATTGGGTTACTTTTTGCAACGTTGTGAGCCGGGTAACGTTCTTTCCACCATTTTACAAAACGGGCTTCACGGGTTTCTGTTTCCACAGTCGCACGGTAATGTTCGTTGGTGTTAATGTACATCGTATCGGCATAGGTCATCATTTCGTTCAAAATTTTATGAAAATCCTGTAACCAGTACACCGTTCTGATTCCCGAAACCTGAAAAGCGCGTTCTTTTGTTAGTTTTTCACCTTCCCAAACGGCAATATGATCGTTGGTTTCTCTCAGGAAAAGAATTTCTCTCTGGTGCTCATAAGGCGCATCCGGAAACAAAAGCAATACACTTTCTTCCTGATCTACACCGCTTAGATAAAAGATATCTCTGTGTTGTGCAAACGGAAGCGTACTGTCGGCACTAATTGGGTAAATGTCATTGGAATTGAACACGGCAACAGAATTAGGTTTCATTTCTGCCATGAATTTTTTGCGGTTTTTTACAAAAAGACCACTGTTTATTTGATGATATTTCATAATAACTGAGTTTTTGAACTTCGAATTTCAAAATTAATGATTTTGAAGCAACGGCGTATAATTGATTTATTAAAGTTTTCTTATTTATTGTTTTTGCCGCGAAGGCGCTAAGGCACAAAGTTTTTTTATCGCAAAGTTATTTCTTTGGCAGATTGAATAATCTCGCAAAGTCGCTAAAGCGCAAAGTTTGGTGGCATTCTAAACGGAAATTTGTTTTGCCTGTTCGTTATTGCTCGGTGCTCCTTTATTGAAACAGTATTGAAAGTGTCTCTAAAAATTAGGATTGTTCTTTAAGGCATTTATCAAATTGCAGTAATTTGTATCTTAGCTTTCACATAAACTAAAAAAGTATACAGCATGTCGATGACTCAGTTGGTTTTTTTGAAAAAGACGGCTTTGCCAACAAAATCAAAAATTGAAGAAAAGATTTTTGAATTAGGATATAATTTCAAAATCCTGGACGATTTTGAAATATTTTATGATCTGGATGGACTTAGTTGTATGATAAATGAATCTGAAACTTTCTTTGAGTTATATTTTGAAAAGCCTTCAGAAATAATGGATGATCTGGAATGGATTAAAGATGATTTAGCAGATGAAGATATTGCTATTTCATTTGTGTGGGGAAGTGACTTTGCGGCAGGTGCATGTATCGGACTTATTTCTGTAATACTTATTGACGAGTGTAATGCTCATGTTTATTATTTAGATGATAAAATGAAATATTCACGAGAAATGCTTCTTTCTGAAACTCCTCAATTCTTGAATGAATTGAAAAAAGAGAAAGAAAATAACGAGAAAAGTGCATCGATTCCTTCTATAGAAATTAAACAAACTCCGAAGAAAAATAGTTTTATGGAAAAAATAAAGAGGCTTTTTAATTAGAAGACATTTTAGATTAGTAGGTTTTTGATAGAGACACAAAAAAACCGAAGCTTTAAAATCTCAAAACTTCGGTTTGTAATTTTTATAAAAATAAAGTCTATTTCTGATCAAGCAGTTTCTCAAAAAGTGCCGCTTTCTCTTTTTCGGCTTCAACTAAACGTTCGTAAAGTTTTTTATTCTCTTCATGAGATTCCAAAAGTTTATCTAATGGATTAAAATTACAACTATGATTCACGGAAACAGAACCATTATCATAAGTATTCCCAATAATATTAAAAACCGCTTCTTCCGAAAAGTTTCTTATTACTTCGGCTGGCACGCCTAAAGCTTCTGCAATTCTTTTTAGTTTTTCGTCATCTACGCTTTCGCTTCCCTCAATAATAGATATAGACTGTTGAGTAGTGCCAATTGCCTGCGCAAGTGCTTCCTGTTTCATGTCTTTCAGTTCTCTGATTCGGCTGATGTTTCGGCCAATATGTCTGGGTTTTGGTGCAAAACAAGGCCGTCCTTGTGAGATACAAGTTACGGCTTATTTCTGATTGGGTAAAAATACAATTTTTCTGACTATTATTGGTTTTGAATTTAGATTTGTGTAATCTTGGTAACGACTTGTAGAAAATTTTTTATTTAGATAAAATGAGTGACCTGATAATTGAAAGCAAAGGGATAAAAACCGATCATTATTTTATACCGCCTTTTGAGTTACGAAAAGGCGAATTGGTTGTTATTTATCTGGCGGGCGGATGGCATTATGTTGAACTAAAAGCGCAATTAGAAGCTATTTTTACAGGACAGGCGAAGCACGAAAATGTAACAATAGTAAAGCCGCTGACTTTTGCAGCAAATTTTAAGGAGTCAGCTTTTTCAAGGATATTTAATCCCATTAAGGTAAATCGTTATTTAAAAAGAAAGGCAGATGAAAATAATCCGGTCATTTCAAAAATTTTCGAAATAGATACTTTTACAAAAAATGATAAAGTAAAAGATCTTGATAATAGTCAAAAGAAACGGCTCTCATTAGCTGCTGTTTTATCCAAAACTAAATATGTAGTTTTTGATATGAGAGGTGAAGGTCCTCTGCCGGAAGGAGCAAAAAAGACAGTTGATTTTGTGAAAACCGAAATTAAAAATGAAGGCGCGGCCATTTTAATTGACTGGTCAGACGATATGAAAGAGAATGGCTCGAAATTTATAGCTATGGAATGGCTCGCAGCTCCCGATGAATTAAGGAAGATTGGTGATAAAAGTGTAGCTCTTTCCCGAATGATTTAATAAGCTGCTATTGCTTCGAAATCTATAACTCTTTAGTAAATTATACTTATGACAAAACGTTCACTAATCGCATTTTTCCTTATAACACTGCTGTTGATTCTGTTTCATGGCATGTATAGAATTTACGAAGTCTTTTATCCGTCGTATTTTAATCAGGCCGAATCTGTGCAGACAGCCCTTGTGGGAAATGAGCCAATGCCTGATAAATTGGAAGTATTACTTTATGGGGTTAAAGATTTAAAAGTAATATTGGTAAGTATATTGCCGGGATTTTTAATTGTGTATGGTTTTGATTTGATAAAAAAGAAATAAAAAGTAAAGGGAATTTTCGATTGTTGTACATAACCAAATTTTTAAAAGCGCATTGATATGCTTTTGTTCAATACATAAATTATGACAGAAATAAATACTCAGATTTTAGATAGTTTAAAAGCTAGTGAACAAGAGAAAGAACAGTTTGTACTGACTGAGCTTGAAGATTCGAAAAACGAAACTTTTCATTCTTTTTATAATGGATGGAAAAACCAAAACCGTGAAGAGCATGAAAATGTAATGTTTGAAGAATTAAAAACCAACATTGAAAAATACTGGCTGGCCGAAAAATACAATAACGATTTGGAGCAAAGTTTCAATATGATGTATTTCGAACACGGCGGTTTGTATGGCGGAGAACTGGAAGCTTTTGCTATTGATTTTGATGATTCAGAATTATCAGGTTTTGCAATTGAAGAGGATAAAATGGAATATCTGGATACGATTTCCAGTCTGCCGGCTTTTGTTTCGCCTACTTTATATCATTTAACCGAAAACATACAGGGTCAGGAGAAAAATTTTGATGATTTTCTGGATGTGGTCAGTATTTACAATTTGGTCGAAGCAACAGCTTTAACCGAAATACATAAACTGTTTGAAAGGGCAGTTAAAGAAAACGTATTTGAAAAACTAAATATTAAAAAACCTTTCTATTTTACTGCTGCAGAACACGATGCGGGAGCACCAAAAGTAGTGTATGTTATTGAATAAAGAAAGGGCTCAAAATGTTTAGAAGTAAGTTTATATCATGAAAATCAAAATAATAATCCTGTGTTTTTTAATAAGTTTTTGTGGTTTAGCCCAGAAAAAAACAGTTTCAAAAAAACAATCATCGGCAGTTGAATTTGTATCTGTACGAAATGCGGAATTTGGATATACTTATTCATTGCCGGATAATGTAGATAATGAAATATCCGAATCAAAGAAAAACTATGAGCTAATTACGTATAAAGCCAAAGACGATAGTTTTACTATGAAGCTGTTCAGTGAAAATTATTTTGAAAGAAAGGACATAAATGTGAAACTTGAGGCGTATTTTGAAAAGATTACATCAGAAGGACACGAAGAAATTAAGAATCTGGTTATTTTTAAAAAGGTTTTAAATGTAAAAGAAAGAATGTTTACTATAACGGGGAAAACCGGAAATCTAAACTTTATCTGGAAAACCTATGTTTCAGAAATTCCTGTCAGCGGAGAATTCGTGTGTAATAATATGATCTTTTTGTATTCGAAAAAGGAAAGCCAAAAGCTGGGGAATAAACTCATCAGAGAGTTTGGGTTTTTCTAACAATTCATTCAGAAAAGTCAAAATTTTAAATTACAATGAACACCCAAAACCTAAAAATATTAAGATCCAGAATCTCCATTCCTTTAGACAAAGCCAGGCAGCTTTTAAAGAAACATAACGGTGATGCTGAACTTGCAGAACAGGATTTTCATGCAGAAAATATCAAAACGATTTGCGAACAGACCAATTGTGAAGAAGAGACAGCGCAAAAAGAATATCAGATTTGTAATCATGACGTAACTAAGACGATTGAAAGAATCAACCAGAAACTGGTTATTATTAGTACCGGAAATTCAGCTTCTAAAATAGGATTTGTTCTGTGGCCCGAAAGTGCCAAAGGCGAATTTTACAAAACAGCCAAACGAAATGACGCTTTTATCCCGACAGAAGATTTTGATCTTATTTTAAAGGAGTTTCAGTCCGTTTTTCCGGTAAGAAATCCACATCATAAGAGGTTAGACGATAAATTTGATGTTTTGGGACATAATTTTTTTGACAAGCAGACAGTAGTAAAAATCGTCGAAAACATAAGAAAGATTGAAACCAGCGACGAAAAAGAAAAAGCTTTTTTAACTGAATTCGCAGACTGGCTCAACGACAAATTAACTTACGCCGACTATATAGTAATCTATGGTAACTTGTAAATAATAAGTTCCGGCAAAATTTCACCTTCAGCAAGTATTAATAAAGTTAACCTGTTGAGTGAAATTAAAAAATATATTTTAACAGACAGAAACATAGTCCCGATCCCGAAATGTCGGGACGGGATTGCACCGAAAAAAGAGATCAAAAAGAAACAAGTTTCCACACATAGCTAAACTATGTGCATTTAAATTAGTGAAACGCCTTTTTTAAACCTTCAATATACTATGTTTCTATGTGTTGAAAATAGTTACACCCAATGGGTTAAAGTTGATATCAAAGTATTTGGGATTTGGTCCCGAAGCCTCGGAATAAAAATTGGGATTTCATCTGTATTTGGAATTTGGGATTTTTGTATTGGAATTTGGTCCCGAAGCCTCGGGATAAAAATTGGAATTTCATCTCTATTTAGAATTACCCTCAAAGAATTTGGAATTTGGGATTTTATTATTGGAATTTCATTTGTATTGGAATTTTCCCGGACAGAACTTCGTTTCATTTTATAACTTGCAACCTAATTCAGTATATAACAGCAGTATGTATTGGTAATTCCTGAATACTTTTGAATAAGTAACCCTGTAAACTTATTCAAATGAAAAGCGTATTTTCTTATGTATGCCTGTTTGTATTTATTCTTTCGGGCTGTAAAAAAGATTCAGATGTTAAGGATTCAAGTGGCAGTTCAGGTCAGTCCGCTGCAGAGGGTTATGAATTTGTTGGCGGTTATCCAACCGAAGCCACGATCAAAAAAGCCTACGACGATGCCGACTTGACCCGTGCCATTCAGGCTTATAAATTTTTCTATCCTACCGTTTCCGGTCAGGGAATGTTTAAAGGAAATGATCCTCTGGGCGTAATTGCCAATACTTCGTTTGGAACTCTGGATACGAAACCGGGACAGATTGGATTTACATTAAATTCGGATACACCGTACGGGCCAATTCCAATAAACCTTTCAAAAGGCCCCATGGTAATCGAAGTTCCCGCCGGACCGCTTATTGTGGTGGCCATGGACATTAACCAGCGCTGGGTGGCCGATATGGGAATTCCGGGCCCTGATGCCGGAAATGGAGGAAAACATCTGCTGCTGCCTCCCGATTATAAAGGTAAAGTGCCTTCGGCGGGGTATCATGTCTGGAAATCTTCTTCAGATAATTTAATTGTGGGTATTCGTTCGCTTCCCGTGGGCGGAGATGTCAAAGCGGCTATGGAGCGTATTAAAACCGTAAAAGTATATCCGTTAAATAAACCTGCAGGCTGGAAAGAACCAACCTGGCAGGAACTCACCGGAAAACCGCAAAACACAACCCCTATAGAATGGGAAAATAATTTTAAATACTGGCAAGAACTCAACGAAGTTATTCAGCGTGAACCGGCATACGCAGGTTACCGGGATTATTACGGAGAACTGGCCGTGCTGGGTATTGTAAAAGGAAAACCTTTTAAACCGGATGCCCGAATGAAAGCCATTCTCGAAAAAGCAGCTAAAATTGCCAATGCCCAAATGCGGGTACAGTCCTTTGCAGACCGCCGCCCGGATCGTGTAGTCTGGAAAGACCGCCAGTGGGAATGGGTAGCCCTTCGATTTGAAGACGGTGATTTTAACAGTACTGATTATGTCGATCTCGACGGCCGTGAAACCTGGTTTTATCAGGCTATTGGCGCTTCGCCTTCGATGTTTAGGCGAAAAGAAGGATTTGGGTCTTTGTACTGGCTGGGATTGAAAGACAATAACGGAAAATATGTAGACGGAAGCAAAACCTATAAACTGACCATTCCAACGCCGGTTCCTGCCAAATTATTCTGGTCTGTTACGATTTATGATGCCAAAACCAGAAGCCAGGTAGCCACCGATCAGGATAAGGCAGCGCTTCGTTCTTTGTTTGAACTAAAAGATAAAATGGGCGGAAAAAGCATTGATCTCTATTTTGGACCAAAAGCGCCCGAAGGAAAAGAAGGACAATGGATAAAAACCATACCCAATGTGGGCTGGTTTGCCTACTTTAGAATTTACGGACCCGAAGCCGCAGCTTTTAACGGCAGCTGGAGACCCGGAGATTTTGAAGAAGTAAAATAACTATTTGGTTAATTATTATTTTTTTGAGATTAAAACCTGTTCAGTCTGAGCAGGTTTTTTTATTTATTGGCTATTTTTTCTTCCAGATATAAAATCTGCATTTTCATGCTTTCGATCGTTTCTTTTCTCGATTCGGCCAGTTCTTTATAATTGACATTACTTTCTGCCTGAGAAGTTTCTGCTGTATGATTATTTTCTTCTTTAATCATAGGTCCTTCATTTTTAATCAGCCATTCGCAATTATATTTGGGATATTTTTCAACAACTTTCGAAATCCATTTTGATTGTATATCACTGTTGTTAGCGATAGCACGAGACAAAACACCTTTGCTGGCACCTATTACCAGCTCTAGTTTAGAAATAGTGATGCCTTCGTTTTTGGCTATCTGTTTGAAATTTTTCAAAATAGTATTCATTTGTGTAGGAAATTATCTTAAAATAATTTTTTAATGTTGAAAATTATCGTATGTTTGTTTTAATTTTTGAAACAAAAAAAGCAATGGACAAAAGTAAGACAAAAAATGGCAAATCCTATGATGCCACAGTATTAGAAGCTTTGTTTTTGAAATACGGGCTTTCAAAATATTATATCCGTCAGTGCATAAACGGGAGTCGTCAGGGTATAAAACCGGACTCTATTAAAAAAGATTATGCCACAATGGAAAAAGCCAACCGGAATGCAGCGCAGGAGCTAATAAAGAAAACCCTGGAATAAAAAGTTTTTGGATGGAGGAAACAGGCAGATGAAGTTGAAAATTAACAATTATATTATTTAAAAAATTATGAAGAAGTTTTTGAAGCTGGGCTTTGTGCTTGGCTGTATGGTAGTGAATACTATGAATGCCCAAGTAGGAATGTCTACCAATAATCCTAATAAAGATGCTGTTTTAGATTTAAACCAAACCGATGGTACCAGTATCAAAGGTTTACTGCTGCCTAAAGTAGCCTTAACCGGAATTAGCAGTTTTGCCCCAATGAAAGCACATGTGGCCGGAATGCATATTTGGAATACAGCCACGGCTGGAACAGGTGTCAATGCTGTGTCACCAGGGGAATATTATAACGACGGTGTAAAATGGGTGCGGCTGGCCTCCACTGCTAATGCCTGGATGCAGGATGGGAATAACAACGGAGCGATTAAGGCTATTGGAACCAATGATGCTTTTGATCTTCCGGTTAAAACCAATGGAGTTGAAAAAATGCGGGTAACCTCAGGAGGACAGTTATTAATCAATACAGCGGTACCTTTAACGGGAGGAGCTACGGCCAAAATGCAGATTAACAACGGTACTACTCCTGGTGCAATCCAGATTGTAGATGGCTCTGAGGGAGAGGGTAAAATTTTAACTTCAGACGGAGACGGGGTAGCAAGTTGGAAAAATCCAGGAACTCAGTATACTATTTTAGGAGTAATCCCAAATGTTGGTAATTATAAAGGGGTGACTTCAAGTAAAACGACATTTTATACAGAGTGTTACATTGATTTGCCCAAAGGACAGTGGAGTGTAACTATGACACAATGTTTTGGTGTCAGAGGAGCTAATTTGATTAGTCCTACTCGAAATAACCCCGGGTTTATGTCCTGTTTTTTGTCAACTTCCAGTACGTCAAATACTCCACCAGCTTATGCATCAAATATAAAATCATTTATTCTTAATCCTTCATATTTTGGTGCTAGTACAGCTGTTGAGTGTTTTGGTTCAGGTTCTATTCCCATAACTTTAAATGTGCCAACAAGGATATATGTGTGGGGGTTTGTTTCTTCAACTTGTTATACCAGTCTTCCTGCCGCAGAGAATACAGCAACGGCCTCTGTGTTTTGTTACAATGGAGATCCGGGTGCATATGGTCCTTATACGCAGTTATTCGCAACACCAATTACCTATTGATCATTCTTGGCGAATGTTTGTTTTGTCAGAAACTCTTAGCGATAAGTTACAGAAGTAATTTGTGAATTTCTCAGTATGCAGATGAAATTAAAAAATAACAACTATAGTGTTTTAAAAATCATGAAAAATTTTTTTATGGTAACCTTTATTGCCTTTACAATGGCAGGAAGTGTTTATGCTCAGGTAGGAATGTCGACTAACAATCCTAACAAAGATGCCGTTTTAGATTTAAACCGCACCGACGGAACCAGTGCTAAAGGTTTGCTGTTGGCTAAAGTATCATTAACAGGTGTCAACAGTGCAGATCCAATGTCTGCACACACAGCCGGAATGCATGTCTGGAATACCGCTACGGCCGGAGCCGGAACCAATGCTGTAACTCCGGGCGAGTATTATAACAATGGTGTACAATGGATACGCCTGGCTTCTAATGAGGATGTCTGGCTGCAGGATGGGAATAACAACGGAATGATTAAAGCTATTGGAACTAATGATGCCTTTGATCTTCCTGTTAAAACAAATGGGATTGAAAAAATGCGGGTAACCTCAGAGGGACAACTGTTGATTAATACAGCGTTATCTGGGTCTGCTGCTAAAGTACAAATTAACAACGGCACTACTCCTGGTGCTGTCCAGCTTGTAGATGGTTCAGAAGGAGCGGGTAAAATTTTAACTTCAGACGGAAATGGGGTGGCAAAATGGAAGTCGCCGGAAAGTCAGTATACTATTTTAGGAGTAATACCAGCACCTGGAAGTAAGGGGGTGACGGCAAGTAAAACAGTATTTTATACGGGTTGCTATATTGATCTGCCTAAAGGACAATGGAGTGTTACTATGACGCAGTGGTTTGGTGTTAAAGGAAATAATGCAATTACTCCTTCTCGAAGCAACCCTGGGTTTATGTCTTGTTTTTTGTCAACTTCCAGTACACTAAATACTCCACCAGATTATGCAGCAAATATCAAATCATTTATTCTTAATCCTTTGCATTTTGGTGCTCTTGATGCTACTGAGTGTTTTGGTTCAGGTTCTATTCCGATAACTTTAAGTGCGTCAACAAGACTATATGTATGGGGCTATGTTTCACCAGCTTGCTTTACAGGTCTTCCCGCTGCAGTAAATACTACACTGGCCTATGTGTATTGCTACAATAATAATTCCGGAACCTATGGTCCTTACACGCAGTTATTTGCAACACCAATTGCTTATTGATTTAATATTTTGTTTGTTTGATAAATATTGGGAGAAAACATTTTGTAATAAAAAAGAGTAAACTGGTTGCGCATTTGTAACCAGATTGCGCAGATTTGCAATCTGTGCCTGTAGCAATAAATAAATACAAAACACCGAAGCTATTCAAATAACTTTGGTGTTTTTTGTTTTAAATATTTTCTCAAGAAAGAGGTTTTTATTTTTAATTTTAGTGTTCGTTGTTCTAATACAGATTTGTGATAGATAGTAGCAGAGAAAAAAAATGAAATTAAAAACGATAATCAGAAAAGCAGAGAATCAAGATTTAGACTTTGTTTATAAAGCAATCTGCGAACTCGAAAATGAAACGTTAGATTTTGACGTTTTCGAAACGATCTTCAATGAAAATAGTGCAAACCCAAAAAATCTGTATCTAATTGCCGAAAACGAAACAGAAGGTTTGGGGTTTATCAGCTTTCATACCCAGAATCTTCTGCATCATTGCGGATTGGTTGGCGAAATCCAGGAATTTTTCATTCATCAAAAATACCGTGGTCAGGGCGTTGGAAGATTGCTAATTAATGAGATTTTAAATTTTGCAGAAGAACATCATTTGAAAAGCATCGAAGTAACCACAAACAAAAAGCGAGTAGAAAATGTGGCGATTTATGAGAATCTGGGTTTTACTTTGAGTCACAATAAGTTTACGATTTATAGATAAACAAAGAATTATAAGTCTAGTTTCATTTCGACGAAGGAGAAATCTTCACGAGAAGCTCCATTCAGATTCGCTCCAATCTTTGTCGAGTTTCTTGCTAAGATTTCCTTTCCCGAAGCTTCGGGATCGAAATGACAAGATTGTGTTGAAAAATTCTGATGACTTTCCATTTTAAACCAATGAAAATAGAAAAAGCAAATATAACCGACAATGAAATTCTTACTGAAATAACCAAAAAGTCAAAAGCTTATTGGGGATATTCGGCAGAACAAATTCGGAAATGGGATAAAAATCTAACCATTTCTCAGGATTATATTAGAGGTCATAATGTTTTTAAGTTGGTCGATAATGATGTAATTATGGGTTACTACTCTTATGTTTTCAAGGATGAAAAAGTAATCGAACTGGATAATTTATTTATCTTGCCGGAACACATTGGAAAAGGATTTGGAAAATACCTGGTTCTCGATTTTTTAAACCGAATAAAAGAAGAAAAAATAGAAAGAATAATTCTTGATTCAGAACCTAATGCGGAGGAATTTTACACCAAAATGGGATTTGTAAAAATTGGAGCATTCGAAACGTCCATAAAAAATCGTTTCATGCCTATTATGGAGATGAAATTTATAAGATGAATTATATGTCAGACCTAACAGGTTTTTAAAACCTGTTAGGTCTCCTGGTAGAAGCAATAAAAGTATTATAAAAATGAAGCAGTTAAATATATCCATAAAACACAATTTTATAGTCGGTTTGCTGATTGGGTTATGGCTTTTTATTTTTGCTTTCATTATAAGACCTTTTGACGACGGAACTATTAATTTCAGAGCCTGGCTTTTAATCAGTTTTGGTTTTAGCGTTATGGCGTTTTTATGTTATGGTCTTTTAGCTGTAATCCAGAAAAGCCTTTATGAAAGAGTACAAAAGTGGAATGTGAGTTTAGAAATAACAGTTATTTTTTTGTTTTGTATACTGTATTTACTTGGCGTTTTTGCCTTTTATAAAAGTCCGGTTTTACATGGCGGTTATACTTTTTCCCAATTCTTCTCGATTATATTTATAAAAGTTGCTTTGATTTTGACGCCCGTAATTGTTCTTGCAAGAAGATATTTGATCAAATTGATTCCTGTTAAAGATGATATTTTGTTGTTTAAGGGAGAAAATAAATTAGATATTCTAAAAATCAAAAAGGCGGATTTAGTCTGCATTTCGAATGCGCAGAATTATGTTGAGATTTTTTATGTTGAAAACAATCAGCTTCGGTCAAAACTTATTCGGTCTTCTCTCAAAAAAGTGCAGGACGATTTTGATTTTCTGGTTCAGATACATCGTTCGCATTTAATAAATCCAATGCATTTTAAATCCTGGAGAAATGCAAATACCATTATTTTAACTCAAATTGAACTTCCGGTTTCTAAAAATTATAAAGAAACTTTATTGGAATTATCCGTTGTGTGAAATTAATTTAAACACATAGTCCCGATCCCGAACATTCGGGACGGGATAGATTTAGAAGGCGCAAAAAAGGCGTTTCACTTGTTTTAAACAAACATAAGTTTAGCTATGTGTTAGAAACTAGTTTCTTTTTAGTGTCTTTTCCAGGAATAAAATCTATGTTTCTATGTGTTGAATAAAAAATTATGAATTGCACCGAACGGGTTGGCACTATAATTTCATCCCTAAAACAATGTATTTCGTACCTAAGTCAGTAAAATAAGGCTTTGCAGAAATTTTTCATTTTAGTTTTGCTTCATCAATTTTAAAAATAAAGTATGAAAACAAAACACCTTTGCCTTCTCGGATTATTATTTTTCCTGATCAGTTATTTATTCTTTTCTAAAATTTTACCCAATTTTCAAAAACCAATTGATTTTGCGCATTGGTTTAATTTAATTGGCGCTTGTTTGTTATTGTCTTTTAATGACGCATTTCCTAAAACAAAAATTCATAAAGCGGCTTCTGTTTTGACAGCTTTAGGCGTTATTGCTCATATCGGGCTTTGTACCATCGATTTGATAATGTCAGGTTACGGAAATAACGAAATCGAAAAAGCAGAATTAAGTCAGCATATCAGTAATTCTCCAGGAATTTTCTATCCTTTTGTTGCAGTTGGTCCGTCTTTGCTTTTTCTTGGTTTGGCTTTGCACGCATTTGCTTTTATAAAAACGGAAACAATAAAAACTTTAATGGTAATTTTTGGCTCAGTTGCTGTTGGATTTTCGTTTTTTGTTTTGAAAGACGGAATTTATATGTTTTTGAGTTGTCTGGTTTTTGTTTTTGGACTGGGGCTGCTGCTTTATAAAAAAGAAACAGAAAAAGTACTGAAGGAATAAAAATCGTATTTTCGCTCCATAATCAAATTCAAAAAGATTGAAAAAACATATAAAATACCTAATTGCTCTCTTTCTGGCTTTTGTTGTGATTGCGGGCGATGGTACTTTATATGCTCAATCAAAATCGGCAGATTATTACCAGTCTTCATTTGTAGTTTCAAGAAGGGAATTAGATCTTAAAAGTTCTCGTGTCTATAAATTCGGGCAGATTGTTTCCTGGAATCAAATACGATTTTCAATTGTTTTAAAATTTCTGAATGTTGAAAATGTCTTTACTTTTCAAATTAAAAAACTGCTGAAGCAACAAAATCTGCTTCATCAAAAACTAACGTCATTGATAAATCAATCGGTTTTTATAAATGAAATAATCATTTCAAAACACTTCGGTAAAAGTTTATACAGCGCTTAAGAAAATTTATTTCTGAGGCTTTATGCGATCTCAAAGCATAAGATGAAATAATAATGTCTAATCATTTATCATTTTCAAAATGTATAAACAAAACAAACAAATACGTTTAGAGCGATCTAAGCGACCGCTTCTTCATTGGATAAAAAGAAAATTTGTAATTATAATAACGGCCTTTATGTTAGGAATGGCCAACGGAATGCATACGGAAGATACCCGAATTAAAGGCAGTCAAAATTATACCGAACAACATAAAAAGGATTGATTTTTTAATTAGAAAATTAGACAGTTTGGTAATTAGAGAATTATTTCTTTGTCTTGCGGCCTTTGTCAAAGTTTAACACTTTGACAAAGGTTTTGAATAAAATTCTGAAAATCAAAAATCATTTTTAGCAATATTTTTTGAGTTATTTTTTTTTTAATAGTTTTGATTAATTTCCTGCATCAAAAGTTTCATATGGATCGTAAAACCAGATTTTTTAAAAACGCCGTACTACTGCAATTTATCCCCCTTCTTTTACTTGGTTTTTTTATTGTTTTCAATTTCAGAGAGCAAAAAATACTGAAAATTAGAGAACTTCATCCTTACGAATTTAATTATGGCGAATTACTGCCTTTAATTTTTTTTGCTGTCTGCTGTATAGCTGCCCTTTTTACTTTGTTTTCAAAAACTCCGGATGCTCCGGAAGAGGATGAGGAAATTGTAAAAAGAAAACGTAAACAGAACTTTTGGAAATTTGCCTTCTATTGCAACGTTTTTTTATTGTTCGTTATTAGTCTGTTTTCAGTATTGGTTTTTCAAAAAGACGCTTTAATTATTGATCAGCCGGTTCATTTTTATGCCATAATTTTTTCTAGATTCCTGCTTGTTATTGTAATCAGTTTAGTTGTGGCTTCTTTTTTATTAGCGGCAGGCATTTATTGGAAAACAAATAAATCACTGGCTGCGGTTATCTTGATTTTTAGTTTCTTAATCCTAACCGTTTCGAGTGTTTTTGAATTGGTTTTTATTTCAGTATTTGTAGAAAATTCAGAAAGACATTTTATTGCTAAAGCACAAAAACAAACCGGAAATCAAGAAGAAGTTTATGAAGATTATGGCGAGAGCGACGAAGGTAACGACGAAAGCGATGACACTGCAGCTTTGTTATATGATTCCTGGATTTCTTTAATTGAGAATTGGGGCGGAACAAAAGGAGAGCATAATTTTTTTGGACTTAGACAATTGATACGTTATAGCAGGGAATATCATATTGAAGAAAATGAAAATTATTATCTCGTAGAATTCATTGATAATTTAAGAAATAAGCCAGATAAACTTTATTCTGAATTTGAAATATATAAACCAGTATTTTATAGTGCTGTATCGGATAAAACTTATCGAGAAGCCAATTTTGACAAAATAGTAAACGGATTATTACTGGCCTATGAGGATATTGGAAGTCAAAATGATAAATTGATTGAAATATATGGAGTTCTGGGAGCTGATCAAAAAAGTAATGATCCGTATCAGGAAGAATATTTTTCAAAATTTGAAAGCTATTTTTCTCCGGAAACCATTCAAAAGATTAAAGACTTAAAAACTTCTGCAGATCAGGATTATTATACTAAGGCAGATTTGATGTGGTTCTATGGTTTTTGGGCCAGAAGAAATAAGGAAGGAAATTTAAAAGAAGTAGTCTTGATTTTAAAAGAAATAAAACAACATTACGATCAAAATTCTGAAGAATGATGAAGTCTTATAAAATAATTTTAATAGTTCAGTTTTTCGTACTTGTTGCACTAGGTTTTACCTTTTCGAAGGTAGAGTATGGCGACTATTTTTCGGTAATTACAAAAATCCCATTATTCTTAATTGGCTTTTTTCCTCTTATTTTATTAGGGATTTCTATTCTGGTACAGCGATTAGTAATAACAGTTCTTTATTTGGACTCATCAAACAATGATTTTGAAAAAGAAGGTGAAGATAGATTTTGGAGCATTTCTTTTTATATCTATTTAATTTTTGGGAGTTTTATGTTTTTAACTTCTCTCATTGCTTTTGTTTTAAGTTTTAGAAGTGCAGCAGAAGAGTATAAAGTTTTTATTTTAAAACTCTGTGTTTTCATAGTTCTTTTAATGGCAGTAAGCTTCATTATTGGTCTTTTTTTAAAGGTAAAAGAAAAGGTCAATGAAGTAAGTAAAATGCTTAGCGCTTTATTGATTTTTCTTTCACTAATTCTTTTTGGAGGAGCTTTGTTTCTTGGAGTTGGAAACATGGCTACTTCGGAACTTTATTTAAATGTAATGTTTGACGCTATAAAAGTAATGCCGTTAGCAGATGAAAGACTGGCTTTAGTTGATAGCAGTACTGTAGAGGAAACTGAAGTAATTGGATCAGGAATGAAATATGTAGAGGATTATTATGGTTTTAGAGATATGAATACCTCTAATATAAAATCTACTGGATTTTTGAGGAATCGATACGAGGAAGAATATAGCGATTCCAGAATAAGTAACGAGATAAAATTTTTTTTCGCAGATTTTTTGTATGTAAGGAAAAACCAGTCTTTAACAGGTTATAGAAATGAAACTAAAATTGGGTTAGATGCTGATGAATATGTATATGAAGCGAAGCTTCTCACGGATAAGTTAAGAGAGAATCCTGATGAACTTAGAGAAGCATATGAAAGTTATAGACCAATTTTGTTTGCGCTCTTATCAAGAAATATATACAACGATTCAAATATAGATTTACTTGTAGAGGTTTTGATTTCTAGCAGAGATGATATTTTGCGTGCTGAAAATGAAAATAAAGGTGAAATAGAAGTAATTGATAGGATATATAAAACAATGACTTCTGGTGCTGAAAAAGAGTTTCCAAATGATCATTTTAGTCAAATCAGTCCTTTTGTTTCAAAAAAAACGTGGGGTTTGATCACGAGAAATTCCAGGCAAAATAGAAAAACGGACTATAATACTAAAGCGACAGCCGTTTGGATTTACAGCTTTTGGGCAAGAAGAAATCAGGAAGGAAATATGGATGTCACTTATGCGATATTGAAAGATGTTAAACAGCATTATCAAGCTTTTGATTCTCAATGATTTTTATAAAAGACTGCTCTATGGAATTCAAAAAAGATTATTGTAACCTTTGCCAAAGTTTTTGGTGCAATCTTGTTATTTCGACGAAGGAGAAATGACATACTGTGTATAAAACAAAAAAACCGAAGCGAAGGCTTCGGTTTTTTTATTGGAATTTGGAATTTCTTTATTGGAATTTAATTTACCCATTTATAGTATCTCGCCCCAATCAAAACGGGAATTTCTTTTTCTATTCGGTCTAAAACCCATTCGTTTTTCGGAGTTCTTACGCTTTGTTTTTGTTCTTTTTTATGAAGGCTTTCGTAAGTCTTGAAATCAATTTCTGTGCTTTCGGCTAAATTTTCGAAAAGCTTCACATTGGCTAAAGCCGATTTCCATTCCGGCTGAATTGTTCCTTCAAAAACTTTCGATTTCGATCCGCTTCCGTAAGCCAGGAAACCGAATTTAGTTCCGGAAACCTCTTTGTTGGTATCATAAAAATGAGCCAAAGTCGATAACAATCCCATGAAAATAGAACCTGTGTAAAGATTTCCAATTAATGAAGAAGCCAGTTCGGCAGGTTGTAATTTCTCGGTTACAAAACTTCTGTAAGCATCCGATTTTGCTACTTCTTTAATTTTGGTCTGATAATCTGCAGGAGTAATATCGTCGGTAATGATTTTTTCAGCACTGTCTAAAGCGTAAATTTCAGATAACATTCTTCTTCCCTGAAAAGAATAGGGTAGGTGCATTACAATACTATGCCAGGTGTTGTATAAAGTTTCGGCTGTATTTTTTAATTTTTTAAATGAAAAATACGCATTTCTGGTGCGGTCCATATAACATTGGTTGGAATATTGTCCGTCAAAAACCGGCTGGTCTTTATGGATTTCGATTTCGGCTTCTAGGTTGTCAAACCAGGAATCGTTATGGGTGTTTTTAGTGATTTCTTCTTTAGAAATGGTTCTGTATGGTTTAAAGAAATCAAAAACTCCTTTTGTGCTCGTTGCCCAATTGTCGTCAAAAGCAATGATTTTTGGGTCTGCGGTAATCAGCATCGCTACTGCCCCGGCACCCTGCGTATATTCTCCACCGGAATTCAAATCGTACTTGGCAAAATCAGAAGTAACAACAATTGCTTTTTTTGATGGATTTAATTTTACGAAATCCAGACAGTTCTGCATTGCGTCAACGCCGCCGATGCAGGCAAAAGTAAAATCTACAACATCGCATTCTGATAAGGAATCTTCACCAAATTTCTGCTCCATTAAGCTGATTAGGTAAGAAGCAATTGGTTTAGAACTATCAACACCGCTTTCGGTACCTACATAGATCCGGCTGATTTCTTTTAAATCGATTTTATTGTCAATGATAAGTCTGGTCAGGGCATTTGCTCCAAAAACAACCGCGTCCTGATGAACATCCGGAAATGTCATTTTTAATAATCCAAGGCCTTTTTCTAATTTTTCGGGTTCAATGTTTCTGGCAATGGCCAGGGTTTTTATAGGTAAGTGTATGTTGGCAACATCAAAAGAGATGGCATCAATTCCTGTTTTCATTCTGTTGTTTTTTGAAGGCGCTAAAGGTAAAACTATGTGGCGGAATGACAATTTTTTACTTAGATAAAATTTCGGGCCGGGATCACTTTTGAAGAAAACAAACCAAAACTTTGAATAAAATAACAATATGATAAATTTTTAGTAATCTACTTAGAGGCCAAATTTTGCCTTTGGACTTAAAAAGCAATAATTTGAGGTTTTCTATAGTGAATTATTTTTTAGCAGCTTTTGTTTTGTACGTAAAAGTACGTAGGTGATTGCTATTTTAAAATCATTATAAATAACAGCGAAATGGTTGTAGTTCTTTTGTAATTGAATTATTTTTGTCTAATTTTTTAAAACAAACTACTTAAACACTTATGGCACAATCTGCACTATTGAATGCTTCCATCTTAAAGAAAGTAGCTATGGCTCTTTCGGGAATATTCTTAATCACGTTTTTAGCGCTGCATGTTTCCTTAAACTTCATTTCTATTATTAGTGAAGATGTTTTTAACGAAGCTTCTCACTTTATGGGATACAATCCGCTGATTCAATATGTAATGCAGCCAGTTTTGGCATTTGGGGTAATTTTCCATTTTGTAATGGGATTTATTCTAACGGCTCAAAACAGCGCGGCAAGACCAATTGCGTACGCAAAATACAACGGAGCGGCAAATGCTTCCTGGAGTTCCAGAAATATGATTATTTCCGGATTGGTTATTTTGGCATTCTTAGGATTGCATTTTTATGATTTCTGGTTTCCTGAAGTAAGCTATAAATATATAGCAGGTACAGCACCGGATGCTACTAGGTATTATGGTGAGTTAGTTCACAAATTTCATGACCCGATCCGTACAGCATTGTACTGTGTGTCTTTTATCCTTTTAGGATTCCACTTATGGCATGGGTTTGCCTCTTCTCTTCAGTCTGTAGGGATGCACAACAAATACTCTCGATTTTTGGCAAAAGTAGGTTACTGGTTCGCAGTGGTTGTTCCGGCACTTTTTGTAATTATCGCATTATTTCATCATTTCAAACAATAATTAATATCAATTATAATGGCATTAGATTCAAAAATTCCAAATGGTCCTATAGCGGACAAATGGACAAATTATAAAGATCATATTAATTTAGTAAACCCTGCTAATAAACGTAATCTTGATATTATCGTGGTTGGTACAGGTTTGGCCGGAGGTTCGGCTGCGGCTACTCTGGCTGAGTTAGGATATAACGTAAAAGCATTCTGCTTCCAGGATTCTCCTCGTCGTGCGCACTCTATCGCGGCACAAGGAGGTATCAATGCAGCAAAAAATTATAAAGGTGACGGTGACTCCGTTTACAGATTGTTTTACGATACTGTAAAAGGTGGTGACTACCGTGCACGTGAGGCAAACGTTCACCGTTTGGCTGAGGTTTCTGCTAATATTATTGACCAGTGTGTGGCTCAAGGGGTGCCATTGGCTCGTGAATACGGAGGACTTTTAGATAACCGTTCTTTTGGAGGAACTTTGGTTTCCCGTACATTCTACGCACAAGGACAAACAGGACAGCAATTATTGTTAGGAGCTTATTCTGCAATGAACCGTCAGATTGGTCGTGGAAAAATCAAAATGTACAACCGTCACGAAATGCTTGACATTGTAATCGTGAACGGAAAAGCGAGAGGTATTATCGCTCGTGACTTAATCACAGGAAAAATAGAAAGACATTCTGCTCACGCGGTAGTAATTGGATCTGGAGGATACGGAAACGTATTTTTCCTTTCTACAAATGCTATGGGAAGTAACGCAACAGCGGCCTGGAAAATTCATAAAAAAGGAGCGTTTTTTGCAAATCCTTGTTATACACAAATTCACCCAACCTGTATTCCGGTTTCAGGAGATCACCAGTCTAAACTGACTTTGATGTCTGAATCTTTACGTAACGACGGTCGTATTTGGGTACCTAAAAAATTAGAAGATGCTCAGGCAATCCGTGAAGGAAAGAAAAAAGCAATTGATTTATCTGAAGACGAAAGAGATTATTTCTTAGAAAGAAGATATCCTGCTTTTGGTAACTTAGTTCCTCGTGACGTTGCGTCCCGTGCGGCTAAAGAAAGATGTGATGCTGGTTTTGGAGTTAACAAAACCGGAGAAGCAGTTTATTTAGATTTCGCTGCCGCTATCGAACGTTACGGAAAAGAAGCTGCTCACGTAAAAGGATTGAATGAAAATGACAAAGCTTTAGTTACTAAATTAGGAACTGATATCGTGAAAAGTAAATACGGAAACTTATTCCAAATGTACTTGAAAATTGTTGACGAAGATCCTTATGTAACGCCAATGATGATTTACCCGGCAGTTCACTACACAATGGGGGGAACCTGGGTTGATTATAACTTAATGACTACAATTCCTGGATGTTTCTCAATTGGAGAATCTAACTTCTCTGACCACGGTGCAAACAGACTTGGAGCTTCTGCTTTAATGCAGGGATTAGCTGATGGATATTTCGTATTGCCATATACTATCGGAGATTATTTAGCTCCGGATATTAAAATGGGACCAATTTCTACAGACTTGCCAGAATTCGTTGAAGCGGAGAAAGCTGTTGTAGATCAAATCAATAACTTCATCAATAACAACGGTAAACATTCTGTAGATTATTTCCACAAAAAATTAGGTAAAATTATGTGGAATAAAGTAGGTATGGCTCGTAATGCTCAAGGTTTAACCGAGGCTATCGAAGAAATTGCTGCTTTACGTGAAGAGTTTTATAAAGATGTAAAAGTTCCGGGAAGCGCTTTTGAATTTAATCAGGAATTAGAAAAAGCGACTCGTGTTGCCGATTTCTTAGAATTAGGAGAATTGTTCGCAAAAGATGCTTTACACCGTAACGAATCTTGTGGAGGTCACTTCCGTGAGGAATACCAGACAGAAGAAGGAGAAGCGCTTCGTGACGACGAAAACTTTGCATACGTTGCAGCCTGGGAATACAAAGGAAAACCAAGTGATGCCGTATTACACAAAGAACCTCTTAATTACGAAAACATTAAATTAGTTCAAAGAAGCTATAAATAGTATTTAGAAAAGTCTTAATACTTTTTTCTTAATACTTAATACTTATACAAAATGAAACTTACATTAAAAATATGGCGTCAAAAAAACGCTCAAGATAAAGGAGGGATTGTAGAATATCCTATCGATGGAATTGAACCAGACATGTCTTTCCTTGAAATGTTAGACGTTCTTAACGAAGGTTTAATCAACAAAGGAGAAGAGCCTGTAGCATTTGATCACGATTGTCGTGAGGGAATCTGCGGAATGTGTTCTTTATTCATCAACGGTGAAGCGCACGGACCAGACAGAGGTGTTACAACTTGTCAGTTGCACATGCGTATGTTTAAAGATGGTGATACGATTTTTATCGAGCCATTTAGAGCAAAAGCTTTCCCGGTAATTAAAGACTTAGTGGTTGACAGAAGTTCTTTTGACAGAATTCAGCACGCAGGAGGATTTATCTCTGTAAATACTTCAGGAAATACAATCGATGCAAATGCGATTCCAATTCCAAAAGCAGATGCAGATAAATCATTTGATGCTGCCGCTTGTATTGGATGCGGAGCTTGTGTGGCTACTTGTAAAAACTCTTCGGCAATGTTATTCGTTTCTGCAAAAGTTTCCCAATATGCTTTATTACCGCAGGGTAAAGTAGAGGCAACAGACCGTGTATTAAACATGGTGCACCAGATGGATTTGGAAGGTTTCGGTAACTGTACCAATACAGGTGCCTGCGAAATCGAATGTCCAAAAGGAATTTCGCTTGAAAATATTGCACGTATGAACCGTGAATATTTAGCCGCAAGCCTTAAAGGGTAAATCCAAAAACAATTTAGTATATTTAGAAAAAGCGTATCCGCCACAGTGGATGCGCTTTTTTGTTAGAATCACAACACTTTAATTTCATTAAAAATAGTGATGTGAGTATGCGGCAATCGTGCTACTTTTGATATTCAGGTTCTGTCTGTTTTTACCCAATAAACCGGAAATATTATGAGTGCTTTTAAAACTATTTTCTTCATTCAGGATACTTACCTGTACTACCAATTGTGTTTTGCCTGTGTTTTGCTGGTTTTACTGTCCCTGATCAGTGGTTTTTCGGAATTGGTGGTTAATCAGTACGGGTCTTATTTGTTTATTGGCTGTATTATCGCCGGTTTTTTTCTTTCTTTTTTTGCCGATGCCTACTGGCATTTTGTTTTAACATGGTTCTTGTTATCTGCTGCTCATTTTGTTTTCTGGAGCATACTGCTTATTATTTGTGATCGTTATGGCAAACCTTATAATGGCGATGGCTGGATCATAATGCTTCTTCCGGGTTATCTGCTTCCGCTTTTGGTGTTTTTTTCAATATTGATTAAGACGGGCAGGATGATCATCAGTAAATTTTAGTATTACTCATGAAACAGCTGCGATTCACTGATTTCCTGTTTTTCTTTTCCTTCCTGCTGAATAAAACAAGTTAAAGTAGTGCCGCCAACCTGATCAAAATAACTGATATTGAGTTTGTGAAAACCTTTTTCAAGTTTTACGGATCCGTACGCTTCATTGAGCCAATGGATACCGTCATTGTTTACGATAAGCTCATTGTCTATAAAAAGCTTCGATCCGTCGTCTGAAAGGGTCGAGAAAGTATAATTTGCTGTTTCTGGTACAAAGATATAGCCGTCAAATTTTAAACCAATATAGCGTTCTGATTTCGTTTTCCATTTTTCACTGCTTATTTTGCCTTCAAAAACACCTGAATTAGAAGGTCTGGATAATTCTAAATCCTGAACCTGCTGAAAGTTTCCGGTAAAATAGTCGTATTTCAGTCCTTTTTTTACGGGCTTCACGACCAGTGCCGGGTTTAAATCAGGATTTCTAACGATGATTTTGTTAATAGAACTTTTTCTTCCCCCGGGACTTATCTGAACCACTTTGATCGTACGAAATTCTCCTTGGGGGATATTAATTGTTACGGGTTTAGTGTAAAGTGCAGCGGTTTCGTCCGGGTTATATCCGTCAATAGTGTAAAAGATTTGTCCGTTTTTAATAGTGGGCTGTAAATCCAGTATGTATTTTGAGGCAATTAAAGCCGTTTCTTCCGCTCCAAAAGGAGTCGGTACTTTATACAGTCTTTTTTGGGCTTCCAGTTTTTGCAAATGATGCGAAATCTGATTTAAAATAAAACTGTTGTAGTTTTTGTTTTGAGGTTCTGTCCACGCAATCTCTGCCAGGGCAAATACTCTCGGATAAAGCATGTAATTGAGTTTGGCAGGATTTGTTAGATATTCTGACCACAGATTCGACTGGACTCCCATAATGTATTTTTGTTCCTCAACCGTCAGACTGTCTGCGGGAGTAGGATTGTAATGATAGATTTTTTCAACGGTGGTTAATCTTCCAATGGTTAAAGGTTCCTGTGGAGAATAACCCTGATTGTAATCCAGGTACACAACCTGCTCCGGATTCATGATCACAAAATGTTTTTGCCTGGCAGCAGCGATTCCGCCCGTTTCGCCCCGCCAGGACATCACGGCAGCATTTGGTGTCAGGCCGCCTTCCAGCATTTCGTCCCAGCCCAGAATTTGTCTTCCGTTTGCGTTTAAGAATTTCTCGATTCTGGTGGTCAGGTAGCTTTGTAATTCATGTTCGTTTTTTAAGCCTGAATCTTTGATTCTTTTTTGGCAGTTTGGGCATTCTTTCCATCTTGTTTTAGGGCATTCATCACCGCCGATATGGATGTATTTACCAGGAAACAACGCCATGACTTCGGTTAATACATCTTCTAAAAAGGTAAAAGTTTCTTCTTTTCCGGCGCAGAAAATATCTTCAAAAACACCCCAGGATTCTACTACTTTATAAGAACGGTCCGGAAAACAGGATAAATTAGGGTAAGCGGTTACAGCGGCTGTTGCATGTCCCGGCATTTCGATTTCCGGAATAATAGTCACATAATGGTCTTCGGCAAACTGAACGATGTCCTTAATTTCTTCCTGAGTGTAAAAGCCGCCGTAGGGATTTCCGTCAAAAAAATAAGGGAATCGTTCAAATTTATTGCCCACTAAAGTCTGTGCTCTCCAGGATCCGACTCCGGTTAGTTTTGGGTATTTTTTTATCTCGATACGCCAGCCCTGATCGTCGGTTAAATGCCAGTGAAAATTATTTAATTTATAATAAGACATTTGTGCAATAAAATCTTTTATGACATCGACACTGAAAAAATGACGGCAGACGTCAAGGTGAAGTCCTCTGTATCTGTATCTTGGCTCGTCTTTTATGATAACACAGGGTAGTTTTATTTCCTGATTTTTGATTTCGTCCGGAAAAAGCTGCAGCAAACTCTGTACGGCATAAAATAAACCCTCTTCCGTTCCGGTAACCGTTATCTTTTTAGATGTAATTTCGACGGTATAGGCTTCTTTTTTTAAATCTGAAGAAGGGGTTTTTGTGCGAAATAAAACTTCGATACTGCTTTTTTTACCGGAGGTATTTTGGTTTACCGCCGATTCAAAAAGCTGCGCCGTTTTAAGTTCTTTTTTGCTGAATGTCTTGTTTTCGAAAATGACTTTTATCCGGCCGTTTAAACGAATGCTGTCTCCTGATGCCTGATAAAAATTCGGCGCCGGAATTATTCGGTTGTTGGTAAAAGATGTTTGGGCATTTCCGAAGAAATAACAGAAAATCAAAAAGAAAAATAGACTTTTTTGCATGGTGACTTTTTTGTTTTGTTAAACAAATTTAAGAGTTATATGGAATTTTGCATTTTTTTTGCAAAAGACGTTTGTGTATAAATACCTTTAAAATAGTGTAATTAACTTTTTAATTACTTTGTGTTATAATTTGTTTCGCAAGAATATTGCATTTATTGTTTACATTTGTTCAAAAAAAGAATTCGCATGAATAATGATCATGAAGTGGTAAATTACACTAAGGAAGAACGTAAAAATCTTATTTTAAAAGAGATTAACCTGCATACCCGTGTAAGTTTCGAAACTCTTTCGGCCAAATTATTTGTTTCTGAAGATACGGTAAGACGTGATATAAATGAACTTGAGTCAGAATCTTTATTGATTAAGGTAAAAGGCGGTGCAATGACCAAAGCCTATCACCATACTTCATCCAATCAAACGTATGCAGGCGAATCTAAAAAAGTGATTGCACAAAAAACGTTAGGACTGCTGCGTGACGGAATGGTTTTGCTAATAGGAGGCGGAACTACCATTAGGGAATTCATCCGTTTAATTCCTAATGACTTAAATCTGACTATTTTTACGGTTACCGTTTTATCAGCGGTTGAACTTCTGGATAAACCCAATGTTAAAATTATCATGATTGGCGGCAGTATTTCATCCTACAGCCAAATGTGTGTGAGCGGCGATGTGTATAATCAGCTGGCCAATATTAAAGTCGATCTATTAATATTAGGAACCAATGCTTTGGATATCGAAGGCGGTTTCTCAGATTCTGACTGGGAAACGGTTCAGGTAAAAAAAGCAATGATTCAGGCTTCGGAAAAAACGGCAATCCTTACGATTTCCGAAAAACTGGATACAGTCCTAAAAATGAAAATTGCCAGTTTATCTGAAGTAGATTACGTCGTTACCGAAGTTGACCCGGGCGACGAAAAGCTGCAGGCTTATAAAAAGGCAGTTCCAGGTTTAGTTTTTATTTAATCCCAATTCTTCATTAAAAAGTTGATCCAGTTCTGGTGAAAGATTTTATTCAAATCTTCATCAGAATAGCCATGGTTTTTAAAAATCAGAACCAGTTTTTGCAAATCGGCAATGGTATTTAAATCATACGGAGACTGTTCTGTTCCAAAAGCGCCGTCAAGATCTGAACCCACACCAATGTGATTCGCATTTCCGGCCAGTTGGCAGATATGGTCCATGTGTTTGAAAACCGTCTCTAAACTACAGTTCATTTCTAAGGGCATCGAAATACCTCGTTCCCAATTCGGAACAAGCATCCAGGCATCCAAAGCACCGCCGATCACCGCTCCTCTCGAAATTAAAGCTTTAATCATTTCATCGCTGTACTGGCGATTGTGATCCACCAGACTTCTGCAATTGTTATGACTTGCCCAGACCGCTCCGTTAAAATGATCTAAAGCCTGCCAAAAAGCATCATCGCACAAATGTGTGGCATCCAGAATAATATTCAGTCGTTCCATTTCTTTTAATAAATCAAGACCGTTTTGATTCATTTTTCCCGTTGCGTCTGTTCCGTTTGCGTAACGTCCGGGGCCGTAATGCGCAGGACCAATTGCCCGTAATCCGTATTGGTATGCTTTTTCTATGTATGAAACATCAATTATAGAATCGGCACCTTCCAAACTCAAAATATAGCCAATTGGTTTTTTATCGTTTGGCGTTCCATCATTCCATACATCAATTTGTTTTAGAAGTGATTTTTTGTCTGTAATGGGTGTTATTTCTCCGGCTTCTTCCATGGCTTTGTACCATGCCAGCTGTCCCTGGGTTTGTGCCCAGGCTTGCTCAGGAGAATTCCAGCCCGGAATTAAACTGTCGGGTTTTACAAATCGCGCAATCTGCGTTGCTACCACAATTCCGATATTGCCTTTTCGCAAATCAGGAAAGGAAACCGTTGCACGTTCACGGTCCGGTTTATCGGTCATTCCTTTTTCTAAACTTCGTAATGCTGGAACATCATTTCTTAAATCACGATTCCATTCCATGGCATTCATACTCAGGTCTAAATGGGCGTCTATTATAAACATATATTCTGACTTAATTTTTTTATATATTAATTTCCCTGCTTCGGGCAGCCACTTTCCACTGATCGCAAATTTGATGTCCTTTGTTTACCACCTGCACAGTATCATAAAGGGCGCAGGTAGGGCAGACGTGATAGGGAAGTGCATATAGCGTGTCGCCAATTTTGTATTCGTTTTTCCCCTGGTTTTCCAAAATCAAATGTTCTTCTGAATGGGCTGCT
Source organism: Flavobacterium sp. FG19 (assembly GCF_057809475.1). Classification (NCBI taxonomy): domain Bacteria; kingdom Pseudomonadati; phylum Bacteroidota; class Flavobacteriia; order Flavobacteriales; family Flavobacteriaceae; genus Flavobacterium; species Flavobacterium sp. FG19. The sequence continues at coordinate 202,821 of NZ_JBMDKA010000007.1, read as the reverse complement.
GGGATTAGATTTTCATCATTTAAAATCACTAATCGTTTATCAATCGGATTTTCTGAAGAAACGGCTTTATAGCCAATATCAATGCAAAGCGTGGAATTTGTTGGTTTTGAAATTACGGTCCCGACGATCACCAAAGCGGGTTTGAATTTTTGTTCGGGTAAATTGGACTGATAATTAAAATCCCAAAAAACAAAAGTTCCCGGACTGCATTCTACATTTTCCTGAGAGGCATAAAAAGGAAATGTATTAGAACCGCCGGCCACTATTTTTAATTCGTAACCCAGTTTTTGTTCGATTGCTTCTGTTTTTTCCTTTATTTCAGAAAATGAGTTTGAAGCCGCATTGGTTCGTTCCTCAATACTGCCTTTTAAGTGACCGTCGTAAATGTGAATACCTTCAAAATGAAGGTTTTTTAATTGAATAATTTGATCTGTTAAAGCAGTCCAGTTTTCCGAAATCGAAAACCCTGTCCTGTTCATTCCGGTATTCAGATCCAGATAAATGTTTAAGACGGTATTATGTTCCGCTGCCGTTTCATTTAAAACTTTCGCTGAATCCGGATTGTCTGTAATGGTCGAGAAATTGACGTTTGGATATTTCTGAAGCAGCGAAATCCATCTTTCGGTTTTAATTCCAACAGGCTGATAGGCAAGAAGAACATCCGGGATTTCGTGAATCGCAGCAAGTTCAGCTTCCGCAATTGTGGCACATTTTACTTTTTTGATATTGTAAATTTTAAATAATTCGAGAATCTCCCCAATTTTATGCGTCTTAATATGAGGTCTCAGTTTTAAAGTGTCGCCATTTACAGAACCAATCAGACGTTCCAGATTAAACCGGATACGATCTTCGTAAACGGCTAAAAAGGGTGTGTCCACCAGAATGTCGGATTTGATTTTCCACCAGTTTTCTTCCATAATCTCAGTTTCTTGTTTTTTCTACCACTTCGGTTAAATTTTGAAAAGCCAGTAAAGCCTTTTCATAGTCCAGGTTTGACAGCATTTCTTTTGAAAACAGGTTCGAACCAATTCCCACACAGACAACACCCGATTTGAACCAGGACTTTAAATTGCTTTCTTCAAGGGTTACTCCGCCGGTAGGCATTATTTTCAAACCCGGAAACGGTGCTCTTATCGCTTTTACATAACCCGGACCGCCTATTTTATCTGCCGGAAAAAGTTTCACTACTTCAGCTCCCAGTTTATTGGCATGAAGAATTTCATTTAAAGTAGCGGCACCCGGAATCCAGTAAATATTATTTTGAAGACAATAAGCTCCGATTTCAGGATCGGTATGCGGGCAGACAATACAATCAGCACCAAGCTGATGATATGTCTCGGCTTCGGCTAAATTTAAAATGGAGCCAACAGCTATTTTAACGTCCAGATTGTTTTCTTTTCTGAAGTTTATCATTTGCGAAAAAACTTCTTTTGAATCTTCTGCACGGGCAGCAAACTCGATCATTTTTATGCCAGCATCAGCCGCTGATTGCAATACGATTCGGGCTGTTTCAATATTAATTTGGGTTACCAGCGGTAATACCCCCTGTGTTTTTAAAATGCTGTACATATTTCTGTTTATCTGTTAATTCTGTTACTTGTGCCATTTTTAATATAGTGGCTTATTTCATTAGGACTGCTGATGGCAAAATCTCCATGTATGCTTTGTTTGATTACACCGCAGGCCGTCGCCCATTCAATACATTCCTGTCCGGACAATTGGTTTGATAAACCATACAATAATCCGGCATTAAAAGCATCTCCCGATCCAATCTGATCGGTTACGATATGCAGTTTATGTTCGGCTGTCTGGTAAAAATTGTCTTCATGCAGTAATAGTCCTTTGTACAAATGTGCCGGTCCGTCTGATTTTCTAAAACTCATGGCCAGCGTTTTCAAATAAGGCATTTTAACTTTTAATAATTCGAATGTTTTTTGAAAACGATTTTCATCGGATTCGTTCCGGGCTGTTTTAATTCCGAAATAAATTTCGATCGCGTCCAGATCGGCAACCGTTATCGTGCTGTATTGAAGCAGATCGGGCATAATCTCTGAAGGGTGCTTTCCGTACTGCCATAATTTGGAACGGTAATTAAAATCAGAAGAAATAGGAAGCCCTTTTTTGTGGGCTGTTACTATGGCTTCTTTACAGGCTGAACCGGCTTCGTAAGAAACTCCCGGGCTTATTCCGGACCAGTGAAAATGAGTAACATCTTCGAGCACCTGATTCCAATTGATATGATCTTTTTGAATAGCAGCAAAAGAGGAATTACTGCGGTCGTAAATAACCTGCGACTGTCTGATCTGGTTTCCGGATTCTACAAAATACAAGCCTAAACGTTCTCCGCCATACACACATTTCGACGTGTTTACTTTGTGTTTCTGAAGTTCGTTTAAGGCCAGCTGTGCCAGATCGTTTTGAGGCAGTCTGGTGATATAATCTGTTTGAATACCAAGCTGGGAAAGTAAAACACAAACATTGGCTTCGGCACCTCCTGTATAGACTTGTATGTCATTGGCCTGTGTAAAGCGGTTTCCATTGGCAACATTCATACGGAGTAGTAATTCTCCAAATGCTGCTATTCTTGTTTGTGGGGTAATTGTATTCATGATTTTTATTTTTTTGCCACAGATTATACAGATTCAAAAGGATTTTTTAGTATTGTACTTAAATCTTTTGCCACGAATTATACCAATTTTCACGAATAAATTTTAGCATACTGATTTGTGCTGATTAGTGTAATTCGCGGCAAAAAGAAATTCGTTTAATCTGTGGAATCTTTGGTATATATTTAATCTAATGTAACCACAGACTTAGGATTAAATTATTTTCCTTAACCAATTCAGATTGCTCTTTAATCTTTGTCGCCTGTGGTATATTCTTTTTTAAAATAATTCGAAAACAGCTTCTACTTCAACTGGAATATTGTCCGGCAGGGAGCCCATTCCTACGGCGCTTCTTACGCCAATTCCGTTTTCCTGCCCCCAAACTTCGGCAAACAACTCGCTGCAGCCGTTTATAACATAAGGATGCCTTAAAAAATCACTGCTGCAGTTCACCATTCCCAAAACTTTTATAACCCTTTTTACTTTGTTCAGGCTTCCAAAATTGGTTACAATAGTCGAAAGCATGGTTAGTCCTACCTGTCTTGCGGCCAGTTTTCCTTCTTCGATATCCATGTCGTCGCCAATCCGGCCGATAATTAAGGATTTGTCATCTCTAACCGGACCATGACCCGAAAGATACAGATATTTACCATCAACTAAATAGGGTTTGTATATGCCCAGCGGCTGAGGTGCCGGAGGTAAGGACAAACCAAGGGTTTCAAATTTTTCCTGAGGTAATAAGTTCATGATATTAATGTATTATAGAGTTTAAAATAAAAACGAAAATGATTCCCAAAACCGATACTAACGATTCCATGACCGTCCAGGATTTAAAAGTATCTTTCAGGCTGATGTTAAAATATTCTTTGAACATCCAGAAGCTGGGATCGTTTACATGCGAACACATTAAACTTCCGGCTCCTACTGCCAGTACCAGCAGGTTAGGGTCCAGTCCCGCTGTCTGTAACAGCGGCAGCAGAACACTCGCTGTCATTAATCCTGCAGCTGTAGCAGAGCCGACACAAACGCGAATAATCGCAGCCATTATCCATGCCAATAAATAAGGATGAATGTTTATTTGTGTCAGGGCTTCTACTATAGTTTCATTTACACCGCTTACAATCATGACTTCTTTGAGCCCTCCTGCACCGCCTACAATGAGAACAATCAGGGCAACGTCTTTTATGGCCGCTGCATAATCATCCATAACAGAGCTGATACTGCGGTTCATTCGGAGTCCCAGAGTATAAGTGCAGATTAGTAAAGAAATCAGCATAATCATGCTGGGTTCTCCTACGGTTTTGCAAATATTTTCTACCGTTTCATTTTTGATAAAAAAAGGTACTGTTGAAGTCAGTGTTAGTCCAAAAACAGGAAATAACGCCGAGAATAAACTAAGGGCAAAACCCGGAATTTTTTCCTGATGCACTACTTCTTCAACATTTAAAATTTCATGATCCGATTCGGTTTTAATGTTTTTAAGTAAATTCGAGAACAAGAGGCCCGCAATAAAAATGGTGGGTATTGCAATTATAATTCCATAGACTAAAACCAGACCAATATCGGCTTTTAACATGCTGCTTAAAGCCATTGGTGACGGATGTGGGGGCAAAAAACCGTGTGCTACTGAAAGAGACGCCAGCATCGGGATTCCCAGATATACTTTTGACAGTTTGAACTGATGGGCTACTGAAAAGATAAGAGGTACTAACAAAACAAATCCAACACTATAAAATAGAGGTATCCCAACAATAAATCCGGTAATCATTAAGCCGAGTCGAACGTATTTTCTGCCCGTCCATCCCATAACTGTTTTGGCAATAACATTTGCGGCACCCGATGAAACGGTAAGTTTACCAATACAGGTTCCGAAAACAATAATCAAAGTGATAGATCCCAACATTTCGCCCAGTCCTTTTTGAACAGTCTGTGACAAAGTATTTACAGGCAGGCCCAGAAACAGACCTGCTGCTAAAGCGGTTATGATAAAGGCTATAAACGGATTGATTTTAAGCCAGGCTATCTGAATGATTAAAAATGCAATGCATGCCGTAAGAATTAATATGCTCATTTATTCTCTTTATATTTTTATTTGTCCCACCAGATTTTAGTTGTAAAGCTGTCTTCGCCCTGACGCTTAACTGCTTCTGCTAAGTTAGCTGAATTCACTGAATATTCGCTGGTTGGATATTTTAAACGTCTTGGTATTGTGCCATTTGTAACATTTCCGGGGAAATTTACCGGGGTCAGGACAGGATAACCGGTTCTTCTCCAATTGGCATAAATTTCCTGTTCATCCACAAACAAAGCAATATAAATCTGGGTATGAATCTGATTCATTTTTGCTTCAAATGTGCCTGCTGTATTATACGGATTTGCCGCTAAATAAGGTTCTGCATCTGTAATCGCATAAGAGGCACCGTAAATTCCCATGTTTAAAAAGGAAGCTGTTACCGCTTTTTCATACAAATCTTTATCGGTTTCGACCGTATACCAGCCTCTGGCAGCGGCTTCAGCCAGATAGAGGTGGGTTTCGGCATTGCTGATTAGTACCAGCGGAGCATCATATTTAAAAACGGTACTTTGATTGGGTTCAGAATAAGCGGCCTGTTCTGCCGGTGTTGGCGCTGTTTTGGTTCCGTTAGGAAAACCTTTCTGAACATCAGCAGCTGAATTTTGAACCGTTCCCTGCCAGACTCCCGCATATACACTGATTCGCGGATCGGAAGTGGATTGTAATAAATCGATAAAGGTTTTGGCAAGTTTTCCGCCTTCTACATTTTTCTGCCCGAAAGAGCCTGCTGTAAAATCCTGTCTTCTGGCATCAAAACCTACGGGGTTTCGGTTAAAATCATTTGGTCCGTCAGTGTATTTCATAATGGCATTATCAGTTCCGTTTAAAATTACACCTCCTGTAATGGCTTTCGTTACCCAGGTTTTAGACAAGGCCGCATCCACTTTAGATAATCTCAATCCTAAACGAAGCATTAACGAATAAGCAAATTTTTTCCATTTGGCCGCATCTCCGTCATAAATAAAATCAGCTTTTCCAAAACTGGGTTTGGCCGGATCTAACGCTGCCGCCGCTTCTTCCAGTTCTTTTAATAAGTCTTTATAGATGAATTCCTGAGTATCATATTTGGGAAGGAAAACCTGTGTACTGTTGGCTTTTGCGGCTTCAGAATACGGAATGTCGCCATAAAGATCTGTAAGTTTGTGATACAAATAGGCTTTCCAGATTCTGGCAATATTGAGTCGGTTGCTGTCGTTTGGATTGTTTTTTAAAGCATCGATTACAATTTGCGTTTCGTTTATTCCTGTTGGATACGCCTGATTGAAATACGCCGAAAAATAAACTTCATTGCTTAAATACTTATCTCCTACTCCGGAAGCCTCTTTGTAAGTGGCATAATGCTGCAGCATACCGCCGCATTCCAGAATATTGGTAAAGAAGTGATTATTATTTAATCCGTCAAGTTGTGCTTTGCTAAAGACAAAATTAGGATTGGGTTTATCTACTGAATTGGGATTGGTGTTGATTTCTTCAAAATCGTTGGTACAGGCTGTCATACTTCCTAAAGTGACAGCTGCTATATATAAAAGGGTTATCTTTTTCATGTCTTTTTAATTTAATTAGTAGCAATAAACAGGGTTTAAAATCTGACACTTAGGTTCAAACCGAAACTTCTGGTTTTAGGTACTCCAAATTGTTCTACACCCTGAGCATTTCCGGCGCTGAATACAGATTCCGGATCTACGTTTGGCGTTTTCTTATACAAAATGAATAAGTTTCGGGCCACAAAAGAAATCGAAGCGCCCTGTAATTTAGACAAGCCTTTTATTTTTTCGAGAGGAAGCTGGTACCCCAATATGATCTGTCTTAATTTTATGAAACTGGCATCATACACAAAAGTCGAAGAGATGTTTCGTAAACCGTCGTAGTAGGTTCTTAAGTTTTCCGGGGCAATAACCATATCTACCGGATTTCCGTTAGTATCGACCCCTTTAATTGGTAATCCGCTTTCACGGCCTTCAAGTGTCAGTTTGGTTAATCCCATACGGGTTCCGTACAAATCGGTTCCGGAGTAAAGGCTCCCGCCAAATTTACCATCAATCAAAAAGCTGAACGAGATGTTTTTGTATTTGAATTCGTTGCTGATTCCGGCACCCCAGGGATGTACTCCCTGACCCAATTCTTCAAGAGGTCCCTGAGCAATAGTGGCCGAACCTCCGCTTACGTTATAAACGGTGTTTCCGTTAGCATCTTTGCGGGGTCTGTATCCTTTTATAATGCTGTAAGGACGACCTACATCACTTGTAATTGTTACGTATCCGTTTACAGAAGTGGCCATTGTAATTGAGTTTAACTGGTCAGTAAGCGCTTCTACGGTATTTTCGTTATATGATCCGTTTACACTGGCTTCCCAGGAAAAATTTTCTGTATTGATGATTTTACCGCTAAGCAAAAATTCAACCCCTTTGTTTCTCATTTTACCCAGATTTAATAAAGCAGTATTGGCTCCTGAAGCATTCGAAATAGTGGTTTCGACAATATCATTAGTAGTAGCGCGATTGTACCAGGCAAAATCAAGATTCAGGCGATTTTTGAAAAAGCCCAGATCAGTTCCAATTTCAAAAGTGGTGGAAGTTAAAGGGCTTAAAGTAGCGTTAGGAACTCTTGAGCTTGTTGGGCCTTGTAACTGCTGTCCGTTATGTCCGCCCTGAATCATCGAATACGATTGGTTTAGTGCATACGGATCAGGTGTTGCGCCTCCCACTTGTGCCCATGATGACCTTACTTTGGCAAAAGAAACAAAATCCGGCATTTTTACTATTTCAGAAAGAATGACACTGGTTCCTACAGAAGGATAAAAAACAGTATTGTTGTCTTTTGAGAGGGTAGAAAACCAATCCTGACGACCTGTAAAGTTCAGGAAAACGACATTTTTGTAGTCTAAATCTACAGCACCGTAAACCGAATTTGTTTTGGTTTTTCCATACGGATAACTGTACGTAAGTGTAGATAAATTGCTTAACGCATAAAAATCATCCAGTACAAAATTTGAACCTTCCACTCTGGTTTCATCTCTGAGCGTAGTACGGGAGTTAACCCCGACTAAAGCGTTTAAAGAAAAATTATCGTAGATGTTTTTCTTCGTATAATTAAGAATAGCTTCTGAGTTTACATTAGACAATTTTGCTTTTTGTCCCTGAGCATATCCCACCGGATTGTTTAAAGTGGTTTTTGGAATGTATCCAAAGAAATCATAATCCGTATAATCCTGTCCAATTCGTCCCTGAAGGAATAATTCCGGAGTAAAGTTTAACTTCACATTCAGCATTCCGATAAAACGATTTTTAGTGTCTTTGTTTTTGATTTTATTAACCACAAAATAAGGGTTAGTAGCTACTGCAACGGGATTCCAGGCTTCTTCAATACCGTTTTCGTCATAACCCGGAGCCAGGTTTCTAATGTCGACCGTATTGGCCAGCATATACGTTCCCCAGTTTGGATTTGCTTCGGCATCCGAAACGGTAACCCTGTTGTTTGATTTTTCTGAGTTGTACTGAGCTACAACATCAAATTTTAACCAGTCCGTCATGTTAACATTAGTGGCAATATTGATGCTTTTTCGGTTAAAATCGGAGTTGGGAACCACAGACTGATTGTCTGTATTCGAAAACGAAAGACGTCCTGTTGCCTTTTCAGTTCCTCCGGACAAAGCAATAGAATTGATGAAAGTTGTTCCGGTTTCGTAGAAATTTTTGATATTATTTTTTTGTGGCGAATAGGGTCTTGCTACACCGTCAAACTGTACAACATCACTTCCGTCCATTTTTGCTCCCCATGACCAGCGCCCGGCGGCTATTGCTTCAGCCTGGGAAGTTGGTTTTTTTCCATTTGATCCAGAACCGTATTCATACTGCCAGTCCGGAAAAATTGATGGGGTTTCAAAAGTAAAAGAAGTATTGTATTCCACTCCAATTCCTTTTTGGGCAGCTCCTCTTTTGGTCTGGATTAAAATAACCCCGTTGGCGGCGTTGGCACCATATAAGGCAGCCGCAGTACCTCCTTTTAAAACCGTAATACTTTTAATGTCATCCGGGTTTATTACCGAAGTTCCGTCACCGCGGTCCACATTAATTCGGGTAGATCCCGGACCATTTCCAATACCCGGCAGATTTAATTGTGTATTGTCAATAGGCAGATCGTTTACAACATACATAGGCTGGTTGTTTCCGTTTAAGGAACCATTTCCTCTTATTACCACACGGCTTGAACCGTTAGGTCCCGTTGCCGTACTGCTTACGTTTACCCCGGCAATTTTTCCCACCAAAGCATTGGTAATATTCGTTTCTTTCGCTTTTGTAAACTCCGTTCCTTTAAGTTCTGTTACGGCGTAAGCAATAGATTTGTTGCTTTTTTTAACTCCTAATGCGGTTACAAGAACCTGGTCCAGTACATTTTCGGCAGGTTTTAAAATTATGTTCAGGTCTGTAGTCTGGTCTAAATTGAATTCAAGGGTTGCGTAACCCATATAAGAAATGATGATTTGTTTTTCGTTTTCAGGAACTTTTAATTTAAATTTTCCTGTCTCATCTGTAATGGTGGCTATTTTAGTATTGCTTTTGGCATAAACGGAAGCGCCTGCAATTGGTATTCCATCGTCCTGACCTATTACCTGACCTGTAATCTCAGTCTGACTGCTGTTTTGTTCAAAGAGGTGCTTTTTTATGGCAGTCTCTTTTGCATTTGCCGAGAAGATCATCCCCCCAATAAATACGAATGAAATAAGCGTTGTTTTCATAATGGTTTGGTTTTCATGTTTTTTTGGTTTTTATTGGCGAATCAAATATAGATATTTATTTTTCACATTTGCATTTTTTTTGCAAAAACTGCATTTTTTTTGCAATATTTTTGAGTCAGGTATTTTTTTAATCCCAAAAAAATGCCCTTTTTAAAGGCTTTTTTGAGAAAAAATTGCAGAATATGCTTTTTTAGTAAAAAATAGATTTTAGCTGAAAATTCGTATTTTTGAAATATGAAAATCGCATTAATTCAGTCAGATCTTCAATGGGAAGATGCTCAGACCAACAGAAAAAACTTTGAAGTAAGAATACGTCAGATCCCTTCTGATGTGAATCTGATTGTGCTTCCTGAAATGTTTTCAACGGGTTTTACCATGAATCCGGCAGGAGTTGCCGAAACGATGCAGGGTGAAACGGTTTTGTGGATGAAAACAATGGCCCGGGAGAAAAATAGTGCCGTAACAGGAAGTGTTGTTATTGCCGAAGACGGGAATTATTATAACCGTCTGCTTTTTGTTTTTCCGTCGGGAGAAATACAATATTACGATAAACGCCATTTGTTTACACTGGCAGGCGAAGATCGGTTTTACACTGCCGGAACCCAAAAAGTAATAGTTGATTATCTGGACTGGAAAATCTGCCTGCAGGTCTGCTATGATTTACGTTTTCCTGTTTTTGCCCGAAATGTCGAAAATTATGATTTACTGTTGTATGTGGCCAACTGGCCCAAAATACGAACCAGCGCCTGGGATGCTTTGCTTAAAGCCCGCGCTATAGAAAACCTTGCTTATGTTATTGGGGTCAACAGAATAGGAACCGATGCTAACCAGTATGAACATACCGGACATTCGCAGGCTGTTGATTTTTTGGGCAGTTATATTCTGGAACCACAAGAAACAGCTGGTTTTTTTGTGGTGGAGCTGGATAAAAATGACTTGCTGGAAACCCGGAAAAAACTGGATTTTTTAAGCGATAAAGATGTGTTTAGTATTCAGATTTAGAACGCTTTTCGTTTCTTTTCTTCTTTTTTCTTCTTTATGGCATCTTCTTTCTTTTCGACTTCAGGACTAAACGGAATGCTCAAATCGATGGACTGATCAACATCCCAGTTAGAACGAACATCAACTTCCTGCTGGAAATAGAAAACTTCTTCGGCATATTTTTTCTCCAGGAAATTCCCGGCATCGTACATTTTGTTTTTATTGTCGTCGTAAATCACCCTGACTGTGAAGGCGGTTGGAACCAGCAGGTTAAACTCGATTTTTGTACTTCCTTCAGAGTATTCACTCGCCAGCACTTCGTCTCCTTTTTTGTTGGTAATTTCAACAATTATAGGAAAACGTTTTATGTTTTTCAGGTTCAAAACCAGATTACCGTAATCTTCCACTTCTTTTGTGGTGAGTTTATAGGACAAGGTATCGTTGACTTTTTCATAGAAATCCGTCAGGGCTCCCGGGAAGAAAGTTACACTGTATTTTTCTAAAGGTTCTTTCTTAAAATCAACATATAATTTTTGGTTAAAATCGTCGTATTCTGTTGTAAAGTCAACGGCAGTTGAATCTTTATTGATCAGTTTTATTTTTGATTTATCAAATTTAACCAGCGGAGTCTCAGTATCGAGCGTAAATCTTTCCCTGAAATTAATAATTCCGTTTTGAACCGCTTTAATGTTCAGCGTGTCTTTTTTCTGATCTTTAATTTTAACCGTGTATTTTTTGTTGTAGCTGTCACGGCTGACTTCCAGCGATAGTGAATCGGTTTTTAAAGGTTTAAACCACACCTGCAGGGAGTCTTTTTTAGGGAACTGGGTAACGATGGATTCCAGTATTTCGCCATTGTTTTTTAAAACCACTGCCGGCTTGTTAATTTTAAAGTTCTGTTTCCCTTCGTACGGAAGCAGTAATCTGTTCCCGGAAGCCTGAATAGGTTTCAGGGCTTTTAACGGAAGGGTTTCTTTAAAAAGTTCCAGTTCAAAAAGAGTATCGTTAGGAATGGTGATAAAATGTTTGATAAAACCTATTTTATCATCTTTAGGATTGTATTTGTTGTTGCTTCCCTTGTCTTTTAAAGCCACTAAAAGGTATTGTCCGGCTTTTAAATTTTCGAATTTAAAAGTTCGGAGACTATCAAGAGTGTTGGTAATATAACGCGGAAATTCTTTGTAAATAACTGAATCTTTGTATTTGTCATTAGCCTCATAAAGCATTACAGATACAAAGTTGTCTACATATTTTTCGTGGGCATCTTTTATTCTTCCGCCCAGTGTAAGCGAATCGATGTAAGGTCCTGTAGAAAAAACATATTTAAACTGGTTAATTGGGTTTCCTTCATTATTGTCGGCAATACTCTGTCCAAAATTAAAACTGTAAGTCGTATTAGGCTGTAAGGTATCTTTAATTTTGATATTTATAAACTTACTGACTCCGGTTGGGGTAATCAGCGGCTCATGTTTCATGGGAGGTGAAATAATAAGCTGTTTGTTGAGGTTTTTCAGTTTGATATATTCATCAAAAACCAGATTGATTTCATCGCCTTTAAAATTGGTGCTGAAATTTTTAGGAGTGCTTGAAACCAGCACCGGTGCCAGGGTATCTTTTAGTCCGCCAGTTATGCTGCCTCTTTTGGCGCAGCTTATCATTAATAATACAAATAAAAATGAAAGGTATTTGAGTTTGCTTTTAAACATAGCGGTTTTTAAATTTGATTGCACAAAATAACAATTATATTTGCTTTAATTGAAATTTTTTAGCCATTTATTAGGAATTACAACTTTGGTTATTTCCAGTTTTTTGTAAGTTTTAGAAATGAAGAAAAGTTATAATTTCTTACTTTTGGGGTAAAATATAATTTCTTCCGTTTTGATTAAAAGACTTTTTTTGGTTTCCTTATTTGTTTTTCTGACTGCCTGCAGTAAAAATGATAAACCCGTTATTTCTTTTTATTACTGGAAAACTAACCTGAAGTTTTCTAAAACGGAGAAAAAAGCCTTAAAGGAAAATGAGGTTCATAAGCTGTATGTCCGGTATTTTGACATTGGACTTCATCCTCAGAGCCAAAATCCTGTTCCGGTAAGTCCGGTGCATTTTTATGAAAAAACCGATGGTTTTGAAATTGTACCGGTTGTTTTTATTCAGAACAAAGTAATGCTTCAGCAGCATCTTGATGTGGCGGAACTGGCTCAGAAAACAATTCACCTGATTAATGAGATCAATGCAAAAAATAACATTTCCTGCTCCGAAATTCAGATTGACTGTGACTGGACGCTGAACAGTAAAGACCATTATCTTCAGTTTATCGAACAGATTAAGAAACTTTCCAAAAAGAAACTTTCGGCTACGATAAGACTGCATCAGGTAAAATATTTTAAGAAAACTAAAATCCCGAATGTAGATAACGGTATTCTGATGTTTTACAATATGGGTACTATTGCAGCTGATTCTTTAAATTCTGTTTACAGTCGGAAGATTTCTGAAAAATATCTGAAAAGTTTAAAAAAATATCCACTGCACCTGGATTATGCACTGCCTGTGTATTCCTGGGCTATTCATATTAAAGACAACAGGGTTATAGGACTCAGGTCAAAACTGGATTTTAATATCCTGAAAAAAGATAAAAATTTTGAACAGTTGAGCCCAATGTTTTTCAGGGTAAAACAATCTAATTACAAAAATGGTGTTTATTATCAGGAAAACGAGCTGTTGAAAATAGAAAGTATTTCAGCCGGAGATTTAAAAGAGATGGCCGAAGATTTGAACGATAATGCCGCTCAGGCCCCAAACGAAATTATATTTTACGATTTAGACGAATTCAATTTAAAAAACTATGAAGAGAATATTTTTAAGCAGGTTGTTTCTTGGTTTTAGCGCCGCCTTCCTTTTTATTTACGGAATTATTTATGCTTGTGCCGATGGCGATTGGGATTATTTCGGTGCTTACAGTTCTAATTTTACACCGGAAACTTTTGCAGACAAATCGTATTCGCCTTTGTTTTTATCAGGCGGAATTTTCTACGGAATTGGTTTTGATACCCAGCATAATTCCCGCTTTAATAAAGATATAAAGTCAGATTGGGCAGCCTATCTTAAAGGGAAAATCGATACTACGACGGTCAATTACTTTCTAATTGGAAACGAAAGAACAGGGTATTATGCAGATGATCAGAAGGAAATTAAAAATAAGGAGGAAATAACAGATCTTCATGTATATTATAAAAACAAAAAAGACAATAAATCTTCTTTGAAATGGGGTAAAAAGATACCGTTGAAAGAGGAGAAGGTGAAAAGCTTTGTAGAGTTTTTGTATCTGGCACAAAAAATAGAAACAGTTTCGATTGCTAAAGAATACTGGGGCTATGATAAAGTAGAAACGGAAACTTTTAACGATGCCAAAATGATCCAGTCGATCGAGAATGTCTACAATACTATTTCGGATCCTTTTTTGAAAAACAGATATTGGTTTCTTACCATGAAAGCGCGTTTTTACAGTAACGATAAACAAAAGGCAGTTGACTTTTTTAATCGTACAGAAAGTTCAGTTCCTAAAAACGTCTTGTATTACCGTGCACTTTCATATGCTGCCGGAATTTATCATAAACAAAAGAAATACGCTCTTTCTAATTATTTGTATGCCCAGGTTTTTGATAAATGTCCGGAATTAAGAGTGGTAACCGCTTACAGTTTTAGTCCAAAAAACGAAACCGACTGGACAAAAGCGCTTGCCATAGCTAAGGATAACAAGGAAAAAGCCGCACTTTGGGCAATCCATGGCTATTATAAAGACGAAAAACAGGCTATTGAAAAAATCTATGAATTAGATCCCAAAAGTACGCATTTGAATTATCTGGCTACGAGACTGGTAAACAGGCTGGAAGAAGCTATAAATAATTCGTTTCAGCAGAACGGAGACGAAAATCAGGCTAAAAAACAGCAGACCGTAGCCGAAAACAAAACACAAAATCAGATTAAAGTAGATAAAAAGGCTATTGACTTAATGGTAAAAATTTCGGCTGCCGGAAATACAGACCGTCCTTATTTATGGGATTTGTCGCTGGGGTATTTGCAGACTCTGAAAGGTGATTATACCAATGCCGATAAGAATTTTGACAAAGCCCTGAAAACACTTCCAAAAACGGAACTGGCCGGAATGCAGCTGCGCCTCCTGCGTTTTGTAAATAACCTGAGTAAAATTGATAAACTGACGGATAAAAACGAAAAGACCATTCTGGCCGATTTGAACTGGCTGTATTATGAGCTTCCGAAAAGCTATAAAGGACAGGAATTTCGGTATCAGAATGCTGCTTCCTGGAGCAAAAGTTATTTGTCGAGTCTTTACAGGGAAAAAGGAAACCTGGTCATGACTGAGATTTTTGGAGAATCACGTTACAGTTACTGGAACGATGGGAACTCTTTTTATGATAATGAAAAGGCTCTGCTGGACATGAAAGCTTTTTTGTCAAAGTCTGATAAAACTGAAATTGAAAATATCGGGGCCGGAATTTACAGTTTAAAGCTAAAGGATATTAATAATTTTCAGGCAGTTCAGGCCGCTTTCAAAAATAAAATACCGGAAGCTATTGAATTTATGAAACAAACCGATTCAGTACAGTACTATAAATTTTTGGGAAATCCGTTTAACGGAAGTATCAAAGATTGTCATGACTGTGATCATGCGGCTTATCAAAAAAGAAAATACACGCAGCTGGATTTTCTGACTACGATCAAAGAAATGCAGGATAATCTGGCGCAGAAAGAAGATGTTTACACCAATAGTTTGCTATTAGGAAATGCTTTTTATAATATATCGCATTTTGGAAACGGACGAACCTTTTATGAAATAAGTATTGTAGGTTATGGTTCAAGTCCATATTCATTCAGGGATTCGATGAAAAAGATGATTACCGACTGCAGTGTTTCAAAAATGTATTACCAGAAAGCTTTGCAGGCAGCGGCAACCAAAGAACAGAAAGCAAAATGTGTATACCTGATTGCTAAATGCGAACGAAATGACTATTATAATGCTAAATACAATAATGTCCGAAGCTGGTGGGATATTAATGATGATAAAGTGAACTTTACAGCCTGGAACGGATTTAAAACTCTTAGAAAAGAATACGCCGATACTAAATATTACCAGGATGTAATTGCAGAATGCGGATATTTTAATACCTATGTAAATCAATAAAACAAACAACATGGTAAATAAAATTGAACATATCGGGATTGCCGTTAAAAATATGCAGGATGCCAATGTATTGTTTGAAAAACTGCTTGGTGTGCCGTCCTACAAAGAAGAGACCGTAGAAAGTGAAGGGGTTCTGACTTCTTTCTTTCAGACCGGAACCAATAAAATTGAACTTTTGATGGCTACAAACCCGGAAAGTCCTATTGCAAAATTTTTAGAAAAAAAAGGAGAAGGCATTCATCATATCGCTTTTGATGTGGAAGATATTCAGGCTGAAATTTCCCGCCTCAAAGAAGAAGGATTTGTATTGATTAACGACGTTCCGAAGAAAGGAGCCGATAATAAACTGGTGGTTTTTCTGCATCCGAAGAACACAAACGGTGTATTAGTAGAGCTTTGTCAGGAAATACGATAAGAAAATATTGTTTTTTTATTTAAATAAGGTGTTGAAAATCAATTCCGTTTTTTAGATGAATGTCTTTAAATCAAATTAAATTCAAATCATGTCTTAAAATATTTGGAGTGAACGAAAAATAGTAGTAATATTGCATCCTCTAAACCGGTCCTATAGCTCAGTTGGTTAGAGCACCTGACTCATAATCAGGTGGTCCCTGGTTCGAGCCCAGGTGGGACCACAGAAATTTAAGCCTTTACAGAAATGTAGAGGCTTTTTTGTTTTTTTAAATTTTTCTTGCCGTTTTTATCATCAAAGACATATAAGACCTAACTTTAGATTTTAAAGACAAACTTAATCTTAAACGCACCATGGATAATTTGACTCCCGAACAAAGGAGAAAAAATATGCAGGCCATTAAAAGTACGGCAACTACCCAGGAAGTGCGGCTGGCAAAAGCACTTTGGGAATTGGGTTACCGGTACCGTAAAAACAATAAAAAAGTATTTGGGAAACCGGATCTGACTTTTACAAAATATAAAATAGCCATTTTTATAGACAGTGAGTTTTTTCATGGTAAAGACTGGGAAACACAGCAACATCGAATAAAATCAAACCGGGAGTACTGGATTCCTAAAATCGAACGAAACAAACAGCGGGATATTGAAGTAAATGATTATCTTATTTCTAAAAAGTGGAAAGTGCTTCGGTTTTGGAGTAAGCAGGTCCAAAAGGAGCTGGATGATTGTGTTGGAAAAATCCGGACCGAAATCGAGCTTTCAAAACAACAGGCAGAAGAAAAGGATTAAAGTTTTAAAGCTGAAGTTTTCTTTTTTTCTTCGCTTCTACTTTTTCGATTACTTTAAAAATTTCAGCAGCCAGTCTTTGTACAACAGGCATGCTTACAGAATTTCCTGCCTGTTTGTATAAGCTGGAATTGGAAATAGAAGGCAGTTTATAATCGTCCGGAAAGCCCTGGAGTCTGAAACATTCTCGGGGAGTCAGTTTTCGGAAACCAAAATCGGTCGTAATAATAGGAACATTGTGTCCGCCGGTTCCCATGTTGGCAGTAAGGGTGGGGCATAAGCCCGCTTTATTTTCTCTAACATATTGTCTTCTAAATTGATAAATGCGATTTTGCTCCGTAACTGCTTCTTTAAGTTTGCTGTACATGTATTTATCTTCTCCATAATAAAACTTATCAGAAACTTTTTCTGTAATAATTAAATCTTTTAACGAACGGGTTAAACGCTCTTTTTCGGGAAATTTAAACTTGAAAGTTTTGGTGTTCACAAAATCTTTGTCAAAGGCAATCATGAAAAGTCTTTCTCTGTTATGCGGGGTATTTCCAAAATCCTTGGTGTTCAGGATAGAGCTGTCAAACGTGTAATTACGTTTTTTAATTTCCTTTTTAATTACTTTCAGAGTGTTTCCTTTATCGTGGCCTTTGAGGTTTTTGACATTTTCAAGAAATACGACCTTAGGCCGCATTTCATCAATAAAGTCCAGAATTTTAAAAAAATGATTGCCGCGGCTGTCATCAAAACCTTTTCGGTGTCCGGCAAGTGAAAACGGCTGGCAGGGAAATCCGGCCGTGAGGATGTCAATTTTTTCAAGAGAATTAACATTCAGTTCCATCACATCGCCTTCGATAAGGTTGTGTTTAAAATTGTTTCTGTAGGTAACACAGGCTTTTTTGTCAAATTCGTTAGCCCATTTAAGTTCAAATCCGGCTTTCTCAAAACCCAGGCATATGCCGCCTACACCTGCATATAAACTTCCAACTGTATAATTGTTTTTCATTTATTTTTGATTTCTGGTTTTGATCCGGAAAAGCTTTCAGGAATCAGGACTAATTTATTTGTTTTGTGCAAATATATTAATTCGATAATATTTGATTGTCTTCTCAATTTGAAAAAGAAAGATCTTTGAGGTTATTGCGGAATTTAAAATACAGTTCTTTCTGACTTATTGAAAATTAAGCGTTTTTTTGAAAAAAATATTCTATGGTAATACCGGATTAGTTTAAAGAATAGTAAGGACTGTTAGAATTAAGGATTAAAAATGGTTTTATGTGTAATAAAATATTGAAAATCAGCGTTTAAAAAGTTGGTTGCAATTAAAGTTAACAGAAGTGATAAAGTGATGAAGCCGGGAGTTTTAACTTAGTCCGGTTTACGGGAAATCTGTTTTGCGATACAATTCGTATGTTATTTTTGTATCACTTTATTGAATATAAAATTGTTTTTTTGTAAAAATCGTATACTTTTGCGAAAGAATTCCTTTATAGAGCATATTTTGATGATGTGTTTCTAATGAAAATATTTGCCAGTAGTATATTGTATTGACTTTCAGCACGTTGAATTTATGAAGATAATAAGAATTACTTTTTTAACAGTTTTTTTAATTGTATCAAATGTGTCAGTTGTTTTGGCGGATAATCCTCCTTCTCCGGATGATGGTGTGGATGGTCCTCCGGGAACGCCAATTGATACAGATTTGTTGTATTTAACAGCTGCGGGCTTAGTTTTAGGAGTAACCGTTATCTATCGAAATAAAATAAAAAAAGCTTCCGTTTAAACGAAAGCTTTTTTTTAGCGATATAACTTCTTATTTGTTGATGGCGTAAAGTCTTGAAATATATTTTCCTACTACATCAAATTCAAGGTTTATTTTTGTGCCGACTTTGAAATTTTTAAAATTAGTGTTCTCGAAAGTATAAGGTATGATCGATACACTAAATTCATTGGTTTTCGAATTAACTACAGTTAAACTTACCCCGTTAACAGTTATGGAACCTTTTTCTATAGTAATGTTGTTAAGACTGCGGTCGTATTCAAAAGTGTAATTCCAGCTTCCGTTTGCTTCTTCAATTTGGGTACAGATTCCGGTTTGGTCTACATGTCCCTGTACAATGTGTCCGTCAAGACGGTCACCCAGTTTCATGCCTCTTTCGAGATTTACAATGTCATTGACTTTCCAGTCTCCAATATTGGTTTTTAAAATGGTCTCTTCAATTGCGGTAACGGTGTAAAATGAATCTTTTATAGCAACGACGGTCAGGCAGATTCCGTTATGCGATACACTCTGGTCGATTTTTAATTCATTTGTAATAGAGGAGTCAACGGTAACATGCAGGTTGTTTTTATCTTTTTGTATTTCGTGGATCCTTCCAAGGGTTTCAATAATTCCTGTAAACATTGTGGTTTTATTTTACTAAATTTGCACATCAAAATTAGTAATAAATAAGCTGAGCTATGAATAAAAAAGCAGAAAATATAATTGTTGGAATTTCAGTTGGAGATTTAAACGGTATTGGAAGCGAAGTTATACTAAAAACATTTGAAGATTCCCGAATGCTGGAATTGTGTACGCCTGTTATTTTTGCCAATGCTAAAATACTCTCGTTTGTTAAAAAAAGTTTTACTTCTACCGTGCAGTTTCATGGTGTAGATAAACTGGATCAGGTTATCCCGGGGAAAGTGAATGTTTATAATCTTTGGAGAGAAGGTGTGGATATTAATCTGGGTAAAAATGACGAAAAAATAGGAGAATATGCCATTAAATCATTTACAGCAGCAACTAAGGCTTTAAATGAAGGTCAGATTGATGTTTTGGTGACAGCACCTATTAATAAATATAATATTCAGTCAGAAGATTTTAAATTTCCGGGACATACCGATTATCTGGATCAGGAACTGGAAGGTAATGCGCTGATGATGATGGTTCAGGACAACTTAAGAGTAGGGCTCTTGACAGATCATGTGCCTTTAAATGAAGTTTCTTCTCATTTAACAGAAGAATTGATTACCAGAAAAATTGAAACCATCAAAAAATCATTGATTCAGGATTTTAGTATCGTAAAACCAAAAATTGCTGTTTTGGGTCTCAATCCACACTGCGGAGACGGAGGTGTAATAGGAAAAGAAGACGATTTAATCCTGAAACCGGTGCTGAAAAAAATATTTGACAGCGGTACGCTGGTTTTTGGACCTTTTTCTGCTGATGGTTTTTTTGGGAGTGCACAGTATGAGAAATACGATGCTGTTGTAGCAGCTTACCACGATCAGGGACTGGTGCCGTTTAAAACACTGGCATTTGGTAAAGGAGTGAATTATACAGCGGGATTAAACAGAATCAGAACCTCTCCGGATCATGGAACGGGTTATGATATTGCCGGAAAAGACATGGCGGATTTCAATTCATTCAAAGAAGCCGTTTATCTGGCGCTGGATATTTTTCGCTCGCGTAATCAGTATGAGGAGATTAGCCAAAAACCTCTAAAAATAAAAGAAAAACAGTTATAAACAAAAAAAGGTGAATAAGATTATTAGATTTATAATAATTTTATATCTTTGCACCCCAATTCAGATATGTAGTTTTGTATCTGCGTTGTACAAATTGATGTTGAAATGAGCAAATCAAAAGAATTTTTAATTCCTTTCGTAGGATTAAAGCTGGGAAAACACCATTTTGAATATCAAATAGATAACACGTTCTTTAAGAACTTTGAATACGATGAGTTTCAAAGTGCAGACATTAAAGTAGATTTGGTTTTCGAAAAGAAAAGCAATATGTTAGAGTTGGGATTCAAACACAAAGGAACGGTAAATGTGCCTTGTGATCTGACAAGCGAGGATTTTGATCTTCCTTTAAAGGGGAAAATGAAACTAATCGTAAGGTTTGGTGAAGAATTCAATAATGATAATGAAGAATTGTTGATTTTGCCGCATGGAGAGCACGAAATCGATGTGTCGCAGTACATTTATGAAATGATTGCGCTTTCGGTGCCTCACAAAAGAATTCATCCTGGCGTTAAAGACGGGACTTTGCAAAGTGAAGCTTTAACGAAACTGAATGAATTAAGCGTAAAAGAACAAAAGGAAGAGAGTAAACAAGAAGAAGATATTGACCCGCGTTGGGAAAAATTAAAGAAACTATTAACGGATAAATAATATAGTAAAATGGCACATCCTAAGAGAAAGACCTCAAAAACAAGAAGAGATAAGAGAAGAACACACTATAAAGCTACTGTAGCTCAAATCGCTACATGTCCTGTTACAGGTGAAGCACATTTATACCACAGAGCTTACTGGCACGAAGGTAAAATGTACTACAGAGGGCAAGTTGTTATCGATAAATCTGAAGCGGTTGCTTAATACGTTTTTGTAAATTATACTAGAACTCTCACATAGTGAGAGTTTTTTTTGTTGGTTATAATTTTTGATTTTTAAGAAAATACAGGCAAATTCGTTTCAGTTTTTTTTGTAATTTTCGAGTCTTTTAAAAATTTTTCAAATAATAGTTATTTGAAAAGAAATAATAGAATATAATGAATACAATCACAGCCGCAATTACCGCTGTTGGAGCTTATGTTCCGGACTTTGTACTTTCTAACAAAGTTCTGGAAACTATGGTAGACACCAATGACGAATGGATTACCACTCGTACCGGAATTAAAGAAAGAAGAATTCTTAAAGATGCTGATAAAGGAACATCTTACCTTGCCATAAAAGCGGCACAGGATTTAATAGCAAAAGCTAATATAGATCCGTTTGAAATCGACATGATTATCATGGCAACGGCAACACCAGATATGATGGTAGCTTCTACGGGAGTTTATGTTGCAACAGAAATTGGAGCTCTTAATGCGTTTGCTTATGATCTGCAGGCGGCCTGTTCAAGTTTCTTATACGGAATGTCTACTGCTGCGGCTTATGTACAATCCGGAAGATATAAAAAAGTATTGCTGATTGGTGCCGATAAAATGTCATCGATTGTAGATTATACAGACAGGGCAACCTGTATTATTTTTGGTGACGGAGCAGGAGCAGTTTTGTTCGAACCCAATTACGAAGGTCTTGGTTTACAGGATGAATATTTAAGAAGTGACGGTGTAGGACGTGATTTTCTTAAAATCCCGGCCGGAGGATCTTTGATCCCGGCTTCAGAAGATACGGTTAAAAACAGACAGCATAATATTATGCAGGATGGCAAAACAGTATTTAAATATGCAGTTACTAATATGGCCGATGCCAGCGAATTAATACTGCAAAGAAACAATTTAACCAATCAGGATGTTGACTGGTTAGTGCCGCATCAGGCAAACAAACGCATCATTGATGCAACTGCAGGCAGACTTGAACTGGAAGAGTCTAAAGTACTGGTTAATATCGAAAGATATGGTAATACAACTTCAGGAACATTACCTTTGGTATTAAGCGATTTTGAACATCAATTCAAAAAAGGAGATAATATTATTTTGGCAGCATTTGGCGGTGGATTCACTTGGGGATCTATCTATCTGAAATGGGCTTACAATAAGAAATAAATTAAAACTAAAAACGAATCATTATGGATTTAAAAGAAATTCAAAACCTAATCAAATTTGTAGCAAATTCGGGAGTTGCAGAAGTGAAGTTAGAAATGGATGATGTGAAAATCACTATCAGAACAACTTTAGAGCCAAATGTAACTGAAGCTACTTATGTACAACAGTTACCAGCTCAGGCAGCACTGCCTCAGGCAGCACCACAAGTTACAGCTCCTGTAGTGGTAAATGTACCAGCTGAAACTCAGGCTCCGGCTGCTGACAATTCTAAATACGTTACTATAAAATCTCCAATCATTGGAACTTTCTATAGAAAACCATCTCCGGACAAACCAGTTTTCACTGAAGTAGGAAGTACAGTTTCTAAAGGTGATGTTCTTTGTGTAATTGAAGCAATGAAATTATTCAACGAAATCGAATCAGAAGTTTCAGGTAAAATTGTGAAAATTCTTGTAGACGATATGTCTCCGGTTGAATTTGACCAGCCTTTATTCTTAGTAGATCCATCATAATTTTTAAAAATTCCAATAGAGAAATCACAAAATCCAATGAGTTGGAATTTGGAGATTGGAATTTGTAATTTTTAATTTAAATAAGATGTTTAAAAAAATATTAATTGCGAATAGAGGAGAAATTGCACTTCGTGTAATTCGTACATGTAAGGAAATGGGAATTAAAACCGTAGCGGTTTATTCTACAGCCGATGCAGAAAGTCTGCATGTGAAATTTGCAGATGAGGCGGTTTGTATTGGACCTCCTCCAAGTAATTTGTCGTATTTAAAAATGTCAAACATTATTGCTGCTGCAGAAATTACCAATGCAGATGCAATACACCCGGGATACGGTTTTCTTTCTGAGAATGCTAAATTCTCAAAAATATGCCAGGAGCACGGAATCAAATTTATTGGTGCAGCTCCTGAAATGATCGATAAAATGGGAGATAAAGCTTCTGCAAAAGCGACAATGAAAGCGGCAGGAGTTCCTTGTGTGCCAGGTTCAGACGGACTGTTAGAATCGTATGAGCATGCACAAAAAATAGCTAAAGAAATTGGTTATCCGGTAATGATGAAAGCTACTGCCGGTGGTGGTGGAAAAGGAATGCGTGCGATCTGGAAAGAAGAAGATCTTTTGAAAGCCTGGGAAAGCGCACGTCAGGAAGCTGCTGCAGCCTTTGGAAATGACGGAATGTACATGGAAAAACTTATCGAAGAGCCGCGTCATATCGAAATTCAGGTTGTGGGAGATTCTTACGGAAAAGCCTGTCACCTTTCTGAAAGAGACTGTTCTGTACAGCGTCGTCATCAAAAACTTACCGAAGAAACCCCTTCACCTTTTATGACTGATGAACTTCGTACCAGAATGGGAGAAGCAGCTGTAAAAGCAGCAGAGTTTATTAAATATGAAGGAGCCGGAACAGTAGAGTTTTTGGTTGACAAACACAGAAACTTCTATTTCATGGAAATGAATACCCGTATTCAGGTAGAGCACCCGATTACAGAACAGGTAATTGATTACGATTTAATTCGTGAGCAGATTATGGTAGCTGCCGGAATTCCTATTTCAGGAAAAAATTACCTGCCGGAATTACACGCTATCGAATGCCGTATTAATGCCGAAGATCCTTATAATGATTTTCGTCCTTCTCCGGGAAGAATTACAACACTTCATATGCCGGGAGGTCACGGAGTACGTTTAGATACTCACGTTTACTCAGGTTACAGCATTCCGCCAAATTACGATTCTATGATTGCTAAGTTAATTACAACAGCACAGACTCGTGAAGAAGCGATCAGTAAAATGAGAAGAGCCCTTGATGAGTTTGTTATCGAAGGAGTGAAAACAACAATACCTTTCCATAGACAATTAATGGATGATCCAAAATATATTGCAGGAGATTATACTACCGCATTTATGGAGACTTTCAAAATGAATAGTCCGGAATAATACAAAGGCCGTCATCGACGGCCTTTTTTATTTTTTGGGCAAACAAACAAACCCGGCAGGATTTTAAACTGCCGGGTTTGTTGTTTTTCGTAACTGCCCTGTTTAAATAATAAGTCCGTTTTTCTGTCAGGTAAACACAAATAGTGTATACTTTTTACACACTATTTAAATGATTTACACACTTTTTACCAGAACCGTTTTTTGGCACGTATGGTCTAACTCTTTTAATATCGGGCTTTTACGGGATTTGAAAGGTGTTGTTTTATTTTCGGCACAATAGTTTCTTTATCTAAAGTGTAAAACAAACTATTAACTATTTAAATTATATACCATTATGAAAAATTTATTTTTATCAGCCGCAATCATTTTAGGAGGTTTAACATCATTTGCTTCAACTTCTGCAATTACAAACCCTATTGTAAAAGTAATCTCAGTTGGAGATGAATATACAGAAATTAAATTAGAAGAATTACCGGCTCCTATTACTGAAGCTCTGAAAAAAGCTTATCCTGACGCAGTAATTACTAAAGCTTACAAAAACGAAAAGTCAGAATACAAATTAGATGTTACAGTTGGTGATAAAGTAGGCAATCTTTTTGCTAACGCCGACGGAACATGGATTAAAAAATAATCTTAGAGAACGTGGAAATTCAGATAAAGAATACTAAGATTAAATTACGAATATTAAAAAATAATTATCATGAAAAATTTATTTTTATCAGCCGCAATCGTTTTGGGAGGTTTAACATCATTTGCTTCAACTTCGCCAATAACAAATACAATCGTAGAGACAGTATCATTTCAAGATGATTATACTGAAATTAATGTAACAGAAGTACCTGCTGCAGTAACCGATGCACTTAAAAAAGCTTATCCGGACGCAGTTCTGAACAAAGCTTACAAAAACAGTGCTTCTCAATACAAATTAGAAATTACCGTAGGGGATAAAGTGGGAGCATTATATGCTAATGCCGATGGTACCTGGGTAAAAAAATAATTAAATAACAACCTTAAAACTATTAATTATGAAAAAGCTAATCTTATCGACGGCTATTCTTATGGGTAGTTTGTCCTTACAAGCCGAAAATGCTGTTGTAACCAAAACAGCAATCCTGACTGTAAACTATCAGGATGATTATAAAGAAGTTGATGCTGTTCCGGCCGCTATTAAAAAATCGCTGGATGAAGCTTATCCGGGAATAAAACTGGAGAAGGCATTTGTGAACTCTAAAAAAGAGTACAAAATTGAAGTTACCGTAAGAGGTGAAAAATCAATTGTGTTTACAGATGCCGAAGGGAATATCCTTAAAAAGTAACTAGTAAAAAATAAGCATTATGAAAAAGTTAATCTTATCAGCAGTAATTATTTTGGGAGGACTGTCTCTGCAGGCAGCAGTACCATCAGAATCAGTTTCAGTAATTAAATCAGTAAATATTCAGGATGAATTTGCTGAAGTTGGTTTAGATGCAGTTCCTGCAGCCGTAAAATCAACTGTAGAAAAATCGTTTCCGGGTACCAAACTTGAAAAAGCGTATAAAAACGACAAAAACGAATACAAACTTGAAATCTCAAGCGGAGACAAGAAGTATACTGTATTTACAGATGCTTCCGGAAATATCATTAAAAAATAATTAAACACAGAGCAATATGAAAAAGTTAGCCATCACAGCAGCTGTTATTTTAGGGAGTTTATCAATTCCGGCACTGGCAGGAATAATTCCCAATACAGTACCAATGTCAGTTTCTGCTCAGGCAGAATATACAGAAGTTAGTACAGATGTTGTTCCGGCGGCTGTAAAAACGGCTCTGCAAACCGCTTATCCAAATGCAAAACTGGTAAAAGCGTATGTTAATGATAAAAAAGAATACAAATTAGATATATCAGTTGGGGACCAGAAGGCTACTGTGTACTCAGATGTCAATGGCAACTGGTTGAAGATATAAATTAGGTGAAATTAGATTTATGTTTTTGGTGAAAAAGAGATTGCGCTATGCAATCTCTTTTTTTTTCGCATAATTTTAAGAATTTATAACTTTAATAGTGTTATTTTAGCAAAAAAGTCCCTTAGAGCAAATGCCAAAGATATTAGTTATAGAAGATGATATTTCGTTTTGTAAATTATTAGAAAAATTTCTGATAAAAAACCAATACGAAGTAACGGTCGCTTTTTCCGCTTCAGAAGCCAGAGCAGCAGTTAAAAACGAATCTTTTGATTTGATTTTGACCGATTTGCGTCTGCCTGATTCGGACGGGATTGGACTAATGTCCGAATTTAAAAATACTTATCCTGATATTCCCGTTATTTTGATGACAGGATATTCAGATGTAAATACTGCAGTAAAAGCCATTAAAAATGGTGCGGCCGATTATATTTCAAAACCTTTCAATCCTGATGAGGTTTTACTGGTGATTACCAATGCGCTGAAATCTCCCAAAATTGAAGAAGAAACAGCAGCTCCCGTTAAACAGAAAAAAGTCGTTAAAAAAAATGCATCTGCAGAAAATGAATTTGTAAAAGGAATTTCGGTTGCTTCTAAAAAACTGCTGGATCACATTCAGCTCGTGAGCCCTACCGATATGTCGGTTTTGATTATCGGTGAAAGCGGGACCGGGAAAGAAATTATAGCCAAGAGCATTCACCAGCAGAGCCAGAGAAAAAATAATAACTTTATTGCAGTAGACTGCGGTGCAATTCCAAAAGAACTGGCTGCCAGTGAATTTTTTGGTCACTTAAAAGGATCTTTTACCGGTGCGATCAGCGATAAAATGGGCTATTTTGAAGCGGCAAACGGAGGAACCCTTTTTCTGGATGAAATAGGAAATCTGTCTTACGAAAATCAGATTCAGCTTTTACGTGCACTTCAGGAAAGAAAAATTAAACCGGTTGGAAGCAATAAAGAAATAAACGTTGATATCCGCATTATTACTGCTACCAATGAAGATTTACGCGAGGCAGTAAAAAACGGCGATTTCAGGGAAGATTTATACCATAGAATCAATGAATTTTCGATTCAGTCTCCATCATTAAAAGACCGTGACGAAGATTTGATGGTTTTTGCCGATTATTTCCTCGAAAAAGCCAATCAGCAGCTTAATAAAGAAGTTATCGGATTTTCGCCGGAAGTAGTTTCTATTTTTCAGAATTACAGCTGGCCGGGAAATTTACGTGAACTGCAGAACTGTGTAAAACGCGCCACCCTTTTAACTCAGGGCGATTTTATCGAAAGCGATGTACTGCCGGTTGAATTTTTCCAGGTACAGAAACAGCAGCAAAACTCCGCAGGCAGTTTCTCATTGTCTGATAATGAAAAAGAAGCTATTATTCATGCTCTAAACAGAACGCAGAATAATAAATCAGAAGCGGCTAAGCTTTTAAAAATTACCAGAAAAACGCTTTACAATAAATTAAAGCAATACAATATCGACTAAACGATTTCCTGTTCTAAGACGGCGAAAAGCCTGGTGGTTTTGGCTTTTAAAGCATCGTAAGTATCTTTCAGATCCGAAATTTCAAGATTGGTTTGCTCCAGTGTTTTTAATAAGGTGCCAATATCACGTGCTTCAATTTGTCTGAACATAGGGGCAATACGATGGGCAATCGAATTAATCTCAGGAATATTGGCTTCTGCTATGGCATTTTCCAGAAGGATAAAATTTTCATTACTGCTTACAACAAAGGCTTTTAGTACATCATTTAAAGCACTGCTGTCATTTCCTAAAAATTCTTTCAGGGTTTCTAAAGAGTACAGTTGTGTCGATGAAACTTCTTCCTCATTATTAATGTCCGTCTGCGGAAGTGCGTCGTGATCCAGTATGTGCTGAATCGTTTCCAGTAGTATTTTTGGCGAATACGGTTTTTTGACTACGGTCGTAAAACCGGCTTCAGTGTAAACAGAAGCATCCAGATCAGTTCTTCCGGTCAGGGCTATAACAGGCTGGCTCTTGTAAATGCCTTTTTCAGAACTTTTCAGTTCTTTTAAAAACAGAAAACCATCCATTTCCGGCATCTGAATATCAGTAATCACAAAATCAAAATCGGTATTTTTAATGGTTTCCAGCGCGTTTGGTGCACTGGTAAAGGATAAAACCTGATGTCCTTCCTGCTTTAATACTCCGCTGGTCAGATTCAGAAGATTAATATCATCATCAATAACAATGAAAGTCTGCTTTTGGGTATTACGAGCTATATTTCTTTTGATCTCTTCAACGGTAATTTCGCTGTGGTCAAAAACCAGGGGAATTTTGATTTCGAAAGTACTGCCTTTTCCAAACGTACTTTCGAGATTTATTCTTCCTCCCATAAAAGAGATTATTTTCTGACAGATGGCAAGTCCTAAACCTGTTCCTCCATATTTCTTTTCAATGTTTTCATTGGCCTGAGTAAATTCTTCAAAAACCAGTTTCTGATTCCCTTTTTCAATTCCAATTCCGGTATCTTCAATCGTAATAACAAAGAAGTTTTCATTTTCGGTAACATAAGAACTGATTTTAATATGGCCTTCTTCGGTAAATTTATAGGCATTCCCGATAATATTGGTCAGGATTTGTTTCAGTCGGAACGGATCGCCCACTACTCTTGTACGGAGTTTTTCGTCGACATTAATAATCAGCTCAATATTTTTCTTTTTGTAAACTGTCTGGATGTTTCTGGCAGTATCTTCAATAACTTCAGGAAGAAAAAACGGTACTTTTTCTATCGATACTTTTCCAGCCTCAATTCGGGAAAAATCGAGTAAATCCTGAACCAGCTGGCTGATGTATTCGGAGGAATTTTTAATATTTTTTACAAAATAAGACTGCTTGGTTGTAATATCTGAATTTCCTAAAAGTTCCGAATATCCTACAATCGTACTCAAAGGCGTTTTTAAGTCATGGCTTACCGTCGAGATCAATTGTTCACGGCTCTTTAATAAATTCTTGGTCTTGAAATTCGCAATCTCCAGCTGTTTTTTATAGAGCTGTGATTTCGAATAATCGCTTACAATGAGAATCGAGAAAAAGATCGTAAGGATCAGACCAATAATGGCCGAAGCGGTCACAATCTCATTGACTCTTTTAAGTGATTTTTCTTTTAAGGAATTGTTTTTGATCGAATTAATAATGATTTCCCTCTCAATAATACGGAGCACTTTTCGAAGCTGGTCTGAAATTGCAATTTCATTTTTAAGCAGTTTGTTCTCTTCAAAATTCAGCGTTTCCTTTTTCTTCTCGGCCTTCATTTTTACGTTGCTGAGCAGTTTTTTAGAATTGGCCAAAATAGAATCAGAAGCTTTTTTACTAAGAGTATTGGTACTATCGTCGGGAATATTCTGATTGAGGTAATCTACGTATTTCTGCAGGACATTACGCTGGTAACTTCCAAGTTCGTTGGGATTTTTGGTAAAATCCTGAAGTTCCAGTTTTCGGAGGTTAAACTCCATTTTGGTAATTTCGTCGATAGCATTATTAACCGAAACCTCGTCTTCGGCTTTGTTTTTTATGGTTTTTAATTGTCGGATATTTTCTGTTTTTTCAGACAATAAAAAAGTAACACTGTCCAGCAGTGCTTTTTGATATTCGGTAGTAACTATTTGTTTTAAAGTATCAAGCCTTGCTTTTAAAGAGTCAGTTTCGATTAAGTAGCTTTTAAAATCCTGTTCAGAATTTGTCTGAATGGTCTGTCTGGCCAGACTTTCGGTTTTATAAACATTAGAAAATAATTTACTTACCCGGAGTATTTTCGTTTTTTCCTGAGCAATTTTATCTTCGAGTTTATTGTAAACTACATTTTCGGAATACAGGAACCATCCCACGGTAACGACCAAAGCAAGCAGTGCAACATAGCTGAATAATACTTTGAGTGCTGTGTAACTTTTTTTGCTTTCCATAAATTAATCCGGGGGTGATGAAGGTTTGTACTGGTTGGAATCCCCCGCAATTTATTTAAAATTTCGATTTAAGAAAAGTAAAAGCAAATCAATTATTTACATAATTCAAACGTCCTAAAAATAAAATAACCGCAGATTATGTAAATAATACTGCGGTTATTTTTATTTGAGTTTAAAATTTAAAGCGTTTCATTTAACCATTTAAAGAATTCTCCCTGCCAAACCTGTGCATTTTGAGGATGTAAAACCCAGTGGTTTTCGTCCGGGAAATACACAAAACGGCTTTTGATTCCTCTTAACTGCGCCGCCTGAAAAGCTTCCTGCCCTTGTCCTATTGGTACACGGAAATCTTTTCCTCCCTGAAAAATCAAAATGGGTCTGTTCCAGTTTTGCACCAGAGTTGCCGGATTAAAAGTAGTATAGGCTTTTTGTGCCACAGTATTGTCTTTTTCCCAATAAGGTCCGCCAAAATCCCAGTTGTTAAAGAAAACTTCTTCTGTAGTTCCTAACATACTTACGGTATTGAAAACTCCGTCATGAGCAATAAAAGTTTTAAAACGGTTTTTGTGAATTCCGGCCAGATAGAACACAGAGTATCCTCCGTAACTTGCGCCGACACATCCTAAACGGCTTTTATCAACATAGCTTTCTTTAGCAACATCATCAATAGCCGAAAGATAATCGTCCATTACCTGTCCGCCCCAGTCTTTACTAATCTGCTCATTCCATTCTACACCATGTCCCGGCATTCCGCGGCGATTTGGTGCTACCACCACGTATCCTTTGGCAGCCATTAATGAAAAATTCCAACGGAAAGAATAGGACTGTGTCAGCGGGCTTTGAGGACCTCCCTGACAGAATAATAAAGTTGGGTATTTTTTTGAAGCATCAAAATTTGGAGGTAAAATTACCCAAACCAGCATTTTTTTACCGTCGGTGGTAGTAACATAACGTTTTTCAGTTTTACTTAAGGCTAAAGTTTTATAAACATCGGTATTTACATTAGAAAGCTGTTTCCAGGTGTTTTTCTTTACGTTAAAAGAAAAAATTTCAGCAGCATGATTCATATCCGTTCGGGTAACAATAATATCATCACCAGAAAAACCAACAATATCATTTACATCAAAATCCCCGTTTGTAATTTGACGAACATTAATCGCAATTTTGGTTAAACCCGGGAAATTAACGGTAAAAAGCTGTTTGGTACCATCAACCGGAGCGGTAAAAAACACCGTTTTTCCGTCTTTACTCCATAAGAAATTGTCTACTGTTCCATCCCAGTTTGCCGTCAGGTTTGTTTTGATGCCTTTAAATTCAACTATAATATCGTTTTTGTCAGATTCATAACCGTCACGTTTCATTTGAAGCCAGGATAAATTTCCGGTTGGAGAAAACTGTGGAGCAGTATCGTAACCTAAATTGTCTTCGGTTTTATTTGTTGTTTGCTGAGTCTCTAAATTGTACTCATAAATATTAGTGTTGGTAGAGATGGCGTAAGCTGTTCCTGCTTTTTTCTTGCACACATAAAAAATACTTTTGCTGTCTGGAGACCAGATATAATCTTCATCGCCGCCAAAAGGTTTTTGCGGAGAATCAAAAGTTTCACCTTTTAAGATATCAATTCCTTTTGCACCGTCTTTGTTTTCTTTATAAAAAACATGGTTGTACTTTCCTTCGTTCCAGGTATCCCAATGACGGTAGTCCAGACCATCGTAAATCTGAGCATCAGACTTTGTCAGGTTTGGATAAAAATCTTTGCCTAAAACTTTTTCGATTTTTACTTCGTCATTATATACCAGATATTTTCCGTCAGGAGAAATATTTTTATCGGCCAGAATTTCTTTTGTGTCTTTAATTTCCACTGCATTTCCGCCATTTACAGGAATGGTATACAATTTAGAATTGGATTTGTTTTCTTCAACAGAAGGTGTCGAAACTTTAAAAACAATATTTTTTGCATCTTTAGAAATGCCAAGAGGTGTTACCCTTCCTAATTTCCATAACAATTCCGGAGACATAACATTCTGCCCGATAGCGTTTAAACTCATCATTATTAAGGTTGTTAATACTACTTTTTTCATAATAAAAATTCTATTTTTTGAAGTGCTAAAAATACAACATTTATCCCGAAGCGTCGGGACCAATTAGTTAAATTCCAAATCCCGGTTATTGTTAAAATTGCAATGAATCAAATTCCAAATTCCAAAAACGATGTCGTTTTCCTTCTTGTAATTTGTAATTTTAGATTTAGAATTTCATTTAGTTTTGTAATTTAACCCAGGATTGGAATTTGGAGTTTTAAGCATTGGAATTTATTTTTCTTAAAAAGAAATTATGGAATTAAGCTATTGGGAATTAAAAAACTGGTTTACGAATGTAGATTATACCATTGTTGGCAGCGGAATTGTTGGTCTTCATACCGCTTTGCGCTTACGCGAAAGATTTCCTGCAGCTAAAATTCTGGTTCTAGAAAGAGGTATGCTGCCTCAGGGGGCCAGTACCAAAAATGCCGGGTTTGCCTGTTTTGGAAGTCTTTCGGAAATTATGGATGATTTAAAAACCCATTCAGAAGAAGAGGTGACGGCACTTATTGAAAAACGCTGGAAAGGGTTACAGCTTCTCCGAAAAAGATTAGGGGATACTGCTATCGATTTTAAACCTCACGGCGGTTATGAATTGTTTTTGAAAGAAGATGAATTTGGATTCAGCGAATGTATTTCGAAAATGCCTTTTATAAACGAAATTCTTAAACCGCTTTTTAAAGCAGAAGTATTCACAAAAGAAACAGATCGTTTCGGGTTTGGAAATATTCAGGATTATTTAATTTTTAACCCGTTTGAGGCACAGATCGATACCGGAAATATGATGCAGGAATTACTGAAACAGGCGGTTTCTGAAAATATCTTAATCCTGAACCAGCAAACGGTTGTTTCGTATACCGATGCCGGAAATCATGCCGAAGTGGTTCTGAATGACTATAGTTTTAAAACCCGTAAATTACTTTTTGCCACCAATGGTTTTGCTGGTTCTTTAACTAGTGGTGCCGTAAGACCGGCAAGGGCACAGGTTTTAATTACAGAGCCCATTCGCAATTTAGATATAAAAGGAACGTTTCATTTAGACCGCGGCTATTATTATTTCCGGAATATTGACGATCGTATTTTATTGGGCGGCGGACGCAATCTGGATTTTGAAGGAGAAACGACAACTGAATTTGGACAGACGAAAATTATTCAAAATAAATTGGAGGATTTACTGAAAAATGTAATTTTACCAAATCAGGATTTTCAGATCGCACACCGATGGAGTGGGATTATGGGAATTGGAAACAGTAAAAATCCTGTTGTGACCCAATTATCTGAAAACGTGTTTTGTGGAGTGCGTTTGGGCGGAATGGGAGTCGCAATAGGCAGTTTAATAGGAACCGAATTAGCAGATTTAATATAATGGCAGTTAAAAAACCAGCACCCAAAAAAGCGCCCGCAGGCAAACCAAAACCAAAAACGTCTTCAAAAAAATCAAACCGTTCTTTTGGAGAAAAGGTAAAATGGTTTTTTATCAAAGCGGCTTTATGGTTTTTTGGAGTTTCGATAGCATCGGTTATATTTTTCAAATACGTACCGGTACCTTTTACACCACTTATGCTGATCAGGGCTATTGAAAATAAAATGGATGGAAAAGAGGTGTATTTTGACCATGACTGGGAACCGATTGAAAAAATTTCAATGAACCTGCAGAAAGCGGTAATCGCCAGCGAAGATGCGACTTTTTTAACGCACAATGGTTTTGACTTTAAAGCACTTCAAAAAGCCTATAAAAGCAACGAACGCGGACGCCGAATCAGGGGCGGAAGTACGATTTCGCAGCAAACAGCCAAAAATGTTTTTTTATGGCAGGGTAAAAGTTATTTCCGTAAAGGGCTTGAAGCCTATTTTACCGTTTTGATCGAATTGATCTGGGGCAAAGAACGTATTATGGAAGTTTACCTGAACAGTATTGAAATGGGAGATGGTGTATACGGAGCTTATGCCGCAACCGAACACTGGTACCGACGTGATGCTTCGAGTTTAACACCCATGCAGGCTGCCGGAATTGCCGCTATTCTTCCAAATCCAAGAAAGTTTAAAGCTACCGGTTCGTCCAGTTATATCAACAGAAGAAAAGAAAGAATTGTCCGCGAAATGCGTTACGTTGGAAAAATCAATTATAAAGGAGATGAGAAAAAGTAAAAAAGCTCTTTTTGCTTTTCTGATATTGACCGTAACGCTGACTTTTGGACAGGGCAAAACAACAGAAATAGGTTTTATTACCGATAACGATTTGTATACATCGTCTAAAAATGACATGTATTATACCAATGGACTGGAGCTTTTTTACCGATTTTTGTCTAAGAACAGCAATGAAAAAATCAATAAAAAAATAACCGAATTCAGAATAGGGCAGTATCTCTACAATCCGAGGTTTATAAATGTAGAAGCGATAGAAATAAACGACCGTCCTTTTGCCGGTTATCTTTTTGCCAAAGCCGGAAAAAGTTTTTTTTATCAAAGTGAATCGGTTTTAAAAACAGATTTTCAGTTGGGGTTTGTGGGGCCTAATTCGCTTGGAGAAGATTTGCAGAAAGGTTTCCATAAAATTATAGGTTATAAAAAAGTATATGGCTGGGAAAACCAGATTCATAATGCTCTGGGAGTGCAGGCACACGTGATGTATTCCAAAAAAATGTTTCCATCTAAACATAACGATTTTGTAGATCTCCATTTTCAGTCAGAAGCCAATCTGGGTACTATTTTTACAGGAGTTTCAACTGGTTTTATGGCCCGTTTTGGGTTCAAAAAACTACTTCCTTTGTATGATTCTAATATGTATGATGCTTCGGTAAGTTCGCAGACGCAGACCAATATCAGGGAATTTTATTTTTATGCCATGCCAGGTGTCAATTATCAGTTTTACGATGCCACGATCGAAGGCAGTATGTTTAACGATACCAGTCCAATTACTTTCGAGCTGGAACCGCTTCGTTTTAATGCAGAGGCGGGTTTAAAGTACCGATATAACAACTTTAATATTTCGTATTCTTTTATTTACCGCGGACGTGAACTGAATGATCCCGGAATTGATACAAATGCAGGCTATTTTTATGGATCGATCCGCATGGGATTTTTACTGCGGTAATTTTTTTGCTGCAAAGACGCCAGGACACAAAGGGCTTTTCTGATTCCTTATCTTTGAACTTTTTTTATTTAGTTGGTACGATACTTTTCCAGGTATTTATAGCCCATTCAAGATCTTCTTTTTCGTCAAAATAAAAAGCGATCTGAATGACTTGTTTGTTAATTATAGAAAAACCGTATAGTACATCATATACTTTGTGCTCGTCCTGTTCCTGTATCAGATATCCCAGTCTTAAAACTTCATTGTCTGAAAACTCAAATTTCTTCAGCGTTTTAGCATCTGTTTCATCTCTGTGATCAACAATTTCACGATGCTCTTCGTAGAGTTCTTTTTTACTGCTTTCGGAATCCCAGATAATCAATCGAATCGATTTGTCGCCTGTAGTATAATAGATTGTATCTTCTTCTTCAGTACTTCTTTCGAAAAGATTATTGATTTCGATTTCCCATTCATCTGTAAGCGGGTCAATTATCATATGATCATCTTCCAGATCAAAATCAGTAACTCTGTACCATTCAGAATGGTCGTTTGCCCTTTCATAAACAGAACCCACTCCTTTCAATAAAATATCCAGAAGCGAGGGATCGATTTCTAAAATAGTCGACGGATTATAAATACCGCTGTTGTCCGGATCATCAAGGTAATCTTCGGATTCGTAACCTGTAAAAATCCTCCAGCCGCTGTCTTCGGGTCTGGTTCTTTTTTCGCGATATAAAAACCGGGGTTTTATTTTTTGATCAACTACCATGTTAGAGACCAGAAGTCCGCCAATTGGTGGAAAGTCCTCAAAATTATTCTCGCTTTTAGCAGTTTTCTTTTTGAAAAATCGGAGCATATTCTATTCGGTTTTGGGTTTTGTGAATGTACTAATTAAAACGTAATGTGATAAGACTGGCGGGAATTTTTTTATCAAATTGTTTTTTTGCTGCAAAGACGCTAAGGCGCAAAGTTTTTGTTTTGTGGAAATTAAATAGTCAAATCAGGTATTAATACCTGATAACCTGTGGTGGTAATATAATACTTTTGAAGAAAAGCGATATTGTTTTAACTAAGTACGGTTTTCCGTAAATGTTTACTTAATTTAATCAAGATATTTGTTTTGATAATTGATGTTTTAAGGCATTGGTTTTTAAAATATTATACTTTTATTTGTTTCATTTGCTTAGTTTTGATCCTGAGAAATTGTCTAACTAACCACTTACAAAAAATGACCACTAACATTCCTAAACAATCCATAAATCAGTTAAAAAAAACACTTGAGAATTTCAAGATTAATGATGCAATTGAATTATGTACAAATGAAGCTCAAACACGTAAATTTTTGATTGAACCTTTCTTTCATCTTCTAAATTATATTTCTAATGATTTAATACCGGAATTTAATGCCGATTTCGGCGAAAGAGTGAGTCAGAAAATTGATTATGCCATTTTGCTCAATAAAAAAGAGACAATTTTAATTGAAGCAAAAAAGTATAACAGCAGACTTAGTGACAAAGAAGCAGGACAGCTTAACGGATATTTTAATAATACGAAAAGTTCCAGAATTGCAGTATTGACTAACGGGATAGAATATAGATTTTACTCAGATATACTATTACCCAATGTTATTGATACAAAACCATTCTTTGTATTTAATCTTACTAATTATTCTGATAAAGATTTAGAGACACTTATCAAATTTGATAAAAGATATGTAGTTATTAATGAAATTATTAAAACGGCACAGGATTGTGTTTTTGTTGAAGATTTTGAGTCTGCTCTGCTAAAAGAATTTATTGCACCGTCAAAAGATTTGTTGAAGATTATTCATCGCAATATGAATTTCAAAACAAAATTTAGTGAAGAAACACAAGGTAAAATGATCAACATGATCAATTCGGTTTTATTAAAATCTTTATATGAAAAAAAAATACTTTCGGAATCTAATTCGAATACTGGAGGAATTGTAACTACCGAAACGGAAATTCAGGCTTATCATACTATCCGAACTTTATTAATACAGAATAAAAAAATACCAAGTCAAAGAATTTTCTTTAAAGATTTTAAAAGCTTTTTTAATATTAGTGTCGATGATAATCTGAAAAAAGTGATTTGTAAATTGGTTTTTACGGATACAAAATTGAAGATTGTAATTGAAAATAATGAGTATTTGTTAGGTAGTGTTGATGATGTTTTAAAATATAAAAATGAACTGATCAACAGAACACTTTTGTTATTGGAATAAAAAATAGAATATGACTGCTGAATTTATTATTGCTTTGATCGGTCTCTTGATTGCTATTGTAACATTTATACAGAGCCAGAAACCTCAGGAGGTGAAGTTTACAGAGCCAAATGAAGAAATGGAAAGTTTGAAAGTTAGTTTTAAAGTAAATCAAAAAATGTCATTAGATATTCAAAATTTATTAGAAATCTATATTGAGAATAAAAACTGTTCGAATGAATTATTTTTTCAAAATTTGACTTTTTCGGACTATCTGCAGTTTCTAAAAAATAATTTTGAACAATGTCTTTCAGATGAGATTTATGAAAAGACTCTTTCTGATAAAATTTATACCAGAGCTATTGTAGAGAATATGTCAAATTCTCTGCAAAATCAATTTCAAAATTTAATGTTGGTTCAAAATTATATTAAGACTCTAAAATAAGGTCTTTAAATAGTTTTAGAACAAAACAAAAAAAGCCATTTCTGTTTCCAGAAATGGCTTTTACTATTATTTAAAACAAAGAAGAATTATTTCCCCTTCATTAATTTTTCCAGATATTCAACTTTATCTTTTTCGGCCTGAACCAGACGTTCGTAAAGTTCTACTACTTTATCAAGAGGATTGAAATTACAAATTGCACCACTGGCAAAATTTCCAAAGTTTCCATGACTATCCGTGAACGTGTTAAAATACGTAATCATATTTTCATCTGAAAAACTTTTTATAGCTTCAGCAGTCACACCAAGTGCTTTTGCTATTTCAAGAAGTTTTGCTTCATCAATAGTTTCACTGTTTTCTATGGCCGAAATAGTTTGCTGGTTTGTTCCTAAAGCTTGTGCCAAAGCTTCCTGCTTCATATCACGAAGTTCACGAATACGGCTTATTTTTCGCCCTATATGATTTGATTTTGTTGTGCTCATAATTCAAAGGTATTTAAAATTTGGTTACAAAACAGCGTTTGGTAAAAAACAGCGCTTTTCAGATAAATTACATTTTTTGCTTATTTTGCAATTGGTCAATGATTTAAATTTAGATATTTTTATCTTCTTCTCATAACGATATGAAAAAACAAGTGAATCGTTACTTACAGAAAGATGAATCTGTATTTTGATAATCTCATCTCCATTTAGGATTCTTTTATTGCCAAATAGCTTTATTGCTGGCCCTTGCCACTTAGCCGGCTTTACAATAAGTGTCTGCTTTATATCTGTTACAGCTGCTGTGTAAAAAATATAATTACGGGATTGATGTTTTTTATACAGGTTGATGTCTGTTTTTTTTTCTTTTTATTAGTTAGAGATATAAAATTTTCTTTGTTCACAGCTTATTGT
The DNA here is from genome assembly GCF_057809475.1 of Flavobacterium sp. FG19. Taxonomy (NCBI): domain Bacteria; kingdom Pseudomonadati; phylum Bacteroidota; class Flavobacteriia; order Flavobacteriales; family Flavobacteriaceae; genus Flavobacterium; species Flavobacterium sp. FG19. Next base: position 163,974 of record NZ_JBMDKA010000007.1, on the reverse strand, counting down.
ATTATAGAAAATGTAATAATATGGATTAGTTCAGTTTTGAAAGGACGAATGCCTAGTCCCAAAGATATCGTTCGTCATAGTCAACATTATATTTGTTTAAAAATGCTAAAAGCTCTTTTTGGAATGTCTTTTTTTTATGATGTTCTTCCTGATTTTTAATGTATTTCACCACTATATCTAATTGCGAAGGATTAACAGAAAAAATGCCGTAACCATCCTGCCAGTAAAAGTTTGCATAACGTCTGTCTACTGTTTTTATCCATTTTGATGATTGCTTTTTTACTTCTTCAACCAATTTCATTTGCGTAATTTTTTTGGATAAAAGGCATAGAATATGAACATGGTCATTATACCCTCCTATCTGAATGGGATTGCATTCCAACCCTTTACAAATCCCTCCAAGATATGCCCATAATTTCTCTTTTATATCATCGTCAATAAAAGGGTAGCGTTTTTTTGTGCTGAATACCAGATGCACATATACTTTGTATAATGATTGCGGCATAATTTTCTTTTTATTTGAAGTGAATTGTACAGTATTAATGTATTAGGCTTTCAGCCTATTTTAGATGGCTGCTATGCATAGCTCGCTGCGCTATGGTAATCTCTTTTGGGCTTTCAGCCCATTTTTGGATGGCTGTTTTTGCTCGCTATGCATAGCGCGCTGCACATGGTAGTCTCTTTTGGGCTTTCAGCCTTTTTTTAGATGGCTGCTCTTGGTCGGTATGCATAGCGCTTTGCACTATGGTGATATCTTTTGGGCTTTCAGCCCATTTTTTAAACCTGTTCTTTTTATTTATGCGACAAACAAAATAGCTCTGAAAGAGCTTAAACATTAGAATAGGTGCAACGCACTATATAAAATATACCAATATAAATTAATTCAGCCCTGAAAGGGCGAAAGCCTATTCTCATGCCTATTTTCACCATAAGTTGTACGAAAAAACAAAACTAAAAGCTGAATTATTTAAAAAGAGCTGGCAAAAGTTATAATTGTGCTATAATAAGTTAATACTGAGTGACTAAAACGAACAAAGCCACTTTTCCTTAAGAAGTGGCTTTGTTCATTTTGTAATAAAAAAAAAGAATCAATACGTTTCATAAATTATCTCATCGCTCATTTTAAGTTTTGCATCAAAAGAAACATACAGAAACAATCTTCCGGCAGGAGAATCGCCGGTATCATACCCTATTCTGAATAATTCTTCGTCATCAACAATAATATCCGAAGGTTTTAGAGTTTCGATACTTTCATCCGGATGTTTCTGCTGAATAAATGCTAAAGCTTCCTGATTAAGTTTTGTAAAGTTTTGATACAGTTTTGTAATAATCGGATTTAATTTTTTGACTTCTTTTTTGGTTTTGGCTTCTGTAGTAATATAAAGGTCTGAATCTTCAAATATAAAGTAAGCTGAATAAGTCGAAGCCAAAACATCGTATTTGAAAACCGCAATTCCGTCAATGATATAATCTTCTTCTTTTATAAGATTATTGGCGTAATCTAAAGATTCTAATTTAGGATTGTGGCTGGTATCGAGTTCAGATATTTTATTGTCTGAACAATAGAGTTTTTTAAGTATGGTATTCTGACTAATATCTAAAACCGAAATGTGATTGTAAAAACAGCGTAAATCTTCGAGTTGTTTGTTGTTTTGGAGATCAAGCTGTTTGAGTACATTATTGCTGCATCGCAGGGTTTGTAATGAAATACATCCGCTTAAATCGAGATTCAATAAACCATTCTGACTGCATTCTAAATGTTTGAGATGGAGTTTTTCGCCCAATTCTATTCCAAAAATATGATTGTATGAAAAGTCGAGTTCTTCTAAAAGCAGATTGTTTTCTGTAGAAAGATCAGTCAGTAAGTTCCAATGACAGATAAGTTCTTTTAGAAGGGGATTGTGTTTCAGGTTTAGTTTTTTTAACCGATTAAAACCACAGTTCAAATGCTGCAGTTCTGTATTGGCTGATAAATCGAGCGACAGGATTTCATTCTCATTACAGATTAATTGTTCCAACTGTAAATTAGGGCTCACATCAATAGACTGCAGTTTATTATAAGAGCAGTCCAGACTTTTTAAGGAAATAAAATATTCTAATCCATTCAGATTTTTCAACTTTTGCACACTTAAATCCAGTGAAACAATCTTTTCAATATCACTTGTTTGAAGGGTTGTTTTGTCCTGTGAAAAATTTTCCAGAACATATTGTCTAAAAGCAGAATCGGTAAAAGAATGTGTAATATCCATCATTGTGTTTTTTAATCGAGTTCCATATCTTTTGAGAGTTCATCCCATTTGTCCTTGAGATACTCTTTTATTCCTTCCAATGCTGCGGGATTAATATCATTGGTTGTTTGTACTGTTGGGCTTAAAATTGCTTTAGATTCTTCAAAACAAATATAGACATTAACACCTTTACCTCCCCAAAAAAAAGGATAGACAATCGCTAAATTGCTGCTATTTTCGCTGACATATTCTTCCATACTGATGATAAATGCAAACATGGGAAGCATTTCCAAATAATTTTCGCTAAAAGATATCATTCCCCATTGCCATTCTTGTAAAGTTTCATCATAATCTGAAAAAGCGAAAGCCTCTTTATTGTTAATCCACTCGTTTAGAATTTCTTCATTCGTATCATTGTTATATGAACAAAAGAATTCCTTGGTCAGAGGCATTTTGGAATGCATTTTTCGACTGTCCCACCATTTTAACCAATTGTCATTTAATTCCGGTTTTTTAGGAGCGTTGCTTAAAAATTTTTCAAGCTGAGGTTTGGTGATTTTTACTTTACAGTACAGAGAGCTTAATTCAGACATGATTTTGTAATTATGATTGTTTTCTGCAAACATAGAAGAGACACTCTTTTTTGAAAGCCTCATAAAGTCACAATAATCACAGGAAAAGCCAGAATCGATAAAAAATATGATTTTATGAATGCGAAGGAGAGTCGGGTTTTATTGTGCCTCCGTGTCATTTTTTTATTTTAAACAAGTTAATCCATATCCAGATCTCTGGCGAGTTCATCCCATTTGTTGTTGAGATACTCTTTTATGTTTTGTACTGTTTCAGGATTGATATCATCTGTTGTTTGCACCGTTGGACTTAAAATAGCATTTCCTTTTTCAAAATGAATATAAGCGTGAACACCATTATCTCCCCAGAAAAAAGGAAAAACAATTGCCATATTGCCGCTGCTTTCGCTTATATATTTTTCAAGGCTGATGATAAACGTAAACATGGGCAGCATTTCGATATAGTTCTGGCTGAAAAACATCATTCCCCACTGCCATTCTTCTGTTGTTTCGTCATAATCTGAAAAAGCCATAGCTTGCTGGTACTCCATCCAGCCGTCGAGGACTTCTTTATTATTTTGATCGTTATAAGCACGGAGTAATTCTTTGGTCAGGGGCATTTTGGAATGCATTTTTCTACTGTCCCACCAGTTGAGCCAGTTTGAGTTTAATTCAGGTTGCTCAAGCGGACTGTTTAAAAATGCTTCCAGCTGAGGTTTTGTAATTTTTACTTTGCAGTATAAGGAGCTTAATTCAGACATGATTTAGGATATTTTTTATTTTTTTTGACGAAAGAGAATTAATCTTTGGATTTCCACAACTGCCTGATCGAGGCCAGATGTGCAAAAAGGACGACAGGCACTATAAACGAAGGCAGCCAGATAAAAGGAAAATTCAGAATGGCAGTATTGGGCTGGTCAAAAGCGAATTTTTGAACAGGCGAAGGGGCCGAAAGCACAGCATTGATTACAATATTTAATAAAAGACCAAGACAGATAATGTTCCAGAATAAAATTCCGTTTCGGCTGATCTTGCTTTTTATAAATCCATAGTAAGCTATAAACGGCGCTGTGATTCCGGCGAGGATATCAAAATTGCGTCCTTCAAAAGTCATAAGCTGCGGAATCGTTTTATAAATAAAAAGCCAGAACAGGACAATTTCAACCGGAATCCTGATACTGTGTAGAATAGTTAAATGTTTTAATGGTAAACTATCTGCGAATCGTCTTCCTTTTGGAAAAATAAATAAGAGGATAATAGCAATCACTGCCGGAAAAATACCAAAGAGCATAATGTCTGGCGGAAAAGAATTTGTATTGGAGCTATAGAGGTTCTGAAGTGATAAAACAGCCTGAATAAGCAGCCAGATTATCAAAATCATTGCAATCAGCCCTGTTTTTTTTCGGATTTCCTGAGAGGCTGCGTTCTTAATATTCCAGAGAAAAAGTCCCAATACAACAACTGTTGTAAGAATGAAAACTACGGTTATATACAAAGGTAAATTTTCTATCATGGTATTGTCCTTTCGATTTTATTGACAGATGGTATTTATTTCTGCGGCTCATTTGGAGAGGTTTTAATCCCAGCGGCTTAAATTTCCTTCGGCTCTTTCAAATAATTCCTTCAGAACATTTTCAAGGGATCGTTCCGGAAGACCTGTTTTTAATAACTAATCAGCAGCGATTTTCTCTGATGCCGGAGACGATTCTTTTATTTCGTCATATTCTAGTGCGCAATCGGCGATACGTGTTTTTATTTGTTTCATGTTTATTGTAAAAGATTCTTTTGAAAACAAAATTTTCTGTTTTTTATTTTAATGACGATTGTCGCACTGAAGGTAAATTTCTTCATTTGATTTGTCGATAATTGAAATTCCCGGACAGCCGAAAGATTCATATAAAAAACCAAAAACAACTTCAGGTTTATTCCTGAAAAGTTTTCCCGTCCACTGGTCAACGGCGTCATCTCCGTTTTCATAATTTAGCGGAGAAGGAGAAGTGCCTTCGCCCTGGCTGTATAGTTTTTCGATAATAATTTCTTTTGTTTTGGCATCTGTTACCAAAAGGCGTCTGGCATAAATTATTTTATGATTATCCAGATAATCCTGTAAAAAATACTGATGGCTGCTGGTCTGATAAAAATAAGTATTTCCGGCAATGGTGCCCTTTAACGTATTTTTGTAAGCATTCTTTAAAGATTTCGATGGATATTCTTTTTGGGTGATTTTTTTCCATTTTATAGCCTTTAAAGGTTCGTTGGCAAAAGGATTTTCAGGCCCTGCATAAACAATCGCATCCCGAAAATATTCACTGAATCCTTTTAGATATTTTTTATTGATTTCAAACCCAATCATAAAATCATAAGGATGATACGGCCAGTCTTCTTCTGAAGAATACCCATTGAGCATGGCTGCGGTTTTTAGATTTTTTACAGCAAATGAAGCCAACTTGTTTTTGGCATAATCGTAAACAAAAACAGAGTCAGTTTCGCTGAGATTGGTTTTGGATAAGAATCTTTTTCGGTAGTTTTTATCGAAGGTAAAATACTGTGCCTCGTATTTTCCCATTTTTTCGATATTTGGCAGCACAAGAGTGTCTTTTTCATCGACTGCGGGATAAATGTCCGAAAGGGAAACAAAAGCAACATCGCTGCTGTCTTTTGGCATAATGGTAAACAAATTGATACTTTCTTTTCTTGGTGTTCCTTCGTCGGTTTCCTGAAGAGTATCGTTTTCGACTATTTTATTTTCAGATGCAGACGACGGGGATGTTTTAACAGATGTTTTTTTGTCGCAGGCAGCTAATAGACTTAAAAAAACGGCAGATAATACTAGAGGCTTTATTTTCATTATTCAGTTATAAATTTTAAGTTGCTAATCGTTATGTACGAAAGTACTTTAATTTGTTGAAATTTGAAAATGAAAATTTAAAACCGATAGCTCTGGTTTTTCTCTATAAGAAGAGAGGGGTTTGTTCCTGGCTGATGATGTTGATAATTGTTTTGGCGATGATTTAAGATGTTTGTTTTTAGTATTACTGTAATGTCAGTGCAGATCTGTAGTGTCCAGTTTTTCGATTTCTCTTTTTACTTCTGCAATTAATTGCTGTTCCGTTGGAAGATAGAGCTGATATTTACTGGCGATAATTGTCTTGTTGTTTTCCGGAAGTGTTATTTTTACTATTGCATCATTTTTGTCGGCACACAGCAAAATTCCAATGGTTGGGTTTTCAAAATCCTGTTTTTCGTAGCGGTCAAAATAATTTACATACATCTGCAGCTGACCAATATCCTGATGGGTCAGTTTCTCGGTTTTGATTTCCATTATAACAAAGGCTTGTAATAAACGGTTGTACAGTACCAGATCAACAAAAAAATCATCACCGTCAAGATGTATACGTTTTTGTCTTGCAATAAAAGAAAAGCCATTGCCAATTTCCAGTAAAAATTCCTGAAGATGTGTAATGATGGCACTTTCGAGATCTTTTTCATAGTAGGATGTTTCTCGTTTTAATCCTAAAAATTCAAGAACCATAGGATCTTTAATAATGTCTTTTGCCTCGGCAGGAAGTTTTTCCTGTCTTGCCACATTTAAAACCGATTTTATATCGCTGCTCAGTAAAAGCCGTTCAAACAACTGACTGTTTACCTGTCTTTCCAGTTCTCTTGCTGTCCAGTTGTTTTTCTCCGTTTCGGCAATGTAAAAACTTCTTTTATCTTCGTTGGAAATACTTAGTAGTGTTTTATAATGTGTCCAGCTAAATTGCGTCCGCAGTGCGGACGTATTTGGAAATATTCTGTAAAACTGTCTGTAGCGCTCCAATTGTCTTATCGAAAAGCCACTTCCAAACTGAGGCTGAAGCTCATTTGACAATGACTTTATTAAGAACTCGCCATATGCTGCTCTTTCTTTTCCTGCCTGCTCTTCTTCCAGAATTACTTTGCCTATCTGCCAGTACATTACTACCCGCTCCATATCTACTGATCGGATTGCTCTTTCTCTGGAACCGGCGATAATTGCCTGTATTTGTTGTATAAGTTCTCTTTTTAGTTCCATGATTTTCTTTATTATAAATTTTAAGAAATTCAGAATCCTGTAAAACTATCTTAAGTGGTTCACAATTCTATACCGTAATAGGATTTAATTGTATTAGTATAAGTCTTAGTCTGAAAAGGTACTGTCAGCTGTTGTTGTGGTATGTTTGAATAGTTTCAAAAGAGAGATTAGTGGTTGTTTAATTTTTGTGGGTTTTTACTGCCGGGAATATGTTCCCTTGAAACAATTGATTGTATAACAGACAAAGCCATTCGATCGAATGACTTTGTTGTAATTGATGTAATCAGCGTTTAATTTTGGACTTTTTTATATTGGGTTGTATAAATTGGTTTTTTGGTGTTCAAAAAATTATCTGTGAAATTGAATCCTTCATTACACTTATAAATGAGTTTGTTATTTTTTACATCAATTTCACAATAACAGCCATGATGATCATCGTTTTCGGCCGGTAATATTAATTTACTGCCTTTTGTAAAGGCTTTGTAGGCATCGATATTTTTTTGTTTGTTGAGTGTACCTGACCAGGTATTTACCGTGGCGTAGTCATATCCTTTTTCAAAGAAAAAAGTCACGTATCTTTTCTCACTGCTGCTGTATCATGTTCTGCTGAACTTTTTTGTTAGTTCTTTTAAATTTCCGGATGCTTGTGCATTTGTATGATTGTATGTAAAGAGGCTTAACAGGATAATGAGAAAAGACAAAAATGCTTTTTGAATTTTATTAAAGAAGCTCATCCGATTTATTATAAATGGTTAATACAGTTCTATTCCTAATTTATGACAGTTTTTTTTATCCTGAATGGTCAATATACAAATACCAAAGACCGTTTATTTTTCGCATGATTCCGGAGAATTGGCCAGAGCTGTTTTTCCCGTTGGGAGCTTCGACATTAAATTGGGCACTTACAAAGGCATCTGTGCGTGAAAGCGGCTCGACAACAAAATTGGTCATGGTTAATTTGCCCATTCTTTCCTTGGGCCAGTATTTTTTGAAAAAAGCCGAAATATTCTCTTTTCCGTATACAACGCCGCCACTGTAAATCATTCTAACGTTATCTACCGGAGCGTAAAAGTTTAGGTAGCCATCGAGATCGCCATTGTTCCAGCAGGTTTGCTGTGCTTTTAAACGTTCGAGTACCTGACTGGTAATTTTATCCTGACAACTGCCTTTAAAGGAAATCATGATCAGGAATCCAATACAAAAGAATTTTAAGTAACGCATATCGATAATTTTAATTTTGAATGACTAAAATTATAGAAGACAGCAGTATAAAACAGCTGAAAAAAGCTATAAATGTATTAGGATAAGCCTTTTAATTAACTGATTATGTTGAGAAGGTGTTTCCCTATTGTGAAAGTACGATGAAAAAGTAAGCCAGTGACGCAATTAAAATTACAAGTCCGATACTTAGAAGTACATCATCTTCTATTGCATTGGTATTCTTTTTGGGCAGATAGAAATGATGGACGAGTAATCCTACTTCATAACAAAAAACATAACATATTATCGTCAGCGATCCGTAGAGTTTTGCTAAGCCGCTTCCGCTAAAGGCTCCTTCGTTGGCAAACCACGCTATAATAATCAATAACGGAATAATAAGTAACACGGATTTTATTATAAGCGTACTGCCTTTTTTAAATAGTACTATAATCAATATGGTTATAGGGATTAGCAGCCAGCCTAATAGTGTCATGGTTTATTTAGTTTTACGGTTTTTAGAAATAAAATTTAAGATCAAGATAGTAATAACAGCTGTAATAAAAACAGGCAGTAGGGAATAATGCATCGTATAAGTCAGTTCTTCGTTTAAAGTATAAGTACTCCATGAAGATTCTCTGTCTGTAAAAATGCTGTAATTCCAAAACAGCCATGTTAAAAATAAGAATAACAATTGAATACTGACTTCTAAATATTTGTTTTTGATAAAAGAAATCAGAAAAAAAACAAAAGTTAAAAAGATACCGTTTAAAGCTGACATCAGAATAAGATCTTCTGTAAACGAACAGTCAGGACAGCCGCTTGATATTTTTTCTGAAAATTCGCCCATTGACCAGTAAACTTCTAAGAATGTCCCTGAAAAGAGAAGCAGAACAATGATGAGGTGTTTTGTTAAAAAACGAAGTGTTTTACTTAAATAAGATTGCTTCATGTTGATACAGAATGCTATTTATCGGTTTTTTCATTCTCAATATAATTTTTAACTATTTCTAAGAATTCCTCTTTGGTTAAATAACGTTTAAGAAATTCTTCGAGACTTCCTTCATTCTCAATTTCACTGAAAAATACTTCATGATCGGTCGAATAAACTGTTGGGTTTTCGGGATCAGGATCTGTCAGACAGATAAAAAACTGATCCGGATATCCGTATGAATAGCAAATACAAATGAAATCTAAATCTATGCCTTCCACTACCTCTCTGACTTCAGCTTCATCGATTAATCCGACAAATTCTTCAAAATCTTTTGTGCCTTTTTTAAAAGGGGTAAAAAGAAAGTTTCTGTAAAAATCCTGTCCGTAAGGAAGTTCATGATCAGAGAAAAAATGATTTAGTAATTGGTCATAAAATTCTTTTCTGTTTTCCTGATACAATTCACGGTTATTGGCATAAAATTCATCGGCTCCATATAACTCGTCTTCATAATAATCGGTATATAATGGGTGACTGAATTCGATTGATTGTAAATCTTCCTGTAATGAATTACCTTTTACTTTGTCGATGTTTCCGCCAATTTGCTGGATTCGATCTAATATTTCTTTTTTCATTTTTTAGTATTTAAGTAGTTTTAACTTCCACAGGCGATGTAAAAGGCTGGTAATCCGCTTTTAATAAAAATTCCAAATTATTGTAAAATCAATTTAGTTTTTATTGATCAACAGTAAACAAAACATATCTTTTTTCTTCTGCTGCTTTTTTCCAAAATTCCAGCGAATCCTGAAACCACGTCCAGGTATATTCAAAGTCTTCTTCTGATAATTCAAAACCGTAATCATTACTATCAATTGCAAAATAGTTTTTACGCAGTTCTTCCTCAGTAACCAGAACAACTGCTTTCGCAATTTCGACAGCCTGTTCCGGGGTTTTTAATGACATAATATAGTCGTCTTCCTGATAAATCAGTTCTCCGCCCAGGATAACATTACTCAGTGGAAAAGTACCGTTGGTCCATTCCATTTTTCCATCGGTAAGGCTTCTGTGAAGTGCATCCCATGATTTATCCAGTTCGGCAAACCGTTCGGGATCATTAGTCATTATTTCTTCTTCAATATCTTCCTGTAAAAAATCCAGTCGGTCTTCATCGGATTCAAAAGATTTAAGTTTTGAAACCGTTTTTTCATCAAGCGAGAACAATACACCCAGACATGCCATACAAAATGATTTATTAAAATTAGTAAGTAAGGTTTACGCAAAAATATAAAACCTTTTTAAAGAAATATCTTTCAAAACAGGTAATTGTACAGAATTGGTCTGTAATTGCAATCTTAACCTTTTGATAATATGGTGCATAGCATAAATTTTTATTTTTATTCAAAATTAAAACTATGGAAATTAACTGGATTGTAATAGGAGTTGTGGCTTTACTGGTTATTCTTTTAGTTGTTATAACTATTAGAAAAAATCAGAAAGAGAAAAAGAAACTAACCGACCTGCTGAATAATGATTTCAAAAAAGCAGAAAAAGTCGATGTTGATGCCGATGATTCGGCAAATGAAAAATAAGAGAGGAGAGGTATTCCGAATAAGATTTCCTGCTTCAGAAAAAAAAACCGTATTACACAATTGTAATACGGTTTTTTTGTGGAGAATACCGGATTCGAACCGGTCACCCCTTGCCTGCCAGGCAAGTACTCTAGCCAAATGAGCTAATCCCCCAAAACTTTCAGCAAATTAAATCAAATATTTTTCAAAAAACAAATTTAGTCGCGTATCTGATAAAATATTTTTCAAAACTGTAACTTTACAGTTCAATCTATTTTTTATGAGTATAGGAAATACTAAAGGATCTTTAGAAACTTCTTTTAAGGATACCATTGCCACAGTACAGTTTGGGCATCCGGCGAGTAATTCTTTTCCGCGTGAATTACTAAACCAGTTAACAACTGAAATCAATACATTGAGCCGCGATGAAAAAGTTTCACTTATTATTTTGAAAAGTGAAGGGGTAAAGGCTTTTTGTTCCGGGGCTTCGTTCGATGAACTTTTACAGGTCGAGAATGAAGAACAGGGTAAGGAATTTTTTTCAGGTTTTGCCCATTTGTTAAATGCCATGCGTAATTGCAATAAACTCATCATTGGCCGTGTTCAGGGAAAAGCAGTTGGAGGCGGAGTCGGGATTATTTCGGCTTGTGATTATGTTTTTGGAACTCCTCAAAGTGATATAAAACTGTCTGAGCTGGCCATTGGAATAGGCCCTTTTGTAATTGAGCCCGCTGTATCCCGTAAAATAGGAAAAACAGCAATGACTCAAATGACTTTGGCACCGCATGAATGGAAATCTGCTGAATGGGCTTTTGAAAAAGGACTTTATTCGGTTTTAAGTGATTCGGAGAATCTGGATAAAGAAGTCGAAAGTTTTGCTCAAAAATTAAGTTCTTATAATCCCGAAGCTTTATTTGAAATGAAAAAGATTATTTGGGAAGGAACTGAACAATGGGAATCTCTTTTGTTTGAACGTGCCGCAATTACAGGTAAATTGGTTTTGTCTGATTTTACAAAAAATGCTTTACTTCAGTTTAAAAAATAGTCATGATATAAGTCATTGATTTTGGAGAAATAGCAGCATAATTTTGACAAGAAGCTGCTAACTAAAAAAAGCTTAGAGAGAATTAAAATCTTGGAAAAATCTGCGTTTAAATATAGCGGTAAAGTTTCTATAAACTGGTTAGACTTCAAAGAAGAGTTAGATAGAATAATGCAGCTTAAAAAGATTTTAGAATAATCCAATGAATCCTTTTATCCCGATAGTTGTCGGAAGTGGCTGGAAAAATTAAATACAATTTAAAATGAAACTTATTTCCTTATTCCTAAAAGTTGATATCGCAGAGAAAATTAAAGAGGCTCCGGACAGCGGTTATCAAATTGGCGTTGTCATTGGATCTTTCATTCCGTTTCTGGTTTTGGGCGGACTTGCTTTGTGGATGTATCTTAGGGCTAAAAAAAGAGACAAAAACGGCAATTAATTCGTAAATTTGCAAGCTTAAAATTAAAATCGATGAGTAAAATCAGAATTACAAAACAATTTAGTTTCGAAACCGGGCATGCTTTATACGGTTACGACGGAAAATGCAAGAACGTTCACGGGCACAGTTATAAATTATCGGTAACCGTTATTGGTTCGCCAATTACGGATCGGTCTAATGTGAAGTACGGAATGGTAATCGATTTTTCGGATCTGAAGAAAATTGTAAAAGAAGAAATCGTCGATCAGTTTGACCATGCTACTGTTTTTAATCAGACGACTCCGCATATCGAATTGGCTAATGAATTAAAAAACCGCGGGCACCACGTAATTTTAGTTGATTACCAACCAACAAGTGAAAATATGGTAGTTGATTTTGCAGAAAGAATTAAAAATCGCCTTCCTGCCGGAATTGCTCTTTTTTCCTTAAAACTTCAGGAAACTGAATCTTCGTTTGCCGAATGGTATGCAAGTGATAATGTTTAAAATTCCAAAAAATAAATTCCAAATTCCAACTTTCAAACTAATAAGTCTTAACTTCTAACTTTCCAGATGAAAAAAGTATATTTTGCTTCAGATCAGCATTTTGGCGCGCCGACTCCCGAATTGAGTTTACCGCGTGAAAAGAAATTTACTGCCTGGTTAGATGTGATTAAAGAAGATGCCGAAGCGATTTTTTTGTTAGGCGATTTATTCGATTTTTGGTTTGAATATAAAACAGTAGTGCCAAAAGGTTTTGTACGTGTTTTGGGGAAACTGGCTGAAATTCGCGACAGTGGAATCCCGATTTATTTCTTTGTAGGGAATCATGACTTATGGATGAGCGATTACTTTGAAAAAGAACTGAACATTCCGGTTTATCACGACAACAAAGAATTTACTTTTAACGGGAAAACCTTTTTAATTGGCCATGGCGACGGAAAAGGTCCTGGCGACAAAGGGTACAAACGCATGAAAAAAGTGTTTACCAATCCGTTTTCAAAATGGCTTTTCCGCTGGCTTCATCCGGATGTTGGGGTAAGTTTAGCACAGTATTTATCGGTTAAGAATAAATTGATTTCCGGCGACGAAGATATTAAGTTTTTAGGAGAGGATAAGGAATGGCTGATTTTATATGCCAAACGAAAGTTAGAAACGAAACATTACAACTATTTTGTTTTTGGCCATCGCCATCTGCCTATGATTCGACCTGTAGGCGAAAACTCTGAATATGTAAATCTGGGAGACTGGATTGGTTATTTTACATATGGCGTTTTTGACGGAGATACTTTTAAACTCGAAGAGTTTCAAAAATAACTACTTTTTGTCCTAAGGATAAATCCCTATTCGATGTGTTCTTAAAATATAATTAGACAGCTGTTTACTGTTTGACAGCTGGAATTTAATAGCACCCGATAGTTTTTTCGGCATATGACATTCAATACAATTATCTGCCAGCTGCTTTTCTGATAGGGTCTGCAGTGTTTTTTCAGTATGTTTTAATCCCTGATGGCAGCTCATGCATATTTTAGAATAAGAAGCCATGTTTTTTGAAGCATTTTCATGTGGATTATGACAGGTAATGCAGTCCATTTTGTTACTGTTTACAAAACATTTGCTTTGTGCCATCAGACGAAACTGATTGCCGTGAACATCAAATTGGGTGGTATCATTGATGCTTTTTGTAGCCCTGAAAAAATCAGATAAATTATCTCCGGGTTTAAAATCGAAACGGGATTGCATTTTCATACCGTCATTTCCGCCGTGGCAAAGGGCACAGGCATCCAGTTTTTGCTCTCTGCTTAATGTTTTAAGGCTGGTGATGCTGTTGGCGATTTTTACATTTGGGTTTTTCAGATGAAATTCAACATGTTTTTTGGCCGGGCCATGGCAGCGTTCACAGTCAATTCCGTAAACGATTGTTTTTTTATCAATAACATCTTCCACATCCATAGACATGAAATTTCTCTGATCAGAATTCTGGTTCACCATTCTGCTGCTCGCATTTGAAGCGTGACAGGAATAACAGTCTTTTATAACCATTCGGTCAAAGTAAGGTTTGTCTGCAGGAAATCCGGGACTTGTCGCCCAGTTGTTTATCGAATTGTAATAGGAAAGGGGTAATTCATAAGTATTACGATTCCGCCAATAGACAGAAGTCTGTGCATGCTTGATCCCAAATACAATTTCAAAACGATGTGCTTCTACTTCTTTACCGTTTTTATACAAAACCTGATACAGGCTGTCATTGCGTTTTTCCATGACCAATTTAGTGTTTTGATCATAAATAAAAGTATGATGGCCTTTGTCAAAATCGCCTAAAACATTTTCAGGAAGGGCGGGTGCGGTAGCTTTAAAGTGTGAACTTTGTACAGCCATATTATATTGCACCTGATGGCACTGAACACAGCTTTCAGATCCGGCGTAATCAGTTCCGCGGGGATCGATATATTCGTCAGATTTGTTTGTGCAATTGATAAAGAAAACAGATAAACCAACGAAAATAAAAAGAATGGACATTTTTTTCATTGCTGTAAATATACTTTATTTTGAATACAATCAAAATATATTTCAATAATGAAAAAAAGGTGTTAAAATATTTAGAATGTTTCTAGTTTAATCCCGGTCCGTAGATATATTCATCTAATTCAATTCTGAACAATGAGCCTTCAACAAGATCTTTAATCGATTTTAATTCGGTCATATTTACAGCCAAATCGATGGAATTACAGGGTGTTTTCAATAAAAATTTATGGCAGGAATATTTCATTTCACAAGCTTCGCAGCAGGTGTTTTCAATCATGCTGTCTTCAATCAGGTCACAGAAAAGATTCAGTTCGGCAACCGTAAAATAAAACCCCGTTTCTTTAAAAACCAGCTGTACTTTGTCCAGAAGGGTTTGGCTGTTTTGTTTCCAGTAAAAGGCTATTCCAAAATTATTATGATATATCTGTTCTATTTCTCTCATCGTAAATCCTTTTATTTCAACAAATATAAATATTATTTAAATTAATTCTAAATAAAAAAATCATAAAAAATATATTTTTTTACTGACACATTGTATTCAGATAAAATGTTAAGCTTTGTCCGCTTTTACTCCATCCTGCCAAATTTCGTTCTCTGTAAAAACTGGTTTCTGTTGCAGATGCCGCTGTCGAAATAGAGAAGAATTTACTTTTTTCGTTGTTTTTTACACTTTCAATCCATTGGATGGTTACGGCAATATCTCCCATTTCTTTATTCAGATAAATATCGTAAGGTTTTAAATCAACTGTAAATAATCCGAGTTTGTTGTCCTTAACTTCAAAAATGATATCTTTTTCAATTAAGATTTTCGAAGGCAGGTCATTTTCAACAGTATAAAAATTAAGTCTGAATTTAACCGATTTGAATTCATTGGAAGTAATGTTGAAATTGAAGTCGTTTACCTGACAGTCTTTTTTTATTTTAAATTTCATTCCTCTTTCACGACTCAAATAATCGTCGACAGTTTTGTCTAAAGCAGTAAAAAAATTGAAATGCATAAGTCCTAATCCTTTTGAACTTCTTCCAAATTGTTTCGGTTTGGGCTGCCTGAATTTTACAACTACTTCTTTTAAAATACTTTCGGAAGGGATCATTTCTATAATATTCCCGTCCGATTTTAATTGATCAACCAATATCTTTTTAGTTTCAAAGCCAATGTGAGAAAAATGAATAGTGTCTTTAGAACTCACTTTTTCATTAAGTGTTACAACAAATTTTCCTTTTTTATTCGAAACCGTACCAACATTTTTATTGGCAATTCCAATGTTTACGTATTCTAAAGGGGAGTTGTTTTGAAAATCTTTTATTTCGCCGGAAATACGGTTTTCCTGTGCGTAAAATTCAAAAGATAAAAAAAGAAAGAGTAGAGCAGCAGTATATTTCATTCCATTATTTTTTTAATAAAGAAATGAAATAAGATTAAATCAGAATTCTATTTTAGCCAATTTTTAACATTTGAAATGAATTCATTCTGCTGATCTACAAATAAATAATGAGAGCAGTTGTCCAGAAAAGCAAAGTGATCTGGACCAGCAATATCTTTAATAGATTTGATTTGTGCCAATGAAAAAATGCCATCCTGTTTTCCGTAAATGGCAAAAACAGGAACACCCGCGGTTTTAATTTTCTTTAAGAAAGGTCTGCTGTCAATGTTGTTTTGTTTTTCGTTTTGATAGAAAAGCAGCGGCGCATTCTGGTTTCGGATATTCGTCTTGTAAAATGCGCCGGCTTCATAATCGGCGTATAATTTTTTAGATGCAGGAGTTGGATTTGGCATTTTGAAAAAGTTGTTTTCTCCTGCCAGTTCAAAACATTTTTTTCGGTATCCGGCTGAATTTTTATCCAGATTTTCTACCGTATTTATTCTTTGTAATTGTTCAGGATTACTGCTGTATTTATTTTTTAATGTATCCAGAATATGATCGTAAGTTTCCTGCTGTGAAAACAAAGCTCCGGCCAAAACCAAAGCGCTTACCTTCTGCGGATATTTATTAGCAAAAAAAGCGGCCACTAAACCGCCAAAACTATGGCTGAGTAAAACAGCTTTCTTTAAATGATATTTTGTATAAATTGAATTTAAGTCCTGAATAGCTTCTTCATAAGTGAATTTTGCATCAGGATCTGCAGATCTTCCTTCGCCGCGTCTGTCATAAGCAATAACATAAAATCCCTGGTCAGCGAGATTTTGCGCTGTAGTTCCTTCAAACAATGTGGCGTTACCACTTGGCCCTCCGTGAATGAAAATCACTGGTTTATTCTTCTGATTACCGTAAGTTTTAATATAAAGATTTTGTCCGTTTGCGAAAAAGGATACCAATAAAATAAAAGGGAAGAATAATGATTTCATTTATTCCAAATTGCGATGATCGTCCATATCTCTTTGAAGATCTAAATTTCTAAAGGTTGGTGATGCAAATCCAAAACCTAAAACAGTCAGAAGTGTAACACTTCCTCCAAAGATTACAGAGGTAACCGTTCCCATTAGTTTTGCAGTTGCCCCGCTTTCAAAAGCACCTAATTCATTTGAAGATCCAACAAAAATTGAATTTACAGCGCCAACTCGTCCGCGCATGTGATCAGGAGTTTTAAGCTGTAGAATGGTCTGGCGGATGACTACCGAAATTCCATCGGCCAATCCGCTTAAAAATAAAGCGAAAACAGAAAGCCAGAATGAGGTTGAGAAGCCAAACAGAATAATAGATAATCCAAAAACAAAAATGGCAGCCAAAAGTTTTTTACCAGCATTTTTATACAAAGGAATATAGGCTGAAACAATCATAGTGATAAAAGCTCCAACAGCGGGAGCAGCTCTTAAGATTCCAAAACCTTCAGAACCTACTTTTAGGATGTCCTGCGCAAAAACAGGAAGTAATGCTACAGCGCCACCAAAAAGTACAGCAATCATATCAAGAGACAATGCACCAAGTACAATTTTGTTTCTGAATACAAATGTCAAACCTTCGGTTAAACTGTCTTTTATGGATTCACCAATCTTCGGATTTATAATTGGTTTTGCACTGATCTGGGATAAAGCAATTAAAGAAAGAATAGAAAATCCGAAAACCAGACACATTGACCAGTGAACACCAATCCAGTTAATTGAAAAACCAGCTAATGCAGGACCCATAACAGCTCCAATCTGCCAAACGGTACTACTCCAGGTTGCGGCATTTGGATATGCTTTTTTAGGAATGATAAGAGATAAAAGAGCAAAAATAGTTGGGCCGAGAAAAGCACGAACTAGTCCGCCAAAAAATACTAAAGCGTAGATAGAATAAAGAACAACATGTGAAGACCAGCCGCTCACGACTTTAGGCCAGGTCAGTAAAAATAGTCCAAAACTAATTACAGAAAAGCCCAAAATACATTTTACCAATAAACCTTTCTTTTCTTTTTGGTCTACAATATGACCGGCAAATAAAGCCATACCTACCGCAGGAATAACTTCCATTAAACCAATAATCCCTAAAGAAAGCGGATTCTTGGTTAAACTATAAACTTCCCATTCGATGACAATAAACTGCATCGACCAGGCAAAAACCATGGCAAAACGCAATAATAAAAATACGTTGAATTCTTTGTAACGAAGTGCCTGATACGGGTCAGGTTTATTAGATTTCTCTTCCATTAGTTCTAATGTCTTTCAGTATAAGTTGTGTTGAAACAGTACCGTTCCATTCATTTTCGGCTATGTGATAAGCGAGCTGAAACGGATTTTGATTTTGTGCTATGTTTAGTTTTTTTCCGAGTCCGAATCCTATAGCGGCGATTCCGTCGGAGTTATTTTGTTTTACAAAAAGTCTTAAATGTTCTTCTTCCGCACCCAGAGTTTTGGCATAACCAGTATCTTTTGTATCTGATGTCATGAAAACCGGAGTCATGTTTTGGGGGCCAAACGGTTCGAACTGTTTTAAAATCCGCATGAATTTGGGCGTAATAGCCGTAAAATCTATTTCGGCGTCAATTTCAATTTCCGGAGTCCGCATTTCGGGCAGAATGGTGGCTTCGACCTGTTTTTCAAAAGCTTCTTTAAAAGCCTGATAGTTTTCGGCTTTCAGTGTCATTCCGGCCGCATACATATGGCCTCCAAATTGTTCGAGATGCTGGGAGCAGGCGTCCAGTGCATTGTAAACATCAAATCCTTTAACAGATCTTGCAGAAGCCGCATATTTGTCACCGCTTTTGGTAAAAACCAAAGTTGGGCGATAATAGGTTTCAATTAGTCTTGAAGCTACAATTCCAATAACCCCTTTGTGCCAGTCTTCCTGAAAAACAACAGTTGAAAAACGCTGTTCTTCCTTGTTTTCGATAATCTGCTGAAAAGCTTCTTTGGTGATTTTTTTATCCAGATCTTTTCGGTCGGCGTTGTATTGTTCAATTTCTGAGGCAAATTGCTGTGCCTGTTCAAAATCAAATTCGGTTAACAGTTCAACGGCATGGTTACCATGTTTGATTCGCCCGGCTGCATTGATTCGCGGCGAAATAATAAAAACGACATCGGTAATGTCTAAAACTTTCTTTTTTACCTGATGTACCAAAGCTTTAATTCCAGGTCTTGGTTCGCTGTTGATTACTTTCAATCCGAAATAAGCCAGAACACGATTTTCACCTGTAATCGGAACAATATCGGCAGCAATTGCTGTAGCAACCAAATCCAGATAGGGAACTAAATCTTCTATCGTTTCATTTCGATTTTGACCTAAAGCCTGAATTAGTTTAAAACCAACTCCGCAGCCGCATAATTCATCGTAAGGATAGGAACAGTCTTCTCTTTTTGGATCTAGAATGGCAACGGCATCCGGTAGAAATTCTCCTGGTCTGTGGTGGTCACAAACAATAAAATCGATGTTTTTTGCTTTTGCATAAGCAATATGATCAATGGATTTAATACCGCAGTCTAAAGCGATGATTAAAGAAAATCCGTTGTCATCGGCAAAGTCAATTCCTTTGTAAGAGATCCCGTAGCCTTCATCATAACGATCCGGAATATAAGTGGCAATATTAGGATAATGTGATTTTAAATAGGAGGAAACCAAAGAAACCGCAGTGGTTCCATCGACATCATAGTCACCAAAAACCAAAATGTTTTCCTGATTTTCAATAGCCTGTTCGATTCTGGCAACGGCCTTGTCCATATCTTTCATTAAATACGGATCATGAAGATGTTCTAATGACGGGCGAAAGAAATTTTTGGCTTCTTCAAAAGTTTCAATACCCCGTTGAATCAAAAGTACCGCTACAAAATCTTCTACATTTAAAGCGTTTGCTAAATGTTTGATTTTTTCATCAGAAGGTTTTGGTTTTAATGTCCAACGCATGGGTTGATTTTAGATTTTAGATTTTAGATTGCAGATGCCTGAAATCGTTTAATCTGATTGGTAATTTTTTTTTTAGCCACAGATTAAAAGGATTTAAAAGATTATTTTTTGCCATGAATTCCGCGAATTTCCACTAATTTAATTTGTGAAAATTTGTGTAATTACTTCGCCTGTTCGCTATAGCTCGGCTCGTGGCAACTTTCATATTAATCTGTGTTAATCTTTTTAATCTGTGGCGGAATATTCGGTTTCAACTTTGTCAAAGTTTTTAAGTTTTAGATTGCAGGCTTAGTAAAATCCACAATCTGAATTCTAAAATATATTATTTCGCTTCTAAAGCATTTCCTTCAAACTGAATCCCGTCCCAGCCTAAGTTGATGAAATTTCGAATGTTTTGGTGATTTGTTCCGTCTGGATCTCCTAAAACTTCTTCAAAATAAAAGGCCCCAAAACAAGCCAAAGTTTCCTCTTTGCTTAAGTTTTGCAGTTTGGCGAAAGAAAACAATTTGCAGGAACCTGAATTTTCTCCGGCAGCATTGTGCTGTGTTCCGTTTTGAAAAGCGGTTGGTGTAAAGTTGTAATTTTCTTCGATTACGGCAATAGTTTCAGGAAATGTGATTTGAGTTGGAGTTTGTTTTACTTTTTCTAAAAAGGCTTGAATGCTCATGACTATGGTTTGATTTTTTTGCCACAGATTGAAAGGATTAAAAGGATCTTTTTTGCTACTAATTGCAAGAATTTTTACTAATTCAATTCGTGATAATTTGTGTAATTAGTGGCTAACTTTTTTATTAATCTGTGTTAATCTTTTTAATCTGTGGCTAACATTATTTTTATTCTTCTTCGTCCTTAGAAAACTTACTTTTCTTAGGTTCTTTTGTTATGGTTTTTCCGGCAACGACCACAACGATTTCTCCTCTGGGTGCTGTCTTTTCAAAATGTGCTAAAACTTCTTTTGCTGTTCCGCGGACATTTTCTTCATGCAATTTTGATAATTCTCTCGAAACGCAGACTTGTCGGTCTTCTCCAAAATACTGTATAAATTCACTTAAAGTCTTAACGAGTTTATGTGGAGAAACGTATAAAATCATCGTTCGGGTTTCTTCGGCCAAAGCCAGAAATCGGGTCTGGCGTCCTTTTTTATCAGGCAGAAAACCTTCAAAAACAAATTTGTCGTTTGGGAGTCCGCTGTTTACCAATGCCGGAACAAAAGCGGTGGCACCCGGAAGACATTCTACTTCAATATTATTTTCTACGCAGGCTCTCGTTAGTAAAAAACCGGGATCGGAAATGGCCGGAGTTCCGGCATCTGAAATTAAAGCGATGGTTTCACCTGCTTTTAAGCGTGCAATTAAATTCTCAGTAGTTTTGTGCTCATTGTGCATATGATGGCTGTGCATGTGCGTGCCAATTTCAAAATGTTTTAAGAGCTTTCCGCTTGTGCGGGTGTCTTCGGCCAAAATCAGATCGACTTCTTTCAAAACCCGAATGGCTCTGAAAGTCATGTCTTCAAGATTGCCAATCGGCGTTGGAACGATATATAATTTTGACATAGTTTTTTATGTTATAACACTAATTTCACAGATTAGCACAAATTTTTAATGTTTATAAAATTCCACAAAGAAAAAATCCGTGTAAATTTGTATTTATTTTTTTAAGCGAATTTCTTCTCGATAATTCCCAAAAAGCGCTCTGCATAATCGTCTTTTCCTTCCCAGTTGTTGTAATCCGGTTTTACCATAGTTTCGATAAACTCTTTTACTTCGGCATAAGAATCAAAAGTCATGAGCTGGTTTAAAACACGGCTGTAATCTTCTGTACTGTTTCCAAAAAGGTTTTTAGTAAAAGCGATGCGGTCATTAAGGTCAATATGAAAACCTCTTGACAGTTTTTCATTTAAAGAAACGGGTTTGCTCTCTTTTGATGTTTCCGTAACCGGACTTGCGATATCTTTTTTGATAGTATGAAGTGACTGCGAAACCGGTTCAGCGTTTTCTACTTTCACAAATTGTGCATCGGCATAGTTAATTCCGAAATCTTCAAAAGCAATTGGAACAGGTGTTGATCTGGATTCTGTTTTGGACTCTTCTTTTACTTCTTCTTTGATTTCGGTAAGGTCTAATTCGAAGGCCGGTTTAAAATCAGGAATTGGTTTTAATTCACTTACAGTAGTAAACGAAAGTTCTTCAACTGTATTTTCAGGTTCTTCTGTTTTTTTGACTTCTGCAGTAATTTCCGGTTCAGGTATTACTGCTGTAACTGGTTTTTCTATAGCATCGTCAGCAGGAGTTTCGATAATTTCTTCAGCGGATTCCGGAATTATTTCGGGAGGTGTTTCAACAGTTGGTTCTTCTATAACCGGATCAGAAATAATGTCTTCAGTTTTAATTTCTTCAGCAGCAGTTTGAGGCTCTGTTATCGTTTCGGCAGGAGCAGTTTCTTTTTCAAAAACAGTTTCAATCCGGGCTGTAATTTCGCTGTGGTTTACGGTTGGTTTTACTTCGTCGAAATTTTCATCAACAAATTTTAAAATCGCTAATTTTTCATATAATTTCTGAGTTTCAATATATAATTGATTGATATCGGATTTGTTCTTAAGTTTTAAAATTCGATGTGCAATGCTGATTAAATCAGCTTCCAATTTTTTTTTCATAACTGTTGAAATTATAGTGAATATGGTATTTTAGTATATTTAATGCCTGAATGTCTTTAATCTGAAATAAATCTGAAAGATATTTTAAAGATGTTTTTAATTTCTGTTAATAAGCGTTTGCCAATCTCCGGTTTGATAAAATTTTTCTACTTTTGAAAAAATGTAAAACAACACATTTTTACGTCGATTTATTACCAGTACAAAGTAATAAAAACTATTCATTTTTAAAGGCAGAAAAATACAAAATGTTTCTCGAAAATACCGTAAACCACAAAGAACAATTTGGGTGGATTGAAGTTATTTGTGGATCAATGTTTTCGGGTAAAACCGAAGAATTAATCCGCAGGCTAAAGCGTGCGCAGTTTGCCAAACAAAGAGTTGAAATTTTCAAACCCGCTATCGATACCCGTTATCATGATGAAATGGTCGTGTCTCACGATGCTAATGAAATTCGTTCGACACCAGTTCCGGCAGCAGCTAATATTTTAATTTTAGCACAGGGCTGTGATGTAATCGGAATTGATGAAGCACAGTTTTTTGATGATGAGATTATCACAGTCTGCAACGATTTGGCTAATCAGGGAATACGGGTAATTGTTGCCGGTTTAGATATGGATTTTAAAGGAAATCCGTTTGGTCCAATGCCCGGACTGATGGCAACTGCTGAATATGTAACCAAAGTGCATGCGGTTTGTACCAGAACCGGTAATCTGGCCAATTACAGTTTCAGAAAAACCGATAATGACAAACTGGTCATGCTGGGGGAAACCGAAGAATACGAGCCTCTAAGCCGTGCAGCGTATTTTAAGGCAATGAAAAAAAATCAGGAAAAGTAATTTGCTGTTTTAAATCTTGTTAAGTAAACAAAACATGAGAAAATCGAATATTTTATTGTTGGTTATTATAGGAATTGCACTTGCAACGGCAGTTTATTTTCAATTTTTCCTTACCGAAGAAGCAGAAGAAACAAATACCGAAATAACAGAATTAGTCGCAAAATATAATAAAAACTGTCCGCTGACCATTCAGGAAGGCATTCGTTTAGACAGTGTCAGCTTAACTGAAGAAAGAACGGTTCAGTACAATTTGACTTTGATGAATGTAGTACAAGAAACTGCAGAAACGGATGTAATTAAGGAAGAAATTGAAAAGAGTCTATTAAGTACTGCAAAATCAAATCCAGGACTTCAGGTTTTTAGAGATAATGACTATACGCTGAATTATAGTTATAGTGATAGAAAGAAAGTATTTTTATTTGATGTGAAGTTATTACCGGATCAGTATAAGTAATTAACCCTTTCGATATATTTATCAAGCCCTACGGTTTTTAAAACCTGTGGGGCTTTTTTTTAAGTTGTGAAAAATGTTTTTGAAAATAAAATGGGCGATTTAAGCTTGTTTCAGGCATTTTGTAGTTTTTCGTCGACATTGGTTTTATGTTTTTAGAACAATTTATTAATGTATTTGTACTTGCTTGATGTTCTTTTTCATAGTATAAAGCTCTATCGTGTCTTGTCGAGGCAAACATGCTTTATTTTGACTTTGGTCTTAAAATTTAAAAAACAGAACAATTTTTAAATGAATAGTGGAATGCATATTCTTTATTCTAAAGGTAATTTTGTATCCGAAAAACTAATTGTTCTGAATATAACTAATTGTTTTTCAGTGTTTAAAACTGAGTTTTTAAGAATAAATAAGATGATAATGTATAAAATGAATAGGCTAATTAGAATTGTAATGATCTGCATATTACTGCAATGTAAAATACTTCATGCCCAAGTGGGGCTTGTAACTAACAATCCGGATAAGTCTGCTCAATTAGACTTAACAGGTATGAATGATAAAGGTTTATTAATCCCAGATGTAAGTTTAGTTGCTTTAGATAATCCGGCACCAATAGTAGGCAATGCCCCGGAAATTGGACTGATGGTCTACAATAAAAATGCATCACTGCCAGCTTTAAGCAAGCAGCCAGGCGGACTTGGGTTTTATTACTGGGACGGATCAAAATGGTGCCGTATGCTGACAAGCAATAATACAGTAGCTTTAGATAATCTGGGTAATCATACTGCTACTACGGCATTGGCAATGAGTAATAATGATATTAAGAATGTAAACAAACAAACTACTACTACAGAGTCTATTGCGCAAGGTACAGACAATAAATTTCCCCAACAAAACAACATAGCTATGTCTGCAGATAATGCTGGCAATATAATATGGCAAGAACCGCCGGGAGTTAAAACATTTGATAAGTTTTCATTCTATAAGGTAAGTACCGGTTCTGTAATAACTAGTAACCAAATGTGGAAAGACATACCTGGACTAAGTAATTTTACTTATACAGCGCCTGAAGATGGCACATTGGTTATCCAAGGTGTGTTTTACGGCAGAATGGACCCTAACGTACCTTCTACCTCTTTTTATGAGCCAAACCGCTTTTATTCCCCTGGTTCAACGGGAGTGCGCCTGCAGGTTTATAACGGAGCTACTCTGGTTGATCAAAACTGTACTGCATTTTCGGTTAAAACCTATGCAACAAGTGCTACATCGGGATTTCCTGAGAGAGGGGTGATACTATTGCAAGTGCCTGTAAAAAAAGGGACCACTTATACTTTTGCTACTATGTGTATTATGAATACTAGTTCTCTTAATCTATTGAATCCATCATTGTATACAATAGCACTGTCACAGTTCGGTTCTATAACCATAGACGGGGGACCTACCGTTACATCTTATATTAATGCATTTTTAATTACAAATAAATAATAAAAGCTATGAAACGTTATATTTTAGTTGCTGGATTTTTAGCTTTTTTATACAGTGGTAAGTCTTTTGCACAGTTGGGAGTATTAACGAATAGTCCTGTACAATCGGCCGTTTTGGATTTAAGGGATCCAAGGCCGGAAGGAGGAAATAAAGGATTGGTGGCGCCACAGTTAAGCCTAACCAGTTTAACAGACGGAAGTTTAATTGCAGGAGGCATACCGGCTGTTGGTCTTGTTGTTTACAATACCAATTCGGCCCTGCCTGGTGGAGTTGGCTATTATTACTGGGAGTCGGGCAAATGGAACAAGTTCCTTAATCAGACAGATTTGAAAGGGGATAATTTAGGAAACCATACTGCCACTCAGGATTTAAATATGTCGGGTTTTAATATCAATCAGGCAGCAAAAACAGCGGTGCAAACAGTTCAAATTAAGCAAGGCACAGATGGTATGGCGCCAAATATAGGCGATGTGGCCACTGCGGCAGATGATGCAGGCAATGTGGTATGGCGCCCTTATCCTAATATGAACTTCGAACCTGAAAGAATTTATTTGACTAATGCTACTTTCACAACCACTTCGTCCAATGTTTTAGGTGCCTGGACTCCGATTAATGGTTTACAAAACCACCAATACACTGCACCTTATACCGGAACATTAGTAGTGAAAGCAGTTATATATGCGGAGCTTAACGATGCCACTGCTCCTGTGAAAACTATCATGTATCAGACAGGTGCTCGTTTGACGGTCAAAACAGGAGGCAATATCATTGCAGATCCTGGAGGAACCGCCTACGGGTATCAAACTTTGGTGGCTTCGGCAGATATCGTGGCAGGATCTGGAAAAAACCCTAATAGTATTATAATATTCACTCAGTTTCCAGTCACAAAAGGGGTTACTTATACATTTAATTTTGAATGCAGTGATTTTTTCAGGATAAACGACACCAAACCTTCTTTAGTGGGAAGTGTAATTTCGCTGGGAGGAAATAGATATAATTCATATGTATCTCTTCTTTCAATCCCAAATTAGAATTTGGGTACAGCATAAATTTTAATTTGTAAAAGATATAAAAAGATGAAAAAACATATAATAACAATACTATTCTTGCTGATTTTTTTCAATGCCAGTCTTTCTGCTCAAGTAGGTATGACAGGTAATAATCCGGCAAAGTCGGCAGTGCTTGATTTGAGAGTGCCTAATGCTAATAAAGGGCTTTTACTTCCTAAAGTGAGTCTAACTTCATTGACCGTTAAAAGCCCTGTAAGAGATGCCGGCAATACAGATGTTGGTCTTATGGTGTACAATACGAATGCCGCTCTTACGGGAGGTACGGGCTATTATTATTGGGACAGCAGCAAATGGGTAAAGCTGGTAGCTGGACAATCGGGTACTACATCTGATGATTTAGGAAACCATACGGCAGTAACGACATTAGATATGCAAAATTATAATGTGAATAATATTGCCAAACTCTCTACTCAAACCACTTCAATAGCAAAAGGGGCAAATGGGATAGCGGCTACTTCCGGAGCTGTGCTTACAGCAGGAGATGGTAATGGAAACAGTAACTGGACAATGCCACCCCAATACAACAGGACTTTTTTCTGGAAAGGAGGCAAAGTTGCCGATTTAAGTACCTTTTATCCTCTTGCAAAGCCTGCCCGTTCTATGCCATGGCCGGAATTTGATGGCAAAACTTATATCGCACCGGCTGATGGAACGCTGGAAGTATCCCTGGTAATGTATCCGGGTATGTATTCCGGAGTTCAGAATGATCAATACTTGGGTGGTATAGAAGATTTGCAATATACTGTGGGGTCAATTTTGTTACAGCCTTTGGAAAATAATGTACCAGTATCTAATAGTGAAGTTAAAGCGGTGTTTACGGTTTGCGCAGAGGATATATACTATTTGCCCGGGACACATGCAGTTACATCAGGTGCCCGACATGCTGTTTATCTTTCTACTACCGTTCCAGTAAAAAAAGGCATGACATATTCCTTTAAGATTACTGTGGCAGGAGAAGGCGTGCAGCCGGGAGATACTCCTGACGGTGATAATTATAACCAATTGAAATTTTCACCCGCAGCTTTTGGAAGCGATCCTAATGATGTTGCCTGGCATGTGCTAACGGGGGTCTTTTACCCTACTGTTGTTGTTGGTACTTCAATAATTGGGCTATAATTACTGAATAGTTGCTTGCTTTTGTTATAAAGGCATTAAATATTTGCAAGAAATTATTGCTTGTATGTTGTGTTTGCAATATTCTTAAGGCTATTGGCCCAATGTCATTAAGTTAATAGATTTTAGACTGAGGATTAATGATTTCAGATTTGGTGTGACTAAATATTTGATTGTCGCCTTTAGGAAACCCTTCTAATCTGCAATCAAAAATCAGCAATAATTTTAGTATTTAATCCTTTAACTTGATAACATAGGCTGTTGACCTAGGTAAAAAAGGGTCAATAGGCCCGGTTTTCATAAGATTTACGAATGTTAATCAACAAGAAATTGTGCCAAAACAGGAAAAAGTAGAATTTTGAAAAGCATTTATTTTTTGATATTATTTGACTCTTAATTTTTTTATGTTTTTTTTCTTTTGAGTCAACGTTTATAGTTCGTTCTAAAGAAAAATGTTTTCTTATTGAAAATTGGAAATAGAAATATTGTAAATTTATGGTGTCTTGTTACATTTTTGTAGCCTTATACGCTGTTTATTAGATTTTAAATGCACTTTTCAAAAACTCATTTCTGTTAATTGTGATAATTTAAAAGATATGCTAAACGTACATTATAACCTTACAACTTACAGCGATTATCTTAAAGATTTGGCAACAGGTTTTAGCTCTGTTTATAAAGACGAGGTTTATGTAAAAAACAATAGGTTAGTTTTTCCGGAAAGTCTGGCAAAAGGACGGGTTGAATGTTATGATATTGATACAGGACTTGCATTAGTCATCATGGATTGTGTTTTCTTTGAAGAGGTCTGTTTTGAGCGTAATCCTTCTGTAACGAATTATTTTCATGCTATGAGTTTTAATCTTATTGCATTTTCTTTAATGGTACAAAGACATGACGAAGAAAAAAAGTTAAGCAGTGAAAGCTGGAAAAATAAAATTTTCTATAGTACTGCAGAAACAAGTTTTTCCTGGACAGCACCTAAAGATGTGCCTTTGAAAATGGTGGTACTATTGTTATCTCGGGACTGGCTTATTAATAAATACAGGCTTAGATTAACAAAAAATAAAATTCAATACCATAAAGAATTATTGGAAAATGCACCCTTGCAGTTTGCTTTAGATTTTGATTTAGAAATATTGCTTTTAACGCAAGAAATTATTACTGAAGACCCCTTGCCATTTCTTTCTAAATTATTTTATAAAGGTTCTGTTAAACGTTTACTAGCATTGGCTTTAGAAAGAGAGGCCGGGCATATGCAGCCCAAAACAGTGTTAGAATATCAGGACGTTTTGAATGTCATGAATGTGAAAAAAAATGTAGAAGACAACTTAGCGCAACCACTTCCAACAATAAACGATTTAGCCAAAAGATGTTTGATGAGTGCACCTAAATTCGCTACTATATTTAAGGGAATGTATGGTAAAAATTATCTGCAGTTTTTTCAGGAATTAAGAATTCTGAAAGCCGCCGGACTATTGCAAAAGAGATGGGAAATTGCAGATGCTGCCAGATCAGTTGGTTTTGTAAATCATAGCCATTTTACCAGAATATTTAGAGAGTATTTTAAGATGACTCCAAAAGAGTACAGCCAGGCCATAAAGAGGTATTGACATTACAACATACCACACAAGAGGATTATTATGATAAAAGTAGAATATTATTTTAACACAACGAAGCAATGGATAATTGATTTTGCTCAGGCTTTTAGTAAAAGTGCTGGAGTTAAAATAACATTTAGAAATAATAAGCTTTTATTGCCGCCATCAGTTGGTAAAGGAAGGTATGAGTATTATGAACTGAATGAGAATTTAGGGATTGTATTTGTAGATGTAGTATTTAAAGAAGAACTATTGCTGCATAAAAAACAGCTGCAGGGAAATGATTATTATGGATTGACTTTTTACTTGTCAAAACAGCCGGCGATAGTAACTTTAAAAGACAGTAAAGAGACTGCTGAAATCAGCGGACTTATAAAATCTGTAGTGCTTAGTTCGCATGCTTTTGATACGTCAATATTGTTCCCAAAAGAGGTTCCTGTACGTTACATACAGCTTGTTGCACACAGAAGCTGGGGCATAAAAAACTTGATAGAACCTATACCTATAATGCTTGTCAAATTTAAGGAGTTTGCCAATGCGCAGCCAATGAGCAGTGTTGCTAATTTTGACGTCAAAAGCTATGAACTGGTAAATGACTTATTTGAACTTGACACTTCGAGAGTTAATATAGTACAATTATTAGAAGGATATGCCTGTCAGTTAATAGCTTTGTTTTTTAATAATCTGAAAGAAGGATATGCAGATAAAAAAAATGCCATGTCTCCAGATGCTATGCGTGTTATAGAGTTAAAAGAAGCCCAAGAGCAAAATCTCAGAGATATAGTTACCGTTCCCAAAGCAGCTGCTGCATGTTTTATGAGCACGTCTAAATTTGCCACAATGTTTACTACCTTATTCAAGGAAAATTATGGGGAATATTTTATCCGTAAAAAAATGGAGAAAGCAAAAGAATTGCTGGACGAAGACAACAATGTTACAGACGTGTCGATGATATTAGGATATAACAATATAGGGCATTTTTCAAGAACATTTAAAAAACATTTTAATGTTATGCCGGGAGTTTATAAAAATTTAAAATAGGGATAGTAAAATTTAATTTTGATTATAGATTACACAATGTGTTGTGAAAATTAAACCCACCAGATTTTAAAAAGCTGACGGGTTTGTTATTTTAATTTTTTATATGGTTAAAGAAGAAAATTAAATCTTCTTTCTCATTCTCGCGACCGGAATATCTAATTGCTCACGGTATTTAGCAATAGTTCTTCTCGCGATTGGATACCCTTTTTCTTTTAGAATTTCAGCCAATTGATCATCTGGAAGCGGTTTTCTTTTATCTTCTTCTTCAATGGTATTCTGAAGAATTTTTTTGATTTCTAAAGTCGAAACATCTTCTCCCTGATCATTTTTCATGGCTTCAGAGAAAAACTCTTTAATTAGTTTGGTTCCGTATGGTGTTTCAACATATTTGCTGTTTGCAACACGTGAAATTGTCGAAATATCCAAACCAACCATATCTGCAATGTCTTTTAAGATCATTGGTTTTAGTTTCGTTTCGTCGCCGTCTAAGAAATATTCTTCCTGATAATGCATAATCGCATTCATAGTCACAAAAAGTGTTTCCTGGCGCTGTCTAATCGCATCAATAAACCATTTGGCAGAATCCAGTTTCTGTTTGATAAACTGAACGGCATCTTTCTGCGCTGTCGATTTATCTTTAGATTCTTTATACGTCTGCATCATTTCCTGATAATCTTTAGAAACGTGCAGAGAAGGAGCATTTCTTCCATTTAAAGTCAGTTCCAATTCGCCGTCCACAATTCTGATCGCGAAGTCTGGAACCACATTTTCGGTAACTTTATTATTTCCAGCAAAAGATCCCCCTGGTTTTGGGTTCAGTCTTTCAATTTCGTGAATGGCTTTTTTCAGCTGTTCGTTTGAAACACTGTATTTCTGTAAAAGTTTGTCGTAATGTTTCTTCGTAAAAGCATCAAACTGATTTTCGATAATGTCAATCGCTAAATCAACATATTCAGTTGGCGTTTTATGTTTTAACTGAAGTAATAAACACTCCTGTAAATCACGTGCACCAACTCCCGAAGGTTCAAGCTCATGAATTACCGTCATCATTTTCTCCACCATTGCTTCATCAGTGTAAATTCCCTGAGTAAAAGCCATGTCGTCTACAATGTCCGGAATGCTTCTGCGGATATACCCCATATCATCAATACTTCCAACAAGGAATTCAGCAATTTCGCGCTCCTCGTCATTTAAAATAAAAGTATTCAGCTGATTGATTAAATCCTGATGAAAACTAATCGGAGCGGCAAAAGGCGTTTCGCGCTCTTCGTCGTCACTATAATTATTAACCTGAGTTTTGTAATCAGGCGTATCGTCATCGCTTAGATATTCGTCAATGTTAATGTCGTCTGCTTCGATTCTGTCTGATTCATTGTCATCATAATCGTCATAGTCGTCATTAGCATATTCATCAGCTTCGTATTCGTCTTCTTTACCCGCTTCAAGAGCTGGATTTTCGTTCATTTCTTCTAATAAACGCTGTTCAAAAGCTTGCGTAGGCAATTGAATTAACTTCATCAGCTGAATCTGCTGTGGAGATAATTTTTGAGATAATTTTAAATTTAAAAATTGCTTTAGCATTTGTTTTTGTTAAAAGTTTCAAGTTTCAAGTTTCAAGTTTTCCAACTGAACGGAAAAACCTGAAGCCTGAAACTTGAAAACAAATTTTATAATTTTAATTCAAGTTCCAATAACATGAAACCTGAAACGTGAAACTTTTTTAAACTTTTAGAACTCTGCGCTGCCCGGAGTTCTTGGGAAAGGAATTACGTCTCTGATGTTTGTCATTCCTGTTACAAACAATACTAAACGTTCAAAACCTAAACCAAAACCTGCGTGAGTTGCAGAACCAAATCTTCTGGTGTCTAAATACCAGTATAATTCTTCTTTGTCAATTCCAAGCGCTTCCATTTTCTGAACCAGAACATCATAACGCTCTTCTCTTTCAGAACCACCAACGATTTCTCCAATTCCAGGGAAAAGGATATCCATTGCACGAACTGTTTCTCTTCCTGGCTCTGTGTTGTCGTTCAAACGCATGTAAAACGCTTTAATGTTTGCCGGGTAATCAAATAAAATTACCGGACATTTAAAGTGTTTCTCAACCAGGTAGCGCTCGTGTTCTGACTGTAAATCAGCTCCCCATTCGTTAATGATGTATTGGAATTTCTTCTTTTTATTTGGAGTTGAATCTCTTAAAATATCAATAGCTTCCGTATAAGAAACACGTTTGAAGTTGTTTTCCAGAACGAAGTTCAATTTCTCTAACAAAGCCATTTCACTTCTTTCTGCCTGAGGTTTTGATTTTTCTTCTTCTAAAAGTCTTCCTTCTAAGAATTTCAAATCGTCTTTACAGTTGTCTAAAGCATATTTAATTACGTACTGAATAAAATCTTCAGCCAAATCCATGTTGTCATCCAAATTGTTGAAAGCAACTTCTGGCTCGATCATCCAAAACTCTGCCAAGTGACGGGAAGTGTTTGAGTTCTCAGCTCTAAAAGTTGGACCAAACGTATAAATCTGACCCAATGCCATAGCGAAAGTTTCACCTTCTAACTGCCCGGAAACCGTTAAGTTGGTATGTTTTTCAAAGAAATCCTGTTTGTAGTCAATAGCTCCATCTTCTGTTTTTGGAAGATTATCCAATGGTAAAGATGTTACTTGGAACATTTCTCCAGCACCTTCAGCATCAGCTCCGGTGATAATTGGCGTGTTTACGTAAACAAAACCTTTATCTTGAAAATATTTGTGAACGGCATAAGACAATACTGAACGAACACGCATGATCGCACCAAAAGCATTTGTACGTACACGTAAATGCGCTTTTTCTCTTAAAAATTCTAAACTTGGTCTGTTTCTTAACTGAATTGGATAAGCTTCTCCATCCGAATCTCCGAGAATTTCCAATTTAGAAACCTGGATTTCGTATTTCTGACCAGCGCCTTTACTTTCAACCAAAGTTCCGATTACAGAAATTGCTGCACTCGGCGTAATTCTTTTTAAAGTCTCCTCTGGTGTATTTTCAAAATCAACAACACATTGAATATTATTAATGGTAGAACCGTCATTTAAAGCGATGAACTGATTATTTCTAAAAGTTCTCACCCATCCTTTTGCATTCACTTCCTGTAACGTCGTCGTACTGTTTAATAAGTCTCTAACCTTTGTGTGTTTCATTTTTATATATAATTGATATTAAGTAATATTCATTTTGAACAACTGCAAATATAATCGATAATAATTAATTTTTGAAGCTGTTTCAAGTTCCTTTTGTTATTCTGATAATTGTTCGTGTAAATTTATTCGCCACGAATTCACGAATTATTTGTTTTTTATTCGTGAATTCGTGGCGGATATTTTTTTGAGTAAAGAAAATTACTCTTCTTCATTTTTACTTTCAAAGATTTCATGTAATTTTTTCTCCAAAAGTTTCTTATCCGGAAGCTGTGTTTTGTATTCTGAAACTAATGTTGGTGACAGACTTCTGCTTAATGCATATTCTACAACCTCATTATCTTTGTCTTTACAAAGTAAAACCCCAATACTTGGATTTTCATTTGGCTTTTTCACATCCCGGTCAAGTGCCTCTAAATAAAAATTTAATTGGCCTAAATGTTCGGGTTTAAATTTGTCCGTTTTTAATTCAAAAGCAACTAAACATTGTAAACCACGATGATAAAACAATAAGTCAATATAAAAATCACTGCTCCCTACTTGTAATTTGTATTCTTCGTCTATAAATAAAAAATCTTTTCCTAGTTCAAGAATAAAATTTTTCATCTGATTGACAAGACCTTTTTGTAAATCTTTTTCGTTATGTAACTCAGGAAGATTTAAGAATTCAAAAATATAATTGTCTTTAAAAGAATTAGTGATATCTGAATCAATTTCTCTCAACGTTGTTGAGAGTTTTGAGTTTCCAATCATCGTTCTTTCAAAAAGACTTGCCGAAATTTGGCGGTCAAGTTCTCTTTTGCTATAAGATTCCTGTTTACATATTTTTAAGTAAAACTCTTTTTCTTCTGCTGTTTTAGTTCTGGTAAATATGAGCAAATTATTTGTCCAACTAATTTCTCTCACCAGTGGTGAGAGTTTTGGAAAATCCTTATAAGCTTCATAAAATTGCTTCATTCTCCAAAGGTTCTTGTCAGAAAAGCCTTTTAGTTCTGGTTCATTATCATGAATGTATTTAGCTAATTCTTTTACAACAGCTTGTCCCCAACTCGCTTGTTCTATTTTTATATGGATATGTTCTCCAATGTTCCAGTATAAATTAATCAGCTCGGCATTAACAAATCTTAAGGTGTTATTGCGGGTTTGTTTAATTAAACTGGTTATTTCTGCAAAACTTTTATCCATACAATTGTTTGTGGGAATTACTTTTTACTTCTCCAAATTTTCCAATTCCTCTTTCTTAGTTTTCTTCTTCTCAAAAGTTAAAACCAGCGAAGGTAATACAACCAAGTTTGCAAACATTGCAAAAACCAATGTACAGGAAATTAATCCTCCTAAAGCGATTGTTCCGCTGAAACTGGATAACGTGAAAGTCGCAAAACCTAAAATCAGAACGACAGAAGTATAGAAAGTACTTACTCCGGTTTCTCTTAAAGCGCTGAAAACTGATTTTTTTACTTTTCCTTTATTTTGAATTAAGTCATGTTTGTATTTCGCCATAAACTGAATCGCATTATCAACCGAGATTCCAAAAGCAATACTAAATACCAGAATCGTAGAAGGTTTTAACGGAATTCCGAAATACCCCATTAATCCGGAAGTAATACAAAGTGGTAAAATATTCGTGATCAAAGAAGCGGCTACCATTTTAAACGAACGGAATAAATACAGCATCAAAATCGCAATAGTGGCAATCGCAAAAAGGAGCGATTCGATTAAGTTGTGTGCCAGATACGTTGTTCCTTTCTGGAAAACCAATGCTTTTCCGGTAATCGTAACTTCATAACGGTCTTTCGGGAAAATTTCGTCAATTTTCTTGCGTAATTTCCCTTCTACTTTTGCCATTTCATCGGTTCCGATATCTTTCATGAAAGTGGTAATTCTCGCATATTGTCCAGTCGAATCCACGTACGCTTTCATTAAGTTTTCTTTGCTGTTTTTGGTGGCATTTTTAGCATAACCCAAAATAAAAGTCTGTTCCTGAGAAGTTGGCAATTGGTAATATTCAGGGTTTCCGTTGTAGAAAGCCTGTTTGGCATATTTCACCAGGTTTACAACAGAAACCGGTTTTGCCAATTCAGGAACTTCAGAAATAGTATTCTGCAATTCGTCCATTTTACGAATAGTCGACGGTTTCATAACACCTTTTTTCTTTTTGGTGTCAATCATGATTTCAAGAGGCATTACACCATTGAATTCTTTTTCGTAAAATAAAATATCTTTAAAGAAAGAAGCACTTTTCGGCATTTCACCAATCAAACTTCCTGATACTTTCATCTGTCTAATTCCATTTAAACTTACTACAAAAAGTACTGCATAAATGATATATACGATTGTCTTTTTACCTTTTAGTATAGTTGCAACCGTATTCAAAAGTGTTGAAATATAAGTTTTATCTAAATGGTATAAATGTTTTGCTTTTGGCAATGGCATAAAACTGTAGATAATCGGCACGATAAAAAGTGTCAGCGTATAAACAGAAAGTACGTTGATAGAAGTAACCAAACCAAATTCAAAAAGGAGTTCATTTCCTGTAATCATCAAAGTTGCAAAACCAATCGCAGCTGTTAAATTGGTCATCAGAGTCGAAGAACCAATTTTTGAAATCACACGCTGTAGAGCTTTTGCCTGATTGTTGTGAATTTTAATTTCCTGCTGGTATTTATTAATCAGGAAAATACAGTTCGTAATTCCGATTACAATAATCAGCGGCGGAATAATTGCCGTTAAAATCGTGATTTTATAACCAAATAATCCCAGTGTTCCAAATGACCAGGTTACACCGACAATTAAAATACAAATCGAAATAAACGTAGCTCTGAATGAACGGAAAAAGAAAAAGAAAATCAAAGAAACCGTCAATAAAGAGGCTCCAATGAAAAGTCCGATTTCACCTTTCATATTGTCCGCATTAATCGTACGAATGTAGGGCATTCCCGAAACTTTAAGATCTATTCCGGTAGTTTTTTCGAATTTATCGATTTTCGGAACTAAATCATTTAAGATAAAAATTTTTCTTTCAGCCGTATTTACAAGTGCTTTGTTCATGTAGATAGCAGAACGAACGCTCCCGCTTTCTTTATTAAATAACAAACCTTCATAAAAAGGCAGATTGTGAAACAAATCATATTGAACACTTTTTAAATAAGCATCATCAAGAACTTTGCTTTCATCAATAAATGGTGCTAAAACAAATTTTTGGTTTACCGTATCTTTTTCCAGTTTCTTCAGGTCATTTAAAGAAATGACCAAATCCACTTCTTTGGCTTTTTTAAGCCCATTCATCAATTCAGTCCAGGCAGCATAATTTTTTGGTGTAAAAAAGTTTTTGTCCTGAAAACCAATAACAATGAGGTTTCCTTCTTCTCCAAATTTGTCTAAGAATTTTTGATATTCTTTATTCGCAATATGATCTTTCGGAAGCAGATTGGCTTCAGTATAGGTCATAGAAAGGTTTTTCCACTGGTAACCAAAGAAAATAGTTAAGGCAGAAAGGATAACCAGAATTGTAATTCTGTTTTTAAGTATGATTCTGGCTAGTTTCTCCCAAAATCCAACTTGAACTGTGTTTTTCATAAAATCTGTAAAAATGGATGCAAATGTAGTGAAAAGTGCTAGAAATCATCCACAATCGATTGTATTTTACTTAATGTTAACACAAATAGAAAGAGACTGGTTCAGAAATATTATTTTAGTTTTTATGGTCAAACCATTCCCTTTTCTCATATTTGCAACTAATTCAAAAAGAAGCCGAATAGATACTGTACTATTCAGTGGCGGTGTAGTTTTTTGGAGGAGATTTCTGTTGTTATTTTTTACTCAAGCAATATTCAAAATTTGTTCCCCGTAAATAAACTGTATGATATGGAAATAAAATGTTCAAATGCATCTGAAAGTATTTTAGAAATGAATAAAGCCTTGTGGAAGGCGCTTTCCGGAAAAAGGCAGCCGATACTGATTTTTCTGCTTGTCTTCAGCATGTTTCTTTTTGTCTATGGCTTAATGCATTCCACGGAGTTTTCTAAAAACGAGTCCTACTATTCAGAATCCAATGTGCAGGTACAGACCTACAATAAATATTCAAATCGACATGTTTTAGAATCAACGGGCTTTCTCATGATTTCCCTTTTGATTTGGACACTTTATTATGATGGTCTGAGAAAAAGAGCTTTTTTAAAGAAAGCAGAAGAAAAGGCGGAGCGGTTCTTGGAAACAGGTAATCAATATTCTATTCAGATTGAGGAAGATTATGTAGAATACAATAGCCCGGATGTTTATATGAAGATGAATTGGGTTGTGTTTTCAAATTATAAAATATATGAGGAGTATATTTTTATTGGTTTTCAGGGGACTGCTTCCATAATTACAATAGACAAAAGATGGCTAAGCAGCGAGGACCTGGACAATTTGTTTAAACTGCTTAAAGCAAAAAATATTCAGAAATTAAAATAATAGTTTCTTTTTTACACTAATAAGTATGCAGGATAATACCACCACTTTTATTTTTTTAGCGATCCTCTTACTACTGATCGTTATTATCTGTTTTATGGTCTATCAGTTAATGCAGGCGAAAAAAGCAAAAGAAGATGCTGAAAGAAGTTTTTATGCACTTGAAGTAAAAGTAAATGATCTTCAGTTAGAAAATCTTGAATCAAAACTCAATCCGCATTTGTTTAAGAACATTTTAAATTCGATTCAGTCACATGCTTATCAGACTTACTTCGCTTTAGATAAACTGGCTAATGTTTTGGATTATATTTTATATGAAAGCAAAAAGAAATTTGTGACGGCAAAAGAAGAAATCAATTTTGCATTGAATCTAATCGAAATCAATAAAATTAAAATCAGTCCGCTTTTTGAATTGAAGATTAAAACCAATATTAATGAAGATGATAAATTATACGATCAGCCTTTGTTAGCGCCTTTGATTTCTATTGATTTAATAGAAAATGCATTTAAACACGCCGATCTTCAAAGTGCCGATGCTTTTATTTCGGTAGTTTTTGAATTTAAAGACAATGCTTTTTTTATGACGGTTTCAAACAAAATCTCAGATAAAAAAGTATTGAAAAAGGAGCGAAGCGGTTTTGGCCATGCTACTCTGGAACATCGTCTGCGGATTATTTACAAGAATAATTTCAAACTCGATAAGTTTATAGAAAACGACATTTATATTGCTCATCTTAAAATAGATTTACTTGAATACAAAACTGAAATGCTTGCTTCTGGACGATGAGCTTCCTGGATTGACTTATTTGAAAATGCTTTGCGAACAAATTCCGGAACTGGAAATCGTCAAAACATTCAATAATCCGCAGAAACTTTTGTCTGATATTCCGGACCTGGATTTTGATCTCTTAATTTCAGATATCGAAATGCCGGGAATGGACGGTTTGCATTTAGCTGAAATGTTAGATAATAAATTAGTGATTTTCTGTACGGCTTATAAAGAGTATGCTGCCGATGCTTTTAATATTGATGCTGTTGATTATATCACAAAACCTGTAAAACTGGAACGTCTTCAAAAAGCCATTACAAAAGCTTTTGAACGTTTCGATAAATCAGATAATGCAAAAAAGTTTATACAATTAAATACAGATAAAGGAAAGACTTTGCTGTATTTTAATAAAATCCAATACATCACAACAGCTTCAAGTGACAGCCGCGATAAAACAGTTTTGCTTGCCGACGGAAGTTTTCTGAATTTAAAGAACGTAAAATTCGATACTCTTTTACATGAATTACCCGACGCCGATTTCTGTAGAATTAACAAAAAAGAAATTGTAGCGGTAAAGGCGATAAAATTTTTTAATCACAACGAAATTGTGCTTCATCATTTAGAAGAAAACAATAAAAATACAGCCTTAATCTTAAGTGAAACCTATCGTTCTGATTTTTTGAAAAAGGTAAAATTATAACTTATTACAAAGTTTTTCCATCTTGTTACATACATTGAAAATTAGCTGGAAATTTGCTTTTTCACTTAAAACTCAGTTCTGATATTTGCGGCAATAAATCAAAAGAACGAGTTATGAATAACATTAAAAACTCTGTATTTTACATTACAATTATTGGCGGTTTTACGGCGCTGATTTATTGGGTAATTTCAAAAGGAGCCGCATTAGAAGTGGGGCGCAACATCGTTAAAAAACAAATCGAAAGCAACCATTGGAATGACTTCCTGGATTCTATGGTTCATAATTTACAGCATCCGTTAGCCATTTTATTGGCACAGATTGTTACGATTATTTTAGTAGCCCGTTTATTTGGATGGTTTTTCAGAAAAATCGGTCAGCCATCTGTAATTGGAGAAATGATTGCAGGCATTGTTCTTGGGCCGTCTTTGGTTGGAATGTATTTTCCTGAATTTTCAGCCGCTTTATTTCCAAAAGAATCATTAGGGAATTTACAGTTTTTAAGCCAGATTGGTTTAATTCTTTTCATGTTCGTAATCGGAATGGAACTGGATCTTAAAGTGTTAAAAAACAAAGCACATGATGCGGTTGTAATCAGCCACGCCAGTATTGTAATTCCTTTTGCTTTAGGATTAACTTTAGCCTATTTTATATACCACACTTTTGCCCCAATTGGTGTTGAGTTTTCTTCTTTCGGATTATTTATGGGAATTGCCATGAGTATAACTGCTTTTCCGGTTTTGGCCAGAATTGTACAGGAACGAGGAATGCAGAAAACAAAACTGGGAACCATCGCGATTACTTGTGCGGCAGCCGATGATATTACAGCTTGGTGTATTTTGGCTGTTGTGATTGCTATCGTAAAAGCAGGTTCATTTACAAGTTCGTTATACGTTATCGGTTTAGCGATTTTGTACGTAATTATTATGTTGAAAATCGTTCGTCCGTTCCTGAAACGTGTCGGCGATTTAAATTCGACTCGTGAAAGTTTGAATAAACCAGTTGTTGCGATTTTCTTTATCACACTTTTGGTTTCTGCTTATGCGGCAGAATTAATCGGAATTCATGCTTTATTTGGGGCTTTCCTGGCAGGAGCAATTATGCCGGAGAACAATAAATTCAGAAACATATTTATTGAAAAAGTAGAAGATGTAGCCATTATCGTTTTATTGCCATTATTCTTTGTATTTACTGGTTTACGTACACAAATTGGTTTGTTAAATGATCCCGAATTATGGAAAATAACAGGTTTAATTATTGCTGTTGCTGTAGCGGGAAAGTTTTTTGGAAGTGCTTTGGCAGCGAAATTTGTCGGACAAAGCTGGAAAGATAGTTTAGCCATTGGAGCATTGATGAATACGAGAGGTTTAATGGAACTTGTTGTTCTAAACATCGGTTATGATCTTGGCGTTTTATCTACAGAAATTTTTACGATGATGGTAATTATGGCTTTGGTTACGACTTTTATGACAGGTCCGGCTCTGGATTTTATCGGATTTGTTTTCAAGGATAAAATTACAGCCGTTCCTCAGGAAATTGGAAATAAAAGCAAATACAAAATCCTGCTTTCGTTTGCAACTCCTGAAAGAGGAAAAAAGCTTCTTAAAATTGCCAATAGTTTAGTTAAAAAACAACAGGACAATTCGATTGTAACCGCCATGCACTTGTCATTAAGTACCGAAATACATTCGTTTGATATAAAAGACCACGAACGTAAAATGCTGGTTCCGGTTGTGGAAGAATCGCATCGTTTAAACCAGAATATGGTCAGCCTTTTTAAAGTTTCGAATGATATTGATACTGATATTATCGATTCAGCCAATCAGGGAGAATACGATTTATTATTGGTTGGTTTAGGACAGTCTATTTTTGATGGCACTTTATTGGGGAAAATCCTTGGTTTTACAACCCGAATAGTAAATCCGGATCGTTTGATCGATAAGTTTACCGGAAAAGAAGGTTTGTTTGAAAACAATCCGTTTGATGAAAGAACACGCCACATTATTACTAAAACCAAAATGCCGGTTGGTATTTTAATCGAGAAAGATTTAGAAGAGGTGAATCAGGTTTTTATGCCGGTTTTTAGTAAAGAAGACGCCTTTTTAATTGATTATGCCAAAAAGCTGATCAATAATAACGGTTCGCAGATTACGGTTCTGGATGCCAGCGGTGAAGTAAAAAACACCCGTGATATTCAGGAAACCATTCGGTCTATTGAACAGATTGCTCCAAATCATATCATGATTATGCATGACAGGACAATTAAAAAGGAATTTTTAGACGGTCAGGACCTAATGATCATAAGTTTAGACAGCTGGAAAAAACTAATCGAATCTCAAAGTACCTGGCTGAATAATACACCGTCAGTGCTGATTTTGAAACCCTAAATAGTTTAAATCTCAATTTTTTAAATTCCAAATTCCAATTTTTACTGATTGGGATTTGGGATTTTTTTGTTTTTTTGATGTAAACGGCTTTAAATTGGAATTTGGGATTTTTTATTGGAATTTAATTCGCTAAAGCCCCAAATCCAGAACATAAGAAATCTTAACCGCAATATTGTCTTCAAATTCGTTTAACTGATTTGGTCCGTAACGGTAAAATCCGCCCAGACCAAAACCTTTGTAGATTTTATTCAGTTCAATACCCGATTCAAAAAAGCCTTTTTCAAGTGTTTTGTAAGCAGGGCCTACATGCTGTTCCGGTTTGTCGAGATCTCCCCAGGCCATTCGGCTTACCAGCACAATTGAGGGACGTACTTTTTTGAGAATCTGAAGACGTTTGAAGCCGTGTTTTATCTGGAAAAACAGGTACTGACTTGAGAAAAACTCATTAAAATACATGGTTTCAAAACTGTTTCTTCCGGCAAAAGTAATACGCTGGATAACCGTTTCTTTAGTAAGATTATTGGGCATAGTATTGTACAAGTGTGTCAACGGGACATCGCCTATAGCATAACCTCCCTGTAAAAGCAGGCTTGTTTTTTGACCGTTCAGGTATTTCTTCTCGTATTCGGTTTTAAAATCTATTTTTCCAAAAGTAAAGTCATTGCCTAAAACATTCGGCAGTGATTGTGTGTACTGAAAAGTAAATCTTGGAAACCTCTTGTCAGATTCTGTTCGTCCTGTTGGAGTCTGCATAAAATCGCTAAAAGGCGCCCATACCAGCGAAACCATAGCCGTTGTCATAATATAACTTGAATACAGCTGTCCGTTGTAATTAAATAAATAATCGAACTTAGGTTCTACATAGGTTCTGGCCAGTTCTGCGACAGCTTCTGTTTTGGGAACAATTTTGGTCTGTACATTGGCTTTCCAGCTGTTGTAATGGTAGAATGTACTAATGTTGATAGGTCTTGGATCGTAAATTTTAAAGACACGTTTGTCCACCGCAAAAACGGTACTCGCAATCTCCCGAATATCATTCGTGTAAGATCCGTTTAACCAGGTATTGGTGTTTTTATCTAAAAGGAATCCCGTGCCTAAACTGTATTTTATTACGCCGTCTTTGGTACCGTAAGCCGTATAACCTTCTATTCTGAAATTCTTAGAAAACTTTTCATTCGTAACACCGCCAAGCCCTAATCGAAACCCTTCATAATTATTGTAACTAATGAGTTTTTTTAAATCAAAATCGACAGGACCAACCGGAATGTAGCCGTTAATGATTTTTCGCCCAAAACCTAAACGTTTTTCGATTCGGTTGCTTACGGAGATACTGTCTAGAAGCTGATAGGTTTTCTGGCTTTTCGGGTCTAAAATTTCTTTTCGGTACTGATTCCAGAATTCTTCTGTTTTTTTGCTGGCATCATCTTTAATTTCAATATAAAGCGACGGGTTTTTTATGGGAGTTACGGTATTGTAATGAATATCAAAATTGTTACTTTCAGAAAGCAGATAGGTGAAATCCGAAGCGCTTTTCTTTCGGGGTTCAAAATCTTCCGAAACGTCTCCGTCAAACTGAATCGTTCCGCCTAAAATTTTGATGTCGTCATCATTTTTTCCTTTTACAATTTTAAAAGTCGTATTGCTCTGGAACCACACTTTTTCACTGGGTACATACTCAAATTCATGTATACCGCTGATGTCCAGAACGCCTTTTATCCGCATGACAGCTTTGGCAATGGCAAAATTCTGAGAGTCAATATATAAAACCCCTTCAAGACC
Organism: Flavobacterium sp. FG19; assembly: GCF_057809475.1. NCBI lineage: Bacteria > Pseudomonadati > Bacteroidota > Flavobacteriia > Flavobacteriales > Flavobacteriaceae > Flavobacterium > Flavobacterium sp. FG19. The sequence goes on along the minus strand of NZ_JBMDKA010000007.1, from coordinate 120,625 downwards.
GGATGTTTTTCTTTTATGTTTATTTTTAAAGTAAATCATATAGGTCTCACGGCCTTTTATGTTTACTGTATCCAGTAATTTATAATTGTAATTAACAGTTGCGGTATTTGAAATCGGATTTTCATATTTGGTTTCAAAAAGCTCGTACTTATTGTCGTATATCGAAATGGACTGCAGACTAAAAGCGATCACTTCGTAAATAGGGTTTTTAAAACCGGCTATTTTGGTACCCAGTACGGTTTCTTTCAGTTTGTTGTCGGCAAACTGGTATTGTGAAACTTTTTCGGTTTGAAATAAATGCTGTTTACTTATAATTTCTTTGAATTTATAATCGGAAGAATCGATATTAATTTTCTTTTTGTCCAGGTCTTTATAAACCGCCGATGAATCGATACGTCCCTGAATTGAGTCAGGATTGGCCGTTACGATTAGTTTATTGTAGGTTTTATATTCAAAACTGCGTAATCGTTTTTGAGGATTATTGTTGTTTTTATTGGCGATCACTTTTTTGATGATAGTTAAAGCCGGGTTTTCATTAGAAACAATAACTTCTTTCAGTGCATCTGTTTTTTGCATCAGAGACACAGAGTAAAACTTTTTTTCTTCGGTTAAGGAAATTGTTTTGCTTTGAAAACCAATATACGAAATGGTGAAAGTCCCTGATTTAGTGAGAGTATTAAATATAAATTTTCCATCAACATCCGTGATCGTATTATTGTTATCGGAAGTCGTAATAGTGGCAAAGGGAAGAGGTTTGTTATCCGAATCAGTAACAATTCCGCTTATTTGAAATTGTGCCTGAATACTAAGCGTGAAAAAAAAAGTCAGTAAACAAAATAGCCTCATAGAGAATTATATAGAATTCAAAAACGTAAAGTATTTGATTTTGGTATGCAAAAATAGTAATAAAAAAAATCCGCCTGATAGTTTTATCAGACGGATTTTTAAAATTCAGTATCAAATACTTATACTTTCATGATTTCAGCTTCTTTTGCAGCTAATAACTCATCAATTTTTTTAGTAAAAGTATTGGTTAAGTTCTGAACTTCTTCTTCTGCAGATTTACAGATGTCTTCTGAAGTTCCTTCTTTTTCTAATTTTTTAATATCAGTGTTGGCATCTTTACGAACGTTACGAATACCAATTTTCGCATCTTCCGCTTCTGATTTGGCTTGTTTTGCCAATTCACGACGACGTTCTTCTGTTAAAGGCGGCACGCTGATAATAATCATATCTCCATTGTTCATTGGGTTAAAACCAATGTTGGCAATTAAAATTGCTTTCTCAATGGCTTGCAGCATGTTTTTTTCAAAAGGCTGCAAAGTAATAGTTCTGGCATCAGGAACACTAATTTTTGATACCTGAGAAAGGGGTGTTGCTGAACCGTAGTAGTCAACAAAAACACCTCCAAGCATTGCCGGAGAAGCTTTTCCTGCACGAATGTTCAGAAATTCTTTTTCTAAGTGTGCAATAGAACCATTCATAGATTCTTCAGTACTTTCTAATATAAAATCGATTTCTTCAGTCATTTTTTTTTAGTTTTCAGTTTTTAGTTTCAGTTTAGGGATAAGCCTGTACTGATGACTATATATTTACTACAGTTCCGATGTTTTCGCCTTCGCAGATTTTCAAAAGATTTCCAATTTTGTTCATATCAAAAACAACGATTGGCAGTTTATTTTCCTGGCTTAAAGTAAAAGCAGTAGTGTCCATTACATTTAATCCTTTTTTGATTACGTCATCAAAAGAGATGAAATCAAATTTTACAGCCGCAGCATTTTTTTCAGGATCTGAATCGTAAACACCATCGACACGGGTTCCTTTCAGGATTACATCGGCATTGATTTCGATTCCTCTTAAAACCGCTGCTGTATCAGTGGTAAAATACGGGTTTCCGGTTCCGGCACCAAAAATTACAATTCTTCCTTTTTCAAGGTGGCGGTCAGCTCTTCTTTTAATGTATGGTTCGGCAATAGATTCCATTTTTAAAGCCGTCTGAAGACGCGTTTTCATTCCTTTATCTTCGAGTGCACCCTGCAGCGCCATTCCGTTAATAACAGTAGCAAGCATTCCCATGTAATCTCCCTGAACTCTGTCCATTCCCGAACTTGCACCGGCAACGCCTCTAAAAATATTTCCTCCTCCAATAACGATTGCAATTTCTACTCCTTTATCGTGAATCTGCTTAATTTCATCTGCATATTCGCCTAATCTTTTCGGGTCAATTCCGTATTGTAAATCACCCATTAAGGCCTCGCCGCTAAGTTTTAGAAGAATTCTTTTATATTTCATGTTTGTGTTGCGTTAATTTGTGCAAATATAGACATATTCTGATTTTTAAAAATAATGTTTACAAAAAATTAATTGGACCACAGGTTTTAATTTTATAAAGACTTTTTTTATTTTTTCTTTTCAATGTGATAAAAGTCATTCACCTGTCTTTCTAAAATCCGTAATTTTATAATAAGCAAAATAAAAATCTATGAAAAGTACTGTAGCCAAGGCATTATTCAATAGCCACTCTTATGCTGAATACCGAAAATTAGTAACGGATTTGTTATCGGAAGGGAAATCGACAGGATTCGAACAGTCCGAAAGCCTGACCAATTATTCAAAACTAAATGAGGCCAGAATGAACCGTCTCGAAAAAACAATCACGATTTCTGAAGATGTTATTTCAAAATTAAAACAGCTCGATAATCATTATATCTGGCTGGTTTTGTCGGAAGGCTGGTGCGGTGATGCAGCACAAATTCTGCCCATTTTAAATAAAATGGCACATGAGTCTGATAAAAAAATAGACCTGCGTATTGCGCTTCGTGATGAAAATGACGAATTAATGAACCAGTATTTAACCAATGGCGGAAGAGCAATTCCAAAAGTAATCGTGATTTGTAAAGAAGCTGGAATTGTTCGCGCCGACTGGGGGCCGAGACCAAAAGGTGCAGCCGATTTGATGACCAGACATAAAAGGGAGGTGGGACCGATCGATGAAAAGATCAAAACCGATTTACAATTATGGTATCTGGCTGACAAAGGGGTTTCTGTTCAGCAGGAGCTGGTTCAAATCATGGAGAATATTCAATACAACCGACTGTAATTTTTGTTTTGTTTTTGTAATAAATATCTCTTTACTTATATGGTAACATATTGATAATAAAACAAATAATGTTGTAAAAAATCGCAGAAGATGTTGTTCGTAATAGAAAATTTTGTATCTTGCTGTAAAGATCCCACTTCTATTATTATTTTTTGATTTACTCTTTTTATTGGTGTCTATTTAATACTAACGATTAAAAAAATACCACTATCATGAAAAAGTTATTCGAAAGGTTCTACGATTTTTTTTCAACATTCTTGTTTGGAGGAAAAAACGTTCCTCACTATTAATCAGGAACAAGTATGATGCAACATTATTTTTTAGAAGTAGGCACATTACAATTTAGATGTAATGTGCTTCTTATTTTTAGAAAAACGACTAATCGCTTTTAGGTTTGTAATAGAAGAAATCCAGTAAAGTTATTCCAAAAGAAATAGCTCCTACCGTTTTTTCCTCATGAAGAGGAAAACCATATTCGCTGATTTCTGCGAAAAGCGTAAAATCATCAGAACCTATTCCCAGTTTTAATTTTTTATAATCACCGTTTAAGTCGCCGCGCCCTAAGGCAAATCCTTTTCCGTAACCGGCCTGCAGCATAATTCGGGTTTCGGGAGCTATTTTGGGGTTTAAACCAAGATTTAAAAAGACAGGGACCGCAGCAAGTTTATCGTCCCATTTCCAGTCAATACCACTGTGAATTCCCAGCGTAATCCATTTTTTATAATGAACCCCGTATCCTGCTTTTATTCCCAGACCATTGGGAACAAAAAAAGCATTAGACGATGACGGCTCACCGTTGTTTTGAACATTATCTCTGTTGGGATTCCCGGTTATAGAAGCTGCAATATCAAATTGCACATAGGTGATTTTTTTGGCCTGACCGGAAATAGTCAGAGAGAACAGAAATACCAGAATAAATAGCGTTAACTTTTTTTTCATGTTGATCTTAAAATCCTAAAGTTTTGGTCATGTTATTTTGAAGTTTTGAATTCGATCAGATAAGGTTTTAATCTCGTTCCGTTTTCTTTTCTGAAATTATTGGTAATGAGGATCTGGTATTTTTGATCCGGTTTTAAATTGGCTTTAAAAGTCCATGATTGTTTATCCGGAGACCAAATTCTTTCAGGGCTTATTTTTGGACAGAATTCTTCGCCGAGAGGCCCGAAATCAATACCGGTATTATAGCCGTTTAGCGGTTCCGAAAATATAAGGGTAATTTCAGTCAGGCCCGGTTTTACTTTTTGGCTTCCGTTCTTAATGCCGGATACCGCCGTTACAGCCGGACGCTGTTTTTCGTAGTCCTCCTGTAATTTTTTTATGCTTTTCGGAAATAACTTTGAAGCATCGGCAATTTGTGCTGTTTCCTTTTCATTCTGATAGTCCAGTTCAATAAGCGTTTTTAGGGCTTTTGCTTTGTCTTTGGCTGAATGGTAATAACGTTCGCAGATTTCATAGCCTATGTAATATCCTAAATCACGGACTTTTAAAGTGTTTCTGTTTTCGCCCCATAACCAGTTGTACTGGTTACTTGCGATAAAAAGGTCCTGAATAAAATGTATGACTACCTGCTGCTGGTTGTTTTTTCCGAATTCTATGGCGGGACTGGCAGATTTTTTACCGGTTACTGTACAGGAAATAAATTCGGCAGTACCTTCGTATAAGCACATAGCAAGCAGATTTTCCGCTGGTTCCTTCTGCTGTGTATGAATGTACTCATGTGTGCATAAAAGAGCAATGTTTTTTCTGGGTTCGTATTCTTTATAGAAAGGCTGCCTCCATGCGGGAAGTTCGTCTGTAAAAGTAGTTTCATCTGCTAAAGACAATTCACTTCCAATTAAAATGCGATCGTTCTGAATGGTACCGTTGGTCCTGAAAGCACCAATAGAAAAATAAATAGTCGACGGTTTTAAATCAGGATAAGCTTCTTTGAGTTTTTTAATATCAGCTTCAATTTCCGGATAAAGATTTTTCACGTTTAAGGTGTTTGGCCGTATCGAATTCCAGAATTTCGGATATTGGTTTATTGCATCAATAAAATTTTTAGAAGTATAATTTCGAACCTCAAGTAAACTCTTTAAACCGGGAGCTGCTTTGTCGATATAGAGTTTTTTTAAAAACTGATATTGTTTTGTGGTGTCTTTTTCGGAAGTAATTTTATCATAAGCCTCCCAGAAATGATCAATATCTGTTGAGATCATTTTTGGATTGTCGCTCTGACTATAGGATGAGACCGAAAAAATTAAAAATAACAGCAAAAGGTTTTTCATATTTCTGTTTTAAAGGGCAGGCCTAAAATACAAAAAAAGGAATAACACGGATTTACTAAAATGATCCTGAGAACGATATTTTATCTGGATTGAAAACTCTCTTCAAACAAAGTAATATCAATGGCGTCTTTAACATCGTAATCGCCAATTTTAGTACGGCGTAAAACGGTTAAATGCGAGCCGGAATTCAAAGCTTTTCCAAAATCATACGCCAGCGAACGAATGTACGTTCCTTTGGAACAAACTACTCTAAAGTCTACTTCAGGTAATTCGATTCGCGTGATTTCAAATTCGTGAATGGTTGTTTTGCGGCTTTCAATTTCTACAGATTCGCCGGCACGGGCATGCTCGTACAAACGAACACCGTCTTTTTTGATAGCGGAAAAAATAGGCGGTTTTTGATCAATTTCGCCTAAAAATTGTTTTACGGTTTCCTGAATTAAAGTCTCATCAATATGAGCTGTTGGAAAAGTCTGATCGATTTCGGTTTCCAAATCATATGATGGAGTAGTGGCTCCGATATAAAAGGTTCCGGTATATTCTTTTGCCTGTCCCTGAAGTTCAGAGATTTTTTTAGTGAATTTCCCGGTGCAGATTAATAAAAGTCCGGTTGCTAAAGGATCCAGAGTTCCGGCATGACCAATTTTGAACTTCTTTGGAAGGCCGACTTTGTTGATCAAAAGGTATTTTAATTTATTGACAGCCTGAAACGAACTCCATTTTAAAGGTTTGTCTATCAGTAAAACCTGTCCGTTTAAATATTCTTCGGGTGTCATTATATAATCGTAAGCGGGTGAATGAAAAAGTGAATCAGCAATAAAATAATTCCGGCAATGATTCGGTAATAACCAAAAACTTTAAAACCGTTTTTAGTCAGAAATCCTATAAAAGTTTTAATAGCTAAAAGTGCTACTATAAAAGCAACAATGTTTCCAATGATAAGCATGTTTACCTGATCGTGGGACAGTTCAAAACCAGCTTTGTAATAATCGTAGCATTTTTTTGCGGTTGCTCCCAACATAGTAGGAACGGCCAGAAAGAATGAAAATTCAGCCGCAGAAGTCCTTGTTAGTTTTTGAGCCATACCTCCTACAATACTGGCACCGCTTCGTGAAACTCCCGGAATCATGGCCAGACATTGAAATAAACCAATTTTTAAGGCTTTGGCATAGGTAATTTCTGTTGAAACTTCCGGATCATTAGGTTTGTTAAACCATTCGTCCACCTTCAGTAAAATAATACCTCCCAATAAAAGAGAAACAGCTACTGTAACAGGATTTTCTAATAAACCGTCAATTATATCGCTTAAAAGTAATCCTAAGACAACAGCCGGAATAAAAGCGACTAAAAGTTTAAAATAGAAATCAAAAGTCTGGAAGAAACGTTTGAAATATAAAATAACAACTGAAAGTATAGCGCCAAGCTGAATAACAATGGTAAAAAGTTTAGTGAAATCATCATGAGCGATTCCAAAAAAAGAAGAGGCAATAATCATGTGGCCCGTTGAAGAAACCGGTAAGAATTCTGTAATTCCTTCGATAATGGCAAGAACGATAGCTTGTAATGTATTCATTTAAAGTTTTAGATTTCAGATTTCAGATTTTATATTGTTTCTTTCGCTCTGCTCAGACAATTAAAATCTTTCTGTCTATTTATTTAGATTTTTTGAAAATAGAATAAATCGTAATTCCAAAACCTATTAAAACAGTTGTTGGAGCTAAACGAATACGTCTAAAGCTGAAAATATCCTCATTGAAAACATTTGGATCTTTACTTCCTCCGCCGGACATTAAGATAAATCCTAAGGCGATAACGGCGATACCTATTAATAGAATTTTGTAATTAATAGTGTCAAAAAGAAATTCGTGTTTTTGAGGCTGCTGTTCGTTATGATTGTTGTTTTTCATTTTTCATTTTTTATTAAACCAGCAAAGCTAAGTTTGTTTGTGTATTGTACAGAAAACGGCGATTGAATATTAATATAAATCGTCAGTTCTTAAATTTAAGAAACGTTGTGTGGCAAAATGTGTGCTTACCCAGGTAATTAAAACCCCAAGTCCAAAAACCGCAATCAATACCAGTCCTGTTAAAGTTTTGTCTTCCATAATGCCTAAGCCCGGGAAATTGGTTTCCACATAAAATAAAAGCGCAATTAAAGCAATGATCGCCAATGCGGCACCCAGCATGCCCAGTTTTATACTTCGCATTACGAATGGTTTACGAATAAAGGCTTTGGTAGCCCCCACCATCTGCATCGTTTTAATAATAAAACGGTTAGAGTGAATGGATAAACGAAGTGAACTGTTAATTAATAAGACCGCAATAATCGTCAGGAAACCGCTGATAATTAAAATCCACATACTTACTTTTTTGATATTATCGTTTACCAGATTTACCAGCTGTTTGTCGTATACAATGTCTTCAATCATGGTATTCTGGCGTAAACGGCTTTCGATTTTAGTAATACTGTCACGCTCTACATAGTCAGCTTTTAAGTGAATATCGTAAGAATTCAGTAAAGGATTTTCACCCAAAAAGGTCAGGAAATCTTCTCCAATAATATCAGTATGTTCTTTAGCCGCTTTTTCTTTGGTTACATAAACATACGATAAGGCAAAAGGAGCTCTTTTAAGTTCAGAGTCAAAAGCTTTGATAATACTGTCATTGGCTTCATTTTTAAAGAAAACCGTCATGGCAATTTTTTCCTTAAAGTCATCCGCCAGTTTTTTAGAATTAATAATAAATAATCCCAGTACCCCTAAAAGGAATAAAACCAGAAATACACTTAATACTACCGAAAAATAAGAGGAAATTAACCTGCGTTTTTGAAATTTATCAAAGTTAGAACTCATAGTCTGCTTAAATTATGGGGTAAAAATAATAAACAATTTCTTTATTTAAAGTTAATAACAAACTTTTATCCTTAAAAGTACAATTTAAATATTGAATAAATTGAAGATTAATGGTAAAGCTTTGTGTGAAATTTAACCGCAAAGTTCGCAAAGTAAAAAAGTATAGTCACAGATTATAGTAGGATTCACACCCATTTTAAAAATCATTTTAATCTGTGGCTGAAAAAGCAAAGCCTGCGTTTTGTATTTTAATTATAGCCCGTGGTTTCAACCACGGGGACACAATCATGGTAAAAATCCCTATTCAGCGATTTTTAATTGCGGGTTGGAAATTATGCCAATACGTTTCCTGTGGTTGAAACCACAGGCTATATTTGACAATAAGATGGAAAAACTATATTAAAATTTCTCTGTGTATGAATTTTTTTAATCTAAATTTAATAACAACGCAAAGTTCTCAAAATAAAAAAGCAGAGCTATAAAGGATTCACACCCATTTTAAAAATCATTTTAATCCTTTTAATCTGTGGCAAAAAAATATTACTGTCTTAGAATCTCAGCGTCTTAGCCTCTTATGTGACTTTATACATTTCAATACTTTTTAACCAATAAACATGACGGGGTTTATTTTTTATTGTAAAGAAATCATATTCTTCCCGGAGAAGTGTAAGATACTTAATTCTGTCTTTTTATTGTTAAACTAAAACTTTTAGGGGATATAGCTGTAGAATGTTATGGTAATCTTTGAAATGCAGCCTTTGTTGACCAATATCAATATATGGATAAAATATTTTATCTCAAAATTATAAAATTTATAAAAAAAATACATTCTGGCTAATATGATCTGTAAAAGGATAATTTGATAGAGTCAGATAAATTAAAGAATGAAAGGACTATTAAATTTTATTTACAAAAACGGTAATAAGTTGTTATTTTTATTGCTTTTACTAATATCTCTGACGCTTACAATTCAATCACATTCTTATCACAAAAGTAAAGTACTTGGTATTACGGATTATGTTGGGATAAAATTTACTATGAAAGTTGACGAAGTAACAAGCTACCTTAATTTAGTAAAAGAAAATGATTCTTTAGCTAAAGAAAATGCTAAACTATTAGAAACCTTTTTTTATCGACAGGAAAATACTAAGTATAAATTAAAACCTATTTTTGAAATAGATACAAATTCCATTATTGGTTCAAAAGTTATAAATAATTCTTACAATCAAAGTGAAAACTATATCACTATTAATTCTGGATCTACAAAGGGAGTTAAGGATGATATGGGCGTGATAAATGAGTTTGGTATTATAGGAGTAATTAATAATGTCTCTCCAAATTATGCAACTTTAACAAGTGTTTTGAACAAAAAAACTCTTATCAATGCCAAAATAAAGAACAGTAACTATTTCGGAACTTTAACTTGGAATGTAAAAAGTACTGGTTTTGTCCAGTTAGTAGATGTTCAACGAGCTAGTAATGTGAAGGTTGGTGATACTATTGTAACTGGAGGTCTTTCTGAAATTTTCCCTGAAAATATAGATATTGGTGTTATTGAAAAAATGGTAAAAGAGAATAATTCACAGGTGATAAGTGTAAAATTATTCAATGATATGACTAATTTGGGCTATGTTTATATTTTAAAAAATAAAAACGTTAAAAAGGTTCATAACAACGTAAAAAATAAATAGTTCAAATATCCAGCTTTTTGGATTCTGTATCACATGGAAATAACTATTACATTTAAAGTATTAAAGCCATCAAAAAATAAGTACCGCAGCTTATAGTTATACAAAATCTATTATTTTTCACGCTGTATTTTCAATTAAAATTTGCCCTTATTTACAGTGTGATGCTGAATAAATAATGAAAATTATGGGAGTGATTAGTTGTATACTCTCAAAAAAGTATAGCCACAGATTAAAAGGATTCACACCCATTTTAAAAATCATTTTAATCCTTTTAATCTGTGGCTGGAAAAGAAAAGCCTGCGTTTTGTGTTTTTAAATATGGCCCGTGGTTGAAACCACGGGGACACAATCATGGTAAAAATCCCTATTCAGCGATTTTTAATTGCGGGTTGGAAATTATGCCAATACGTTTCCTGTGGTTGAAACCACAGGCTATATTTGACAATAAGATGGAAAAACTATATTAAAATTTCTCTGTGTATGAATTTTGTATTTTTTTAATCTAAATTTAATAACAACACAAAGTTCTCAAAATAAAAAAGCAGAGCTATAAAGGATTCACACAGATTTAAAAAAATCATTTTAATCCTTTTAATCTGTGGCTAAAAATCTTAGTAGCTCAGAATCTCAGCGTCTTATTTAACCTTATAAATTTCAATGCTTTTTAGCCAATAAACATGACGGGGACCGGTTGCAATATCATTTTTGCAAAGCCCAATCATTTCTCCATTTTTGACAGGTCTGCCATTTTCTTCGAAGATGATATATGCATTATCTCCAGTTGGATTATTGAAAATTTCTGCCCACGAAAAAGTCGCTTTATAATCGTCTGAAGCTCTTTCTACAATATAAAAGTTTCGGTCTTTATGATCTTCCTGTCTGATTTTGGCTTTGTCTAAAATATCTTTTAAAAGTACCGCTTTACAAGTTTTGACTTCTCTTTTAATTACACCGCCTTTTCCGGTTATTTTGAGATTCTCAATCGTCACTACTTTCATCTTTTTTAAAGAATCGACAGTTAACTGCAGTTGATTCTCAACTTCTCCTTTTATTTCAATAACATGATTAACCAGTTTCAGGCTGTCTTCAGCTGTTAGAATTGGATGCTCGTGTTTTGGTTTTTCTGAAATTTTTTCAACAGAAATAGTTTCTTCTTTATCTTTTTTAGAAGAATTACACATTGAACAGGAAAAAGCAATCAGAAGAATTAGAATGTAATTTGGAGTTTTCATATAATGGTATTTGTTATTAGATTTTTTTGGTTTCCCAAACTAAAGATAAATAATATAATCCTCCAATTGAGGGTCCGCCTAAAATTGAAGTATATGTTTTATTCAAAATATTGGTTCCACCCAGTTTGGCCGAAAAGCCTTTTTTAAAACTATAATTAACCTGAGCATCCATCGTCCAGTAAGCCGGAACGGTTCCGCTTACTAAAAAAGAAACATAGTCGAAATTATTTTGATAACGCGCACTTACACTCGCCCCAAGATTTTTCCAGATATTTTGAGCGATTAAAGTTCCGTTTACATTAAATTCCGGTGTGTTGAATCCGTCTTCCAAACCGTCTTTATCATCTGTTCTGTCCAGTTTTGTATAAGTAAGATTGGTCATAGCGGTAAAAATTTCATTAAAACGATATTTTAAACCTAAACTTCCGCCATAATTGTAGATTTTACTTTTAGAATTGGTCCAGAGTCTGTAGCGATTCTGCGTGTTTTTGGAATATAAAGCAGTCGGAATCAAATTGGGATCTGTCGTATTCGGAATACTGGCTTCAACCTGAGCGATGAAATTTTTATACGAGTTATAATAAAAATCGGCATCAATAAAAAGATTTCTGTTCAGGGCCATTCCTCTGAAACCAACTTCGAATGATTTGACAAATTCTGGTTGTAAATAGGTGTAAGGATTTTTTTGAATGGTGTTTTTATTTTTTTCAATCGCCGCTGTCTGTGTCAAACCATTTATATTAACATCAGTATTTACCTGCGCCTGAAATTTATCGATGGAAGCTTTGGTATAGGAGTTCTCGAAAATTCCATCCGACATAATTCGCAATCCGCCAACACGTTTTACACCGCCTGAATTGACATTGGAAAAGCCTTCGAAAATACTCGGAAAACGATAGCCTGTTTGATAAGAAGCTCTAAAATTCATGGTTTCTTTTGGGGAATAAACAGCAGTGAACTGCGGCGTAAATTTGGTGTCAAAATAATCGGCTTTATCCGCTCTGATTGTGGCACTCAAACGCAGTTTTGAAGCAAAGAACTCTTTGGTCAATTGTGTAAAACCTCCTGTTTTTTGATAGGTTAGATTTTCGTCAGCCTGAACGGGATTGATGAAATAATTGCCGTCAGGAACAATAATGTAATTTCTGTAATCGAAACCGCTTAACAATTTAGCATCCATTTTTTCGAAGAAAGATTTAAAAGCTTTGTCCCAATTCAATAATCCTTCACCGTGGACCAAAGTCGATTTTACCCGTAAAGCTGCACCAATATCCCAATTGTTAATATCAATTAATTCGTTTTTCTTGTTTTCATAAGCTTCCGTTCCGGGTAAAAATCTGCCCTGATCAGATTGCGTTCTGGCCATTCTGTGCGCATCAGCAGCCGTTGCGCCATCTGTAACTGCGTTTTTGTAAAAAGTGCTGTAATCGGCGAACCAATTATCATCTGATTTAAAAGCACGATCCATATTTTCAGCAAGCGAACGCAGATTATAGGAGTTTCCGGTATTTTCAGTCGTTGCATAGGCTTTTATCTGAAAAACAGGAGTATGATAATCGGCCGAAAATTGATTTAAAGTATAATCGTCAAGTCTAAATCGGTTGGAGCGCTGATAAATGGTATTAATTAAAGCTGTTTTGTAAGTTACTGAAAGCTCCTGATTTTTCTTTGGACGAAAGTAAAGCCCAAAATCAGCTTTGTAGTTTTTAATATCGTAATCGGTAATATCCGTTTCTCTGTAACCTGTTCTGGCAACCACATAATTTTTACCGTTTAGGTTCAGTGTTTTTCGGTTTGCCGATTCATTTCCATAACCGTTTACTTCGTCATAAGCCGGATTATCAATACCAAATAAACCTGTCGAAGCATTTGCGTTTGGAGCCAGATCGGTTCGGTCATCGGCAGCCCAGTCTGTTCCGCCTGTTGTTGAAGCATTAATTTTGAAAGCCCATTTTTCAGTGAAAGCTTTCGCAAATCTCAAATTAAACTGCGAGTATAACTTAGGTGAAAAACGGTCAATATTCCCAACATGATTTACTCCCGTTAATTGTTGAACGGAAACGCCTTGATATTCGAAAGGATTTTTAGTCTGAATATTAGCCAATCCATTAATGGCATTCATTCCGTACAAAGCGGCTGCGGTTCCCGGAATAATTTCGATTTTATCAATATCCAGATCATTTGCCCCAAGTGCATTTGCAATAGGAGCGCCTAAATGCGGCGCCTGATTATCAATTCCGTCAACCAATTGTGCAAACCGGACATTGGTTGAATTGGCAAAGCCTCGTGTATTAATGACTTTAAAGCCTAAACTGGGCGTAATAATCTGAACGCCTTTTACATTTTCGAGCGCTTCATAAATACTTGGTGATCCCATTTTTTTGGCTTCCGCCGATTTTAACTGCTCAATACTAATTGGCGAGCGCATGATGTTTTCAGAACGACGGGAAGCGGTAATTACGATTTCGTTTAGTTCTTCTTTTTTAATACTGTCCTGTTGTGTTTTTGATTTTTCTGTTTGGGAAAAGCTTTTCAGGCTTACAAATAGAAATAGTAGATATAATTTTTGGTTCATGGTTTTGGTTTTATTTCAGTATGTTTTAAAATGAATACTGATGGTTAAAAAAAAGTTGGTTTAGTTTATTATTTTTTTTAACACATAGAAACATAGTTTTTTCTTTTGATAAAGAAGATATAAAAGAAACTAGTTTCTAAAACATAGATTGGCTATGTGCTTAAAATTTAAAATTTCAGTTTTTGAGTTTCTTTCTCAGCAAATTCTTTGATTCGTTTTTCAACTTCATAAAAAACAGCAATCGCTCTTTCTCCAGCTTCTGTTAATTTTGCGCCGCCGCCGCCTTTTCCGCCCAGGAGTTTTTCTACTAATAGACTTTCAGCCCGCCGATTCATTTCTTCAACCAGTTGCCACGCCTGTCGATACGCCATTTTCATTTCTTTTGCCGCATTGGTAATTGAACCGGTTTTTCGAATATTTTCTAAAAGCCAGATCTTGCCAATTCCTAAAAACGGACCTTCGGTTTCTTCAATCCAGAGCCGGACTTCGATCTTATATTTTTTGTTTTCAGACATAGCAGAAAATTATAGTACGTAATTTTAAAATGCAATTATACGTATTTTTACTTAATTAAAAATACGTATTTTGTTATTTTATTTGTTTGTCAGTGAAATAGCTTTGCAACAAACAACAATAAATGTAAATTTGCGGCTAAATTAATTTAGTGAAAAGCTTAGAGCCTTAGTAACTTAGAATCTTAGTCACTTAGAAATGAAGTACAATCCAAACGAAATTGAAGCCAAATGGCAAAAGTATTGGGCAGAAAGTCAAACTTTCGCAGCAAAAAATAACTCCGAAAAACCGAAACACTATGTTCTCGATATGTTTCCTTATCCGTCGGGAGCAGGATTACACGTAGGACATCCGCTGGGTTATATTGCTTCAGATGTGTATTCTCGTTTCAAAAGACATCAGGGATTCAATGTTTTGCATCCAATGGGTTACGATAGTTTCGGATTACCTGCAGAACAATATGCGATTCAGACCGGACAGCGTCCTGAAGATACAACACGTGTAAATATCGACGGAGGAGTAGACAAAGAAGGAAAACAAATTGCGGGATACAGAAAACAATTAGATAAAATCGGATTCTCGTTTGACTGGGCGCGTGAAGTGCGTACGTCAAATCCGGATTACTATAAACATACACAATGGATTTTTATCCAGTTGTTCAATTCCTGGTACAATAAAACGACAGACAAAGCAGAAGATATTTCGACTTTGACTGCGATTTTTGAAAAGGAAGGAAATGCAAATGTAAATGCCGTTTCGGATGATAATATTGCCGTTTTTTCGTCAGGCGAATGGAACGCATTTTCAAAAGACGAGCAGGAAAAAATCTTGTTGCAATACCGATTAACGTATTTGGCAGAAACCGAAGTAAACTGGTGTCCGGGCTTAGGGACGGTTTTGGCTAATGACGAAATTGTAAATGGAGTTTCGGAGCGTGGAGGTTTTCCTGTTATAAGAAAAAAAATGACACAATGGAGTATGCGAATTTCTGCTTATGCCGAACGCTTACTTCAGGGTTTGAATGATATCGACTGGAGCGAGTCTATTAAAGAATCACAAAGAAACTGGATCGGAAAATCAGTTGGAGCTTTGGTAACTTTTAATGTGAAAGATCATAACGAAGTAATCGAAGTATTTACTACGAGACCTGATACCATTTTTGGAGTAACTTTTATGACTTTGGCGCCAGAACATGATTTGGTTGCTAAAATTACCACTTCGGAACAAAAAGCGGAAGTTGAAGCCTATATCGAAAAAACAGCTAAACGTTCGGAGCGTGAGCGTATGGCCGATGTAAAAACCATTTCTGGTGTATTTACAGGGGCTTATGCGGAACATCCGTTTACGAAAGAACCAATTCCGGTTTGGATTGGAGATTACGTTTTAGCAGGTTACGGAACAGGTGCTGTAATGGCGGTTCCCTGCGGAGATGAAAGAGATTATGCTTTTGCTAATTTCTTTAAAGGACAAAAAGGAATGCAGGAAATCAAAAACATTTTTGCCAATGTGGACATTTCTGAAGCAGCTTACGGATCAAAAGACAATGTTGAAATCGCCAATTCTGATTTCTTAAACGGATTAGATTATAAAAAAGGAACGCAGAAAGCGATTGAAAAATTAGAAGAAATTGGTCAGGGAAAAGGTAAAACCAATTACCGTCTGCGTGATGCTGTTTTCTCTCGTCAGCGTTATTGGGGAGAACCATTCCCGGTTTATTATGTGAATAGATTGCCAAAAATGATCGAATCTCAGCATTTACCAATTATTTTGCCGGAAGTGGAGAAATACTTGCCAACGGAAGACGGTTTACCACCATTAGGAAACGCAGGAGTTTGGGCTTGGGATACGAAACAAAACAAAGTTGTAGCAACTGATTTAGTTGACAATGCAACGATTTTTCCTTTAGAATTGAACACTATGCCAGGATGGGCAGGAAGCTCATGGTATTGGATGCGTTATATGGATGCGCACAATGAAAATGAATTTGCGTCTAAAGAAGCTTTGGCTTACTGGGAAAGTGTCGATTTATACATTGGAGGAAGTGAGCATGCAACTGGTCACTTGTTGTATTCTCGTTTTTGGAATAAATTCTTAAAAGACAAAGGTTTTGCTCCAACCGAAGAACCATTCAAAAAACTGATCAATCAGGGAATGATTTTGGGTACAACAGCTTATGTTTACCGATTAGAGGGAACGAATACTTTTGTGTCTAAAAACAAAATCGAAGGTCAAAATGTGCAGCCAATTCGCGTTGATGTAAATTTTGTTAATTCTTCAGATGAATTAAATATCGAAAAGTTTAAAGATTGGAGAGAAGATTTTGCTACAGCTGAATTTATTTTAGATGAAAACGGAAAATATATTGTAGGACGTGAAGTAGAAAAAATGTCGAAATCATATTACAATGTAGTTACTCCAGATGATATTTGTGCTGAATATGGTGCAGATACATTACGTTTATACGAAATGTTCTTAGGTCCATTAGAACAAGCAAAACCTTGGAATACTGCCGGAATTTCTGGAGTATTTGGTTTCCTTAAAAAACTATGGAGATTGTATTTTGACGATAATGGTTTAATCGTAAACAACGACGAACCAACAAAAGACAACTTAAAATCGTTACATAAAACGATCAAAAAAGTGGCAGAAGATATCGAGAATTTCTCTTTCAATACTTCAGTTTCTCAGTTTATGATTTGTGTGAACGAATTGTCTTCTCAAAACTGTCATTCAAGAGCGATTTTAGAACCGTTAGCAATTTTGGTTTCACCTTATGCACCGCATATTGCTGAAGAATTATGGTCACAGTTAGGAAACACAACCTCAATTTCAGAAGTGGCTTTCCCTGCTTTTGATGCAAAACACTTAGTTGAAACGAATAAAGAATACCCAGTTTCTTTCAACGGAAAAATGCGTTTCACAATCGAATTGCCTTTGGATTTAACCGCAGCACAAATCGAAGAAATCGTAATGAAAGACGAAAGAACACAAAAGCACTTAGACGGCAGAACGCCAAATAAAGTGATTATTGTTCCCGGAAAAATCATTAATCTGGTAGGTTAATTTTTTAAAATTTCAATATAAGAAATTCCAAATTCCAATTTTACGATTGGGGTTTGGGATTTTTTTTTGCTTTTTTTTCCGCCACGAATTCACGAATTAATTGAAATAAAAATTCGTGAATTCGTGGCGGAGAACTTTGCGGCTTAGCGCCTTTGCGGCAAAAAACTTGCGTTCTTTGCGTAAACCTCCGCGTACTTTGCGGTTAAAAACCCGCACCAATATTGGAATTTGGAATTTAATTATTGAAAATTTTCAAAAGCATTGTAACATTTTAATAGTTGTCGTATCAAAAGCACGGATCCGATTTAATTAACAACTTAAAACTATTAAAAATGAAAAAGTATATCATCTTAATTATCGCATTCCTGTTCTCGGCATTATGTGTAAATGTTTTTGCTCAGACAAAATCATATCCTTTTGAAGTTCTTAAAACCGGAAAAGGAAAACAATCAATCGTATTCATTCCCGGATTTGCTTCTTCAGGAGCTGTCTGGAACGAAACCAGAGCAGCTTTCGAAAAAGATTTTACTTGTTATACTCTTACAATGGCAGGATTTGCCGGAGTAAAACCACAGCCCAATCCATCTTTTGAAAACTGGAAAAACGAAATCGCAGCCTATATCAAAGACAATAAAATCGAAAAACCAATTGTAATTGGTCATAGTATGGGCGGTGGATTAGCGCTTGCCATAGCATCGTCTTATCCGGATTTAATTGGAAAAATTGTCGTAGTTGATGCACTTCCGTGTCTGGCTGCTTTAAGTGATCCTTCTTTTAAATCAAAAGAAAATAATGACTGTTCGCCAATGGTAACGCAGATGGCAGTGATGAATGAAACGCAATTTCGCGATATGCAGAAACAAACGATGCCAAGACTTTTAGAAGATAAATCGAAACTGGATATGGTGGTGGACTGGAGTGTAAAATCAGACCGAAAAACATTTGCCGAAATGTATTGTGATTTTTATAATACCGATTTGAGAGATAAAATTAAAGCGATAAAATGTCCGTCGCTAATTTTATTAGAATCCTATTTTATAAATTTAAAACCTGTAATAGAAGGACAATACGGAAACTTAAAAACGGCCAGTTTTCAATATGCTGATAAAGGGCTGCATTTTATAATGTACGACGATACAGACTGGTATATGGCACAGTTAACTCATTTTTTAAAATCTTAAGATGGAATTCGAAGAAATCTACAAAACGTATTGGGATAGAATTTTCAGGCTCTGCATGGGATTTGTAAATGATTATGATGCCGCTGAGGATTTGGCTCAGGAAACTTTTATAATGGTCTGGCAGAAACTGGAAACTTTTAGAAACGAATCGGCAATTGGAACCTGGATTTTCAGGATTGCTTCCAATAATTGCCTGAGGCAGATTGAAAAACAAAAACGATTTCCGAAATCAGAACTTCCGGTTCATCTTTCAGAGGAAAAACAAACGTCATTAGAACCTCAGATACAGTTTTTATATCAATGCATTGCCGAACTGCCTGAAACCGATCGTATTATTATTTCGCTGGAATTAGAAGATGTAAAACAGGCAGAAATCGCCAAAATCGCAGGGCTTTCAGAAGCCAATGTTAGGGTGAAAATTCACAGGATCAAAGAAAAACTGACTCAAAAATTTAAAGAAAATGGACAACGATAATAATATAGATTTTAAAGATTTATGGAAAAAACAAACCATAAGTCAGCCTGATATGGAAGATTTACTGGCGAGAGTCAGTAAATTTAAAAAAGCCGCTGTAAAAAGTTTATGGATTGCCAATAT
The DNA here is from genome assembly GCF_057809475.1 of Flavobacterium sp. FG19. Lineage (NCBI taxonomy): Bacteria > Pseudomonadati > Bacteroidota > Flavobacteriia > Flavobacteriales > Flavobacteriaceae > Flavobacterium > Flavobacterium sp. FG19. Next base: position 101,553 of record NZ_JBMDKA010000007.1, on the reverse strand, counting down.
TCTGCTTTCTCTTACTACAGTATTTATTGTCTTCATCTGGGTATATTTCCAGCCACAGTTCCTTTCGACTAAAATCGGAATTGTGTTAACGATTCTTGCAATGGCTGTTTTTTTACTGGTGTATAATAAAATGATGAATTCTTTTAAAAATATAGATGTAAATCAAACCAATCAGGAGTATTTACAAAACCTGATTGCCATAAAAAAGAAACAGCAGTTTTTACAGACCCAAATGATGAGTTTCTATTTTATAGCCCTTACTGTTGGAATTTGCTTATACATGTATGAATATACAAGCAGAATGAGCGCTTTAGGAACAAGTCTGACTTATGGGATTACTTTGCTTTGGATACTGCTTAACTGGTTTTACATCCGCCCGAAGCAAATTAAAAAACAACAGGAGAAGATAAACAGCCTGATTAGAAAATTTGAAGAAGTGAATAATCAGTTAGAGGCATAAAAAAAGAAAGCTTCGCAAATTGCGAAGCTCATCTTTTTCCAAAAACAAAAATTAAATTCTAACCTTTTAAATCCTAAAAGAGAGGAAAATAAAATCTTAAAGAGGGAATACGTACGGTGTAAGGTTGGCTACTACGATTCCGTCGCTATTAGTTTCAGCAGTAAGTTCGTTTACTACTTCTCCTCCAATATACATTTTTACTGTTACAGTTTGTCCCTGAACTCCGCCATATCCGCTGGCATGCACTGATGCTCCGTTAGATTTTGCTTCGGCAGTGAATTCCTTAACCCATGGAAGATTGTTAACATCTTCATTTAAAACATTTCCTCCTTTTTCCATATAAGTTGCAGAAAGCTTTCCGGTATAATTTCCGGTTACTTCATATTTAACATCTCTTGAAGAAGCTGCTGATTGATTATCGTCATTATCGCTGCTGCATGATACTGCTGTAAAAGCAAGTGTCAATATCAGGGCTGCTGTTTTTAAAATCGTTTTCATGGTCAAATGGCTTTTATAATATTACTAATCTACAGAACAAAATTAACAGCTAAACTAAGAGGGGGCAATACCTGATAAAATGCATTTTATATTACCTGATATCAGGTAAAAGTGCCTGAAATCTTTTTGAGAGTTTTTTAAATTTAATACATTTGGTCAAATGCCGCTTTATGAGGAAAAACTACTTTATTATCCTGCTTTTATTTTTATCCGCCGTTTTACATTCACAGGTAATTCTTTCTTTAGATGATGATTCTGTATATATTGACAGTATAGCAAGGGTTACAAAAAATACAGAGTCAGACAGTTTAAAATGCCTTTATAGCTTTAGGTTGTCCAAAATGTACCTGATGGTTCAGGATGTTCAAAAATCAAAGGAATATTTGGCGCAGGCCAACCGTCTCAAAAATAAATTCCCGTTTTTAAAAGATGCGGGGCTTTTTTATAATTCGTCTTCTTTTTTAGAAAAAGGAGATGTTCATGGTTTTGAACAAGCGCTTTTGGCGGCCAACGATAAGCTTAAGAAATATTACAATACTGAAGCTTATAAACTTCGGGCGGTGATTCTGCAGAATTACGGCATCATGCAGCAGCGGAAGAATAATGAAAAAGGCTATATGAAACTGCTCATAAATGAGGCTATTCCTATTGCCAAAAGAAGCCGGGATTATGAACTGATAAGTGCTTTGTACAAAGCAGTCGCTATTATTTTTATGAATACGGGCGAACGGGAAAAGGCGAATGAGTATCTGAGTGAAGCCCAGAAATACATTGAAAGGGCGATCAGAAAGACACCAACGCTCGCTGAATCAAAAATGGAAACGTATGTTATTAATGCCGAAAATCTGGTCGAACTGCAGCATTTTTATGATGCCAAAAAAGTACTTGATAAAGCCTTTTCTACCTTAAAGAATTTTCCGGAATCGAATTTAAACGACTCTTATTTTTATTCGGAAGGGCTGTATTATGCCCGACAGAATAAAAATGAAGAAGCGCTGAAAAGTTATGGTAAAGGAATAAAATCCGCAGAAAAACATGAGAATTTAAATGCCTTAAACCGACTGAAGTTTGCAGAGTACGAAGTGCTTTTTAAGCTGAAGAACTATGAAAAGGCCAAAAGCAACCTCGATTTCCTTCTGGAAAACACCTCGTTTATTGTAGATAAAAAAAATTACTACAATGAAATGGCCAGAGTTTATAATGCGACGAAAGAATACGATAAGGCCTATTTCTATTCGCACAAGTATAATGTTATTAATGACAGTTTAAACAATACTAAATTTAAGACTGAAATTGTGGAGCTGGAAGCCAAATACAAGAAGGCGGAAAGTGAAAAGAAAATCAGCCTTCTCCAGTCCGAAAATGAAAAAGCGGCTTTACTGGTTAATAACAATCGTCTCAATACCATTCTTTTTGCAGTTCTTTCTTTTTTGCTGTTTCTTACCGTCTTGTTTTTGTGGATATTTAACAAAAATCAGAAAAAACTAAGTGCCCAGAAAGAAATCAATCACAAACAGGAATTAATGGCGTATGAAGACCGTCATAAACTTTCGGTTTCCAAAGCCCTGATTCAGGGAGAAGAAGTGGAAAGAAAAAGAATTGCGAGGGATTTACATGACGGATTAGGAAGTATGCTGTCCGGGCTGAAGATTCATTTAAACCTCGTTAAAAAAGAGACCGGAGAAACTATAAACGGGGTCGATTCGATGCTGGACCATTCGATTAAAGAGCTTCGGAATATTTCGCAGAACTTAATGCCTGAAACACTGCTTGAGCTGAGTCTTGAACATGCCTTACGGGATTTATGCGTTAAAAATTCAAATGCAGTGACAACAGTTGAGTTTCAATATCTCATAAAAAAACCAAAATTGTCCAAGAATGCCGAAATCATGATTTACAGGATTATTCAGGAGCTGCTGAACAATTCTTTAAAGTATGCCAAAGCGTCTCAGGTCCTCGTTTCCTGTTCTCAGAATAAAAACGTATTTTTTATTACCGTAGAAGATAATGGTGCCGGTTTTGAGGTTTCGGACCAGATGAACAAAAACGGAATGGGACTCAAAAATATTAAAAACAGGGTAGAATTCCTGAATGGAAAATTAGAAATCGACAGTAAAATAAATCAGGGTACTTCGGTTTATATCGAACTGAATGTACTAAACGAAAATCAGGAAAATGAGTAAGCAGTATAAAATGGTTGTAGTGGATGATCATCCTATAGTAATTTCGGGAATTTCAGGACTGCTTTCAGATCTGGACAATATCGAAATTGTAGAGAAAATGAAATCAGGAGAAATGCTGCTCGATTATATCGAAAACCACGAAGTCGATCTGGTATTAATGGATATTTTTCTTCCGGTGATTACGGGAATTGATTTGTGTAAAGCTATTAAACAGAAATATCCGCAGGTAGTGGTAATTGGAATGAGCAGCCAGTCAGAGCGCAGTCTGGTCATGCAGTTTATCCGAAACGGCGGAAACGGATATATATTAAAGAATGCCTCTTTTGATGAGTTTAAGAGCTGTATCAATAAAGCCATTGAAGGCGAAATTGTGTTTAGCGATGAGGTAAAAACCATTGTAAGCCAGCCTTTATCTGAAGATCTGGATGTGGTACCGAGTTTGAGCAGAAGGGAAAAAGATATTGCGCTTTTGCTTTCAAAAGGAAAACAAACACAGGAAATTGCCGATGAGCTTTTTCTGAGTTTCCTGACGGTACAAACCCACAGAAGGAATATTCTTCAAAAGTACAAAACCAAAAATGTGGCAGAATTAATTACGCTTCTCTTAAAAAACAATCTTTTAGATTGAAACTTTGTCGGTAAAAATGCCAAATTGACATTTTTTGAGTTTGGTTCAGAAATTGCGGTTGGTTTTGTAACTTTAAATTTCAATCAAAAAAAGAATCAGATATGGGAAGTGGTTATTTAATTCTCGCCGGGGCTATCATGTTGTTTAGCTGGATGGTGAGTGCAAAACTAAAAAGTAAATTCGAATTATATTCTAAGCTGCAGTTACGAAATGGAATGAGCGGCAGGGAAATCGCTGAAAAAATGCTTGCTGATAACGGGATTACGGATGTTCGCGTGATTTCGACTCCGGGACAGTTAACAGATCATTACAATCCGGCAGATAAAACAGTCAATTTAAGTGAAGCGGTTTACAATCACAGAAACGCAGCAGCAGCGGCAGTAGCAGCGCACGAATGCGGTCATGCGGTACAGCACGCCATTGGTTACGAATGGTTAACCATGCGTTCTAAACTGGTGCCTGTAGTAAGTGTAGCTTCTAATTTTATGCAATGGATTTTACTGGCCGGGATTTTAATGATAAAGAGTTTTCCGCAATTACTGTTAATAGGGATTGTCATATTTGCTGTGACGACTCTTTTTTCAATTGTAACACTGCCGGTAGAATATGATGCGAGTAACAGAGCGCTGGCATGGCTTGAAAATAAACATATGCTTACACAGCAGGAGCAGGAAGGAGCTAAAGATGCTTTAAAATGGGCCGCGAGAACTTATGTGGTAGCTGCTTTGGGATCTATTGCAACGTTGTTGTACTATATCTCTATTTATGCTGGAAACAGACGAAACTAATGAGATCATGAAATAGTCAGCCAATTAGGTGATTTTAAGTAAATCCGACAAGTTCAAAGCTTGTCGGATTTTTTTATGCTGTATAGAAAATTTTCTAAACAGATTTGGGCAGCTGTGCTTAAACGAAATAATAAAAGAGTGATAAAGAATGAAAAAACAGAAAACACATTGTAATAACAATGCCTATAGAATATAAGTAAGCCTTGTTTCCGGTTTTGAAATATTGGAAAAGAAGTATGATACAATAGAGGATACTAACAGGAATTAAGAGCAAAACAAATACATCATTAAGGTTGGGGCCGTGTGGACTGCCAGGCGGCTGAAAAGTTTTGATAAGATATAATGCCGGGTAACAAAAGATAAAAAACAAAACGGCCTTAATTTCTGGTTTGATTTTAAAATTCATTCTCTTTTAGGTTATTGTTAAAATTAGGTTTGTATATCCGGTCTGTAAGGAGTCTTGTTCTGAAAATTACGGAATCACTTAAAAAGTTTTATCAGTTTGGTTTGAAGCAATATGATTTTTAAAGATTCACTAATTTTTGAATGCAAAACAGAAGAGCCCATAGTCCCGCTAAAACACCAATGCTGTTTAAGTATTTATTATTTCCGGATTTGTAATATCTGAAAAGAAATAACACAATAAGAAGGATGCTTATGGGGATTGAAAGTAAGGCTAATAAAAATCCTGGTCCTGGAGTGCAGGGGCCGCTTGGTGTTGTTTTATCTGCAATATAAACTAGTAGAAAATAAGCCATAAAGCATACTGCAGTTTTTATTTCCAGCTTAATAGTATAGAGTTTCAAGTTTCAGAATATTTTTTTTGGATTAATTCACAGGTTGTTTTGTCGGTTAGAGAGGCTATGCTGTAGTTAAATATGAACCGACATGTTTTTAGATTCACTACGGATATTAAACCCAACAGGCCTTTACAGCCTGTCTGGTTTGTTGTAATTAGTATTTAAGAAATTTTCTAATTGTATAATTCTCCCATTAACATCTTCTTTTACAACTGAATCTGCCTGTCAATCTGCTGGTCGAGCGAAATAAAAGTTTCTGTTCTCGAAACCCCTTCAATAGCCTGTATTTTGGTGTTTAAAAGCTGCATCAGATGTTCGTTGTCACGACAGATAATTTTAATTAATACTGACCAGTTTCCGGTGGTGTAATGGCATTCCAGAACTTCGGGGATTTTTCTTAGTTCTTTTACGGCTTCAGAGTTTCGGGAAGCTTTGTCAAGATATACGCCAATAAAAGCCATGGTGTTATACCCTAAAACCTTTGGATTGACCGTAAATTTTGATCCTGAAATGACACCGGACTGCTCCAGTTTTTTTAACCGTTGGTGAATAGCGGCTCCCGAAATGCCTATTTTATTAGCGATTTGTAAAATAGGTTTTCGGGCATCGTCCATAAGATAACGGAGGATTTCTTTGTCGATACCGTCAATTTCAATTAAGAGGGAATTGATTTTCATGACTTGTAATTTGAAACTATTTCTAGTGGTTTGGGTTTTGAATAGAAATCAAATGTAAGTAAAATGCTGTAGAAATGGAAATTCCAATTTTTTAAATTCCAAATTCCAAAAACGTAGCTCATGGTTTTAACTACGGGAAATGTATCGTGGGTATTTGAGATTCGACTGCAAGACATGTGCTGCGGAAGTTCATTGCGTTCCTGTGGTTGAAACCGCAGGTTATGTTTTCTTTCGCGGATGTTTTAAACATAACCCGTGTTTCAACCACGGGAAACAAAAGGTGATAAAAAGAAAAATTCCAAATCCCAATTGATTAAGCTGGAATTTGGAATTTTAAAAATGGTATGTTTTATAAAAGGTTATTTTCCTTTATTTGCTTCTGCTATGTATTTTTCTAAAGCCATGGTCATAGAAGGTGTTTCAGGAGTTGGGGCAAGAATGTCGATTCTTAAACCGTGATCCAGAGCTTCTTTTTGAGTAGTGCTTCCAAATACTGCGATTCTGGTGTTGTTTTGCTGGAAGTCCGGGAAATTTTTAAATAAAGATTTAATTCCGGTTGGACTGAAAAATGCTAAAATATCATAATAAACATCAGCAAGATCAGATAAGTCACTCATTACAGTTCTGTAAAAAATGGCTTGTGCCCAGTCTACTTTCAGGCCGTTTAAGGTTACAGGAGCATCTGCATTTAACTGATCAGAGGCAGGAAGTAAAAACTTCTCGTCTTTGTACTTTTTGATTAGCGGTGATAAATCTGCAAAATCTTTTGCTCCAACGTAAATTTTACGTTTTCTGTACACAACATACTTTTGAAGGTAAAATGCTACTGCTTCAGATTGACAAAAATACTTCAATCCTTCAGGGACTTTGTAACGCATTTCATCAGCCACTCTAAAAAAATGATCTACAGCATTTCGACTTGTTAAAATGATCGCAGTGTAATGATTAAGATCGATTTTTTGTAATCGGATCTCTTTTGCGCTAACCCCTTCCACATGAATAAATGGTCTGAAATCAATTTTTATTTTGTGTTTTTGTTGGAGCTCAAAGTAAGGAGAATTTTCCACTTTAGGTTCAGGCTGTGACACCAAAATTGTTTTCACTTTCATATTATAAACATTTTCTAAGCACTCCCTTTTGTTATCCAGTAATAGAGAAAATAATAAGGGGCTATTTCAAGAGCGCAAAGATATAAAATAAAATAAAATAACTTGCCGATTATTACGTTTTGATATGTTTTAATTGAAATAAAATAAGAATACAGGCTGATACACAGTGAGATACCAATAACGGTAAGGGGTACAATCGTTGAAATATTGTCATAATAGAACAAAATAGCATTGACCGGAAGGATTAAAACGCCTATATAAGTTCTGTAGGTAACTTTTTGCAAATTAAAAAGCTCCACAAAATCGTCGATGTTGAACGAAGCGGCTACAATTTTTTCGACTAAATACTTTGCCAGAATAAAATAAAGAAGAAAAGTAGCAATCTGAATAAACAAAATCCAGTCGGTTTTGGAAGCATGTCCAAAAATATTCATCGTAAGCTGAATAAAGAACGCAAAAGAGATCACCTGAACGAAAAATAAACCCACCGTAAAACTGCTTTTCATATGACTGTTGTCACGATAAATTTTGGCATATTTATCTGAAAAAATAAGCTTGCTGAATTCCGAGAAACGGGTTTCATAAGCCGATTTTGTCATGGCAACAACGGCAAAAGTCAGGACAAACAATGCGGTTGCCCAGTCTTTGTTTTCAATAATACGGGGATGAAGGTGTTCAATCATAGCGTCACAAAATTAGTAATTTTTTATATCAATAGTTTTATTATGTATTTATTATGAACCGAATGCCATAAAAAGTTTACTTTTGCGGTGAAATTACCGAAAAAAAAATGAGTGATAGTATTGTCATAATTCCCACATATAACGAAATTGAGAACGTAGAAAGTATAATAAGAGCCGTTCTTTCACAACATAAACCTTTTCATCTGTTAATTATTGATGATAATTCCCCGGATCATACCGCAGATAAAGTCATTGCGCTTCAGGAAGAATTTCCGGAAAGGCTTTTTCTTGAAAAAAGAGCAAAAAAGGCAGGACTGGGAACAGCTTATGTTCATGGTTTTAAATGGGCATTAGAACGTAAATACGATTTCATTTTTGAAATGGATGCTGATTTTTCACATAACCCGAATGATCTTGAAAAACTATATGATGCCTGTCATTTCGGAGGTGCCGATCTGGCCATCGGATCACGTTATGTCAAAGGGGTAAACGTGGTAAACTGGCCGTTGAGCCGTGTTCTCATGTCTTATTTTGCTTCGGTATATGTAAAATTCATTACCGGGATGAAAATTCATGATGCTACGGCGGGTTTTGTCTGTTATAAAAGAGAAGTTCTGGAAAAAATTAACCTGAACAAAATAAAATTTGTGGGTTATGCTTTTCAGATTGAAATGAAGTACAGAACCTATTGTGCTAAATTTGAGATAAAAGAAGTGCCTATTATTTTTACAGACCGCACAAAAGGAGTGTCAAAAATGAGTAACGCCATTATTAAAGAAGCCATATTGGGGGTTATCTCCCTTAGATTAAAAAAGTTAGTCAATTCATTATAAAAGAAGGAGATGAACAGGATTTTAATAAAAAATGCCAAAATTGTAAACGAAGGATCTATTTTTGACGGAGATGTTTTGATAGAAAACGATCTTATTGTTGAAGTGGCAGACAGTATCAGTTTAAAAACATCAGACTGTATCGTTATTGATGCCGAAGGAAATTATTTAATGCCGGGTGCTATTGATGATCAGGTGCATTTCAGAGAACCAGGTTTAACTCATAAAGGAGATATTGAATCAGAATCCAGAGCTGCAGTTGCGGGCGGGATTACTTCTTTTATCGAACAGCCTAATACCGTTCCCAATGCTGTTACACAGGAAATTCTGGAAGATAAATATCAGACAGCGTCTCAAAAATCATTCGCGAATTATTCGTTTATGATGGGGGCTACCAACGATAATCTGGAAGAAGTTTTGAAAACGAACCCAAAAAATGTGGCCGGAATCAAGATTTTCTTAGGTTCTTCAACGGGAAATATGCTGGTTGACAGAGAAGAAACTTTGGAAAAAATTTTCTCAAGTACCCCAATGTTAATCGCTGTACACTGTGAAGATGAAACTACCATACAGAACAATCTTGCAGAATTTAAAGAGAAATACGGTGATGATGTTCCGGTAACGGCACATAATTTAATCCGCAGCGCCGAAGCCTGTTATCTATCGTCCTCCAAAGCGGTGGCCCTGGCAAAAAGAACAGGGGCGAGGCTTCATATTTTTCATCTTTCTACTGCTAAAGAAATGGAATTGTTTACTAATAAAATTCCGTTAGAAGATAAAAAAATCACCGCAGAGGTCTGCGTACACCATCTTTGGTTTACAGATGAAGATTATAAAACAAAAGGAAATTTCATTAAATGGAATCCTGCTGTTAAAACTGCCGAGGACCGTGCGGAACTTTGGAAAGCCCTAAATGACGGCCGAATTGATGTTATTGCAACAGATCATGCACCTCATACTAAAGAAGAAAAACTGCAGTCGTATTTAAAAGCCCCTTCAGGAGGGCCTCTTGTACAGCACGCTGTGGTGGCCATGTTTGAAGCACATCATCAGGGTAAAATCAGTGTCGAGAAAATTGTGGAAAAAATGTGTCACAATCCGGCTAAGATTTTCAAGATCGAAAAAAGAGGATTTATCAAAGAAGGTTATTTTGCTGATTTGGTAATTGTAAATCCAAGTCTGCCATGGAGTGTAAAAACAGATAATATATTGTACAAATGCGGATGGTCGCCATTTGAAAATACTACTTTTAAATCAAGAATTACCCATACTTTTGTAAACGGAGAACTGGTTTATAATAATTTTAAAGTAAAAGATATCCGTGCCGGAAAACGATTATTGTTTGACAGATAAAAAGCTGAAATGAAAAATTGTTTAGTAATACTATTGGTTTTGTTTCTTTCTGTAAGTTGTAAAAAAGAGGTTGTAAAACAGCCTGCTAAACTTATTGAGAAAGAGAAAATGATTGCCATTATGTATGATTTATCGATTCTGGAAGCTATGAAATACCAGCATCAGGAGCTGCTGGATTCTACAGAAACCAACCCTACAAAGTTTATTCTTAAGAAATATAAAGTCGACAGCCTTCAGTTTGCCCAGAACAATATATATTATGCGGCAGATTACGAGAATTACAAAGAAATGTTCGATGAGGTTGGTAAGCGATTGGCTAAAGTACAGCGGGCTGCAGATTCTATTGTTACCCTTGAAGAGAAAAAAGCCAAGAAAGCTGCTAAGAATAAACCTAAAGAAATAGCCAAAGATTCCGTTAAGAAGAAAGAGGCGAAACCCATAAATATTGATTCAATAAGACAACAGATGATAAAAAACAGACAAAAAAGATAAATTTTATAATCTTGAAATGTTTTTTACATATTGATGCACATCCAGAAAAACCGTTCCCAGAGCGGTTTTTATTTTTTCATTAGAATACAGATTTGTCGAATAGGAGGCTTTAGCGGTAGCTTTTGTAATGCTTCTTTTTAGAAAAAACAGTTTAGAGAAAAATCCGTCGATAATCCATAGGAAATTCATTAAAGCCGGAGAGGCATGTCGATGTGGTTTTTTAACGTTTAAAGCTTCAGCAACAGTGTTGAGTATATCTTTAAAAACAATATTATCAGCAATTAAAGTAAAACGTTCGTTTTTGATAGTGCTTTTCATTAACTGATATGCTGTTTTTACGACATCATCGACAGCAATAAAACCGGTACTGCCAAGCGTATAAAAGGAAAGTCCGTTAGCTACTTTTGTGTATAATTCAGCGCTTCCCTGCTGTTTGTTTTTTGTTTTTGGAATAGGTCCCAGGATCACACCAGGATTGACGATAATCACTTCCAGGCCTTCTTGGTGTCCGCGCCATACTTCCATTTCGGCGCCATATTTTGAAATAGCATAATCACTGTGCGGTTTTTCAGGATTCCAGTCGGTTTCTTCGGTAATATAAGTTTCGTGTGCGGCCAGATCTCCAAGGGCTGCAATTGAACTAACATAGCAGAATTTTTTGATTTCCAGGGCAATAGAAAAATTGACCAGATTGGCCGTTCCTTCGATGTTAATTTTTCGAAGAGCCTCTTCGTCTTTTGGATCAAAAGAAATCAGTGCGGCACAATGATAAACATACTCAATGCCATTAAAAGCAGTTTCCAGAGAGGGAATGTCCAGAATGTCGGCTTCAAGCCATTCTATTTTATCAAACAGATCTGTTTTTTGATACAGTTCAAAAACAGACCGGGCTTTTTGAATGCTGCTTTCATTTCGGTAAACAGCCCGCACATTTTCTCCATTTTCAATTAAATGAAGCAATAAATGTGAGCCTACTAAACCTGTTCCGCCAGTTACTAATACCATTTTGTAAAGATACTATTTTTGAGTAAATGTGACTCAATTAATAGAATTGCTTCTAAAAAAAAGCAGTTAACCGAAAATTAAGACGGTTAACTGCTTTAGTTATTTTGTAACGGTGTTTTTTAAAATTTTAGAAAATAGTGTAGGCGAATACCACGTCGAAGGCATTATATTTTGCCGAGAAATCATTGTAATCTGCCATTAATTCTTTCTTGGTATTAAATCGGGCTTCAACACTAACTTTGTTTTTGAAGTTGTATCCAAAACCAAGGGCTAAATTGGTTCCTGTTTTACTGTCATTATGTATGGACTCATCGTACACTACAGAAGCTTTATTGGCTACATCAAGAGCAAAGGCCGCATTGATAAACAGTTTTGAGCTTTGGTTCAGGAAAAGGTAATGACGTACACCAATAGGTACCTGTACTGCGGTATATTCAACATCTACAGTGTGGTTTTCAAGAGGAGAGGTTGGAAAAAGACCCGGCAGGCTGTAAGATTTGTTGTTTTCGTACTTTTGATACATTGGATTGATGAAAACACTCCATTTGTTATTGTTAAACGGAAGTACATATTCGCCCTCAAGTCCTATTTTGAAATTCGTTTTACCATCCATTTTTGCATTTCGGTACGGAAGAGAAGTACTGCTTAATGAAAGTGATGTAGAGCTCACGCCTGCTGTTACTTTTACAAAATATTGACTTTTGCCTGTTTTGATTTGTTCTTTGTCTTCTTTTTTCTCAGGAACATTATTGTATTTTACAAAGTATTTTGTAAGATCTGATTTGTTGTAAGACAGACCTTTGATGTCATTGTCTGTAATAGCAGCCGATCTTACATTCAGGTTCAGCTGTTGTCTGAAATAAGTGTTTTCTTTTACGTTTTTACTAGGATTGTCACTTTGTGTATCAATGTATCTAAGGTAAACAAGCTGTTCAAGAGGCGTTTGTCTGGTTTCGTAGAAATATCTGAAAAGATTTGCTTCTCTGTAGGAGTACAGCGATGCATCTCCCTTTACTAATATGCGAAGAAAAAGCGTACTCTCTTCCCAGACTGGTTTTCCGGTTTGGGATATTTTGGCTAAATCATCGCTTGAACGGTCTATTTTTACTTTTACTCTTTTAAAGGTAACAGTACTGCCAATTCCAAATTCAGATACATTTCCAATGGTTTCGGTTATATAGTCTTTGTCGTTAGGATCTATTTTGTATCTAAAATCAGTTGGATTGTCTTTCCAGTCCAGATTTCGGATTAAGCATTCTGTACGCTGGCCGTTATTAGAAATAAAATACCCTTTTTCGAAATTAACCTGGGCATTAATGGCTGATAAATAAAGAAATAAAATAAGTAAGAAATATTTTTTCATTGGTATGTTTTTTTGTGGGGCTAATCTAAAGAAAAAAGAGTAGTAATTTTTACGGTTTTCCTCATTTTTAGTTTTTTTGTTCAGACTTTTTATTTTGATTTTATTACGTCTGATTTGGTATTGCTTTTTGTCATTGCATTACCATTGATTATATTTGCGCAAAATATTTAAAAAATGAAGAATCTAGTTGAAGAATTAAAATGGCGCGGTTTATACCATGATAGCATGCCAGGAACGGAAGAACAATTGCTAAAAGAGGTAACATCGGCCTATATTGGTTTTGATCCTACGGCAGATTCACTGCATATAGGCAGTATGGTTCAGATTATTTTACTGGTTCATTTAAAGAATTTTGGTCATCAGCCAATTGCCCTTGTAGGAGGTGCGACCGGAATGATCGGAGATCCTTCTGGAAAATCTGACGAAAGAAACCTGCTAAATGAAGAAACCCTCGCTAAAAACGTGGCCGGAATCAAAAGTGTTTTGTCCCGTTTCTTAGATTTTAATTCAAATGAACCGAATGCTCCGGTTATGGTAAATAACTATGACTGGATGAAAGAGTTTTCATTTATTGATTTTGCCCGTGAAGTTGGAAAACGTATCACAGTAAATTATATGATGGCAAAAGATTCTGTTAAAAAAAGATTGAGCGGAGAAGGAGAAGGAATGTCGTTTACAGAGTTTACTTATCAGTTAATTCAGGGATATGATTTTTACCATTTGTATAAAAATAACAACTGTCTTTTACAGATGGGAGGTTCTGATCAATGGGGAAATATTACCACGGGTACGGAATTAGTTCGCAGAATGGGAGGAGAAAGCGCCAAAGCTTTTGCCTTAACGACGCCATTAATTACAAAAGCAGACGGATCAAAATTCGGGAAATCAGAAGGGGGGAATGTCTGGCTGGACGCTGATAAAACTTCTGTATACAAATTTTACCAGTTTTGGGTAAATGCTACGGACGCAGATGCCGAAAAATATATTAAAATTTTCACTTTCTTAGATAAAGAAACTATTGAAACGCTGATTGCAGAGCATCAGGCAGCTCCTCACCTGAGAGTTTTGCAGAAAAAACTGGCTGAAGAAATTACCATTTTTGTACACAGTAAAGAAGAGTTGGAAAAAGCAATTCAGGCTTCAAATATTTTGTTCGGAAACTCTACGGCAGAAGATTTGAAGAAATTAGACGAGGCTACTTTTTTAGAAGTTTTTGACGGAGTTCCTCAGGCTGAAATTACCAAAACAGATTTAGAAAGCGGTTTGGATATTATTACGGTCCTAAATGAAAAAACAGGTTTTTTTAAATCAAACGGAGAAGCGAGACGTGCTTTGACAGCTAACTCCATTTCTGTTAACAGAGAGAAAATAAAAGAAGATTATGCGCTTACAACAAACGACCTGATCAACAATCAGTTTGTATTGCTGCAGAGCGGAAAGAAAAATTATTTTGTGATCAGAGTGGTTTAAATGGTTTAACTGTTTAATCGGTTAATTGTTTAATCGATCTGTCAGAGTCTTTTAAATCAAATATATAGATCCCAATGTTCTAAAAGAATATTGGGATTTTTTTATTGAAAAAAAATCATTCCGTAGGAATGTCTCGTAGGTAGAATTAGAATTTGGTTTGCAGTCGATGTATTTGGAGAATGTTTTTTTGTTTAATTGATTGATAGTCATAATTAACGATTAAACGATTAACCAAATCAACGGTTAAACCATTCTAAAGAACCATCAGGTTACAGCCGCGAATATCAGAATTATCAAAACGTCCCAATACCTCGAAAGAGTTGTTGGGATTTTTTTTGCCTAAATCCTGAGTGGCTATAAAAGAGCAGGAATTAATATTGGCTAAATCGATAACATTGATACCGCCTGTTTTTCCGTCCTGAATGTAGGTTAAAGCATCTTCGGGATCGCGAACTAAAATGTGCATCCATGAAGGACATTCAAAAACGCCTTCGCCTAAAGAATAAGCCTGGGCCAAAAGTTCGGTCATTCCGTATTCGGAATGAATAGAGGAAACACCAAAACCTTTACAGAGTATTTCATGCAGTTCTTCACGAATCATTTCCTTACGTTTACCCTTCATTCCTCCGGTTTCCATAATAATGGTATTTTGAAGCTGAAACTGATGTTTTTCGATTAAATCCAATAAAGCATAAGTAACACCAATCAGAATTACATTTTGGCCTGCTTCGTCCAGTTCGGTTAACTTTTTAATTAAGTCGTCGTGATTGTGCAGATAAAAGCCGCTTTCAGGCTGATTGGAGAGTTTTATAAGATCTTCAACCATATAAATAAGCGAGGACCCTTCTCGTTCGAGATAAGAAGGTAAAAGGGCTAAAACAACGTAATCTTCGATATTGCCATAAAACTGTGAAAAACCTTTGCGGTAACTTTCCTCATATAGGGAAACATCGGTCACCAAATGCCGGCTGGTAACCATGCCTGTGGTACCGCTGCTGGTAAAAGTAACCTGTGCAGGGTTTGGGCTGGATACTACTTCATGGCTTTTAAAAAACTGAATAGGCAGGAACGGGATTTGTTCGAGTGATTTTACTTTCTGAACATCAGTATTTAAAAAATCACAGAAATCGCGATACACGGTATTGTTGGCATATTGAAAGCGAAAAACTTTTAATGCTGTTTTTTCAAATTGTTTATGGCTTGAAATGGTAAATATATCGCTGGCTGTAATCAAAACTTTTTTGTGCAAAGATATTGTTTTTAGTTTTCAGTCGCAGTTTTCAGCCGCAGTTTTCATTGTTTCCATTATATGAAAACTGTGACTCAGACTGTAAACTAAAAAAAGCTCCTGAAGGGAGCTTTTTTTATATTTATCGAATAATGAGTTTTCGTGTTGCCGAGGCACTCTGTTCGGTTATTTTTATGATATAAACACCGGGAGCTAAGTCGGAGACATTTAATTCTTTTGTAGTTAAATGGGCCTGAAGTACTTTTTTTCCAAGGATGTCAAAAACAATGACTTCTTTTTCTAAATCATTTTTAGAGGAAATATATACTTTTCCGTTTAGAACCGGGTTAGGATAAAGGCTGAGCCCCTCAATAACCGCTGTGTCCTGAGTCTTTGGTAATTGTTTACTGTCCTGTGCCGAAACACTAAGAGTAAAGAAAAATGCCAATATGAATGTAATATAAAAGTAGTTTTTTGCCATCGCTTTAATTTGGATATTGTAAATATACAAAAAAAAGTGCAAAAAGTACGCCAAAAAAAAACATCCTAATAATTTAGGATGTTTTTAACATTTTGTATTCGAAGTTATTAGAAACCAACTAAACTAATTTAAGTCTTTATTGGAAAACTATAAGCTGTTATAATTACTTAGTCCAGTTAGCCCAGGATGGTAACTCAGCACCCGCACCCGCACCAGTTGCACCAGTAGTTTTTCCTGATAATTTAGCACCATCAAAAGAAGTTACAGAAGCTCCAAAAGTATAGTCTGTGATAGTAAAGTTACCAGCAGCGATATTTGCAACTGCACCAGCATCCGTAGATAATTTAGTTAAAGCAGCAGGCATTCCGTCAGCAACATATAAGTTTGTGTAAGCTTGTTTTCCACCACCTTCTTTGTAGTTGATTGCTTTTTCATCAGCTAAGAAAGTATCACCACCTTTAACGATAGAGATGTTTACGATTTTAGCGTTAGTCATTGGAACAGCTCCACTTGGATCTTTTGCGTTAGTAGAACCTTCAACACCAGCTTTAGTTACACCTTTAATGTAAACATTTGTAGCAGTACCCTGCCATCCGTCAGCAAAGTCTAAAGAATCATCATATGAGTTTATCATTACTAAGTTAGAAGCATTTACAGCACCACCGA
This sequence comes from Flavobacterium sp. FG19, assembly GCF_057809475.1. Classification (NCBI taxonomy): domain Bacteria; kingdom Pseudomonadati; phylum Bacteroidota; class Flavobacteriia; order Flavobacteriales; family Flavobacteriaceae; genus Flavobacterium; species Flavobacterium sp. FG19. The sequence continues at coordinate 84,839 of NZ_JBMDKA010000007.1, read as the reverse complement.
AGAACTCAATTGCGTCATCACCACTTTCGAAAGTGTAGATATCAGATACTACTGTTCCAGAACCTACTCCAAAGAAAGAAACTCCATTGTATTCTTTTTCAGAAGTATATTTAGAACCAGTGTAAGAAATTTTTAAGAAGTTGATATTTCCAGAAGAATCTGCATTGTCATTACCTCCGTAGCTTAAAGAACCTACTTCAGATGTACCGTTATCTCCAGTATTTACTTTAGCATTACCAGCGATAATTAATCCACCCCAGTCACTTTGAGCCGGACTTGCTTTTCCAGATGTCATGATAACTGGTTTAGCAGCTGTACCATTGATGTTGATTTTTGCATTTCTTTCTACAGCAATATATAAAGCAGTAGGGTCAACACTAGGAGAACTTTTGATTACGGTTCCAGCTGGAATAACTAAAGTTGCTCCACCTTTAACAACTAAAGCTCCAGTTAAAGTGTAAGTTTGAGTTGCGTCTAAAGTAACAGTACCATCGTTGATGTTACCTTTTAAATCGTCCACTTTTAAAACGAAACTACTTTTGTTATCGTCTTTGTTGTTATCATCAGAACTACAGCTTGTTAAAGCAAGTCCTAATATTGCAGCCATTGCAAAAAAACTTTTTTTCATTTTTGTTGTGTTTTATTGTTTTATTTATTGAGGCAAAGTAAACGAACATATGTTTTTGCTGAGTTAAGACGGCATTAACAATATATTAAGTATCTTCTGTAAAAAACAACTCTGCTTAATGTAAAATTTACATTGAAGTTTGGCGGTAATAAAAAAAGGTGATCAGCACTGCTGATCACCTTTTGGTATATCTGAAATTTCTTTTTTAGAATGTATAGTTTAAAGTAAGTCTAAGATCAGAACCTGCTTTGTAAGATGTCACAATGATGTCACCCACAGATTCTTTTCCTGGTACTTTTCCCTGCTCCTGTACACGCTCGAAAGTCGGGTTAAGGATGTTGTTGTAAATGAAACCTAACTTTAAGCTTTTGGTTAAACTTGTATTGAAAATAAAGTCTAATTTATTTACCGCTTTATCCACCATATTTCCAACTCTTGAAGTTCCAATTACGGCTAACTTATCTGAGAAGTAAGAATAAGATACCGTTGCAGAAATGTTTTTGTTTTCTGAAAATTCATTCAGGAACGAAAGGTTAGCATTGGCAAGAAAATTAGAAGCTCCGGTTAACTTACTTTCTGTAAAAGTAAAGTTAGCTCCAAAGTCATTTTCATTGTTTACTTTATCGTTGCTTAGATCCTGATTAGTGTATAAATACGATCCGTTGGCATCAAACGAAAGTTTTGTCTTTAAGTTGTCATTCTTTTCAATTTCAAAAATGTCTTTTCTAAATTCTACTTCAACCCCTGCTACTGTTCCTTTGTCTCCTGTATTAGCATAAGAAATATCATTTGAAGAAGAATTCAGGAACATTTCGTTGATAGGATTTTGGATGATTTTTCCAAATGCTGTTACCGAAATTAACTCTCCGGCTTTAGGGAAATACTCCCATCCTAAATCGAAATTGTAATTTGTTGAAGCATATAATCTTGGATTTCCTTCATATGCCTGTGCAACATCTTCGTAAATAATTGGCACTTTTTCTTTAAACTGAGGCAGTGTATACGTTTTACTGGCAGAGAATTTTAAATTCTGTTTTTCAGTCAGGGTGTATTTTGAAATCAAACTAGGTAAAATATTAAACTTAGAATCATCAGAATTATCACCGCCCGGAACAGTAGTTGTGATGTAAAAAACATTCTGAGTCAGTTGTTCTAATCTGGCACCTAGTATTACACTCAATCTGTCCGTTAAAGAATATTGTACGTTAGCAAATGCAGCATTAACATCCAGATTTCCAGTATACAATTGGTGAATTCTGTTGGAGTAAGATGAACCCCAGTGTGCAGGATCTAAATAATTATCTACATGGTGTATGTCTTCTTTAGGAAAAGAAATTGTAGTTCTGTTTGGGAAGAATGAATATTGTTCCATGTTGTAATCTACATCTTTGAATTTTCCGGAATAACCAACCGTTACTTTTCCTTTGTAAGTATCATCACTTCCTTTTTTGAAGTTATAAGAAAGAGCCAGATTAGCTGCGATTTCATTTTCTTTTAAGTCCTGGAAAAATCGGTGGTTATTAATATTTGAATTGGTAAAGAACGTATAATCTACAGCATTAGGAGCCAATACAAAAGAATTCTGCATACGATCCGGAACCGCACTGTTAGAGATACTGTATCCTACTCCCCAGTTTAAATTCCACTGATCGTTGAATTTATTTTTTCCTGTTAACTGGTTTACGATTAATTGTGTTCTTTCAAAAGTTCCACGTTTAATGAAACCCGTAATCTGCTGTTGAGCGTCTCCACCACCATCAAAATTTTGGTTTGTTCCTTCGTATTCGCTGTAATCCTGGTCGCTTGAATTTAAGAATAAAGAAGTAAAGAAGATCGAGTTTTTGTTGTTGATTTTATAATCAGCTGTACCCATAACCGTTGTGGTGGTGCTGTGTTTGTAAGCTGTTCTGATAAAATCAGAAAAGATATCTCCGTCAGAAGTAATACCTCCTCTGCTGTATCCTTCAGTATATTTGTTTCTGGCACTGAATGAACCGGTAACAAAAGTGCTGATAGAACTTTCGTCGCTGATTTCAAATTTTTTTCCTCCTGATAAAGTGTAGAAAGCGTTCAGTATGTTTTTGCTCTCTTGTCTGTCCCAGCTTGTTGCATAACTGTAAGGCTGAAGCGGAGCGCTTGGTATACCGGCTTTTTTGAATCCGGTGTAAGTTGGTCCGTCCTGCAGATAGAAATGATCCTGTTCTAAAACATTGGTGTTGGCTCCTGTTCCAATTGAAAAACTGATAAAAGGTTTTCCGCTGAATTTTTTAGCGCTGATGTCAATATTGGCACCGCCAAAGTCAGCATAGTTTTGAGCTTCAAATGTTTTGCTTATGGCAATGTTGTCTACAATGTTGGTAGAGAAAATATCCAAAAGTATGTTTTTGTTGGCCGGAGTGTTTGATGGTAACGGAAGTCCGTTTAATGTTGTAACATTGTAACGGTCGCCTAGACCTCTTACAAAAACATTTCCCGAATCATCCTGTTTAGATACACCACTTACTTTTGCCACAGCATTGGCTACGTCGTTAACCCCTTTTCTGGAGATTTCTTCAGCACCAATGGCAGCTTTAAATGAAACGGCATTTTTTTGGTCCAGTAATAATGCGGATTCTTTTTGTTTGTTTGCTGTTGTAGATTTTACAACTACATCTTTTAAAGTAAAACTTCCTGAAGAAAGAGCCTGATTGATTACTACGGTTTCGTTTGCTTTTACCGTAACCGGAGCTTCTTTAGATTCATATCCTAAAAAACTAAAAATTAAAGTATAGTTTCCAGGATTTACGCTTATGGAATATTTTCCGTCAACGTCTGTATTTACGCTAATGTTTGTACCTTTAATTAAAACATTTGCAAAAGGCAGCGGATCGTTGTTCATTTCTTTGTCGGAGAGAACGCCAGAAATTGTACCTTTGTTTTGTGCGACCGAAACCGTACAAATAAATAATGCAATAAATAGAAATCTTAAATTGAATTTCATTAGAGTGTTGTGTTTAATTTATTTTTGTGCAAAGAAAGATACGCACCGTGAAGTCCATGTTATGTACTTGTTATGTTTTTGTGTTGTTAAGATTATCAAATTGTTACCAGATTAAATTACCGTTAACACCAATTTTTTAAGGTTCTTTTGTTACTATATTTACCCTGTGAAATAAAAAACATCGGATAAATATTTAAGAAGATTTGATGTAAAAATCTCAATTTTTGCTATTTATGAAAAAAACACAAACTAAGATTTTATTAGTTGACGACGAACCAGATATCTTAGAAATCGTTGGCTATAACCTTGCTCAGGAAGGCTACCAGATTGTTACAGCTTCTAATGGAAAAGACGCTATAGCTAAGGCTCAGAAAGAATTGCCGGAATTAATTATTATGGACGTGATGATGGCAGAAATGGACGGAATGGAAGCTTGTGAGCATATTAGAAAAATTCCCGAATTAAATAACGTTATCATAACATTTCTTACAGCCAGAAGCGAGGACTACTCGCAAGTAGCTGGTTTTGACGCTGGTGCTGACGACTATATTACTAAGCCTATCAAACCAAAATTACTGGTCTCTAAAGTAAAGGCTTTGTTAAGAAGGTTAAAAGAACAAGAAGTTACTACCGATACATTAAATGTAGGCGGAATAGAGATTAACCGCGAAGAGTATAAAATCATTAAAGGCAATGTAGAAATTGCTTTACCAAGAAAAGAATTCGAATTATTTTATCTGTTAGCTTCAAAACCTGGAAAAGTTTTTAAAAGAGATGAAATCCTGGATAAAGTGTGGGGTAACGAAGTTGTGGTAGGAGGCAGAACAATAGATGTTCATATCCGAAAACTGCGCGAGAAAATAGGAGAAGACCTTTTCAAAACCATAAAAGGGGTTGGTTACAAATTTGAAGTTTAGATTTCACAGATGCTGTTCTGACATACTAAATTGCTAAGGTATTTCGGAATTTTGGTTAAGATTTAAATCCGTTCAGATTCTTTTAAAAATATTCAATACATTTAAACCATATAAGGAACCGAAGTTTACCTGGCTTCAGTTTTTTATGTGGTTTTTGAGTTATACTTAATTTCTTTTAATCTCTTAATGATTAAATAATTTCAATGAAAATTAATTTTAAAAAAACATACAAGTTTGCCATAAAATCGGCTTTATATATCAGTCTTTTTTCAACTGGTTTCGTATTGATGTTAATGTCTTTGTTTTATAAAAATGAGCTCAGACATCAAATTGCATTTGGAATAGTTTTCATTTTGGTTATCTACATATTCTCCTTTTTGGTTTTGCAATACCGTGTTGAACGTTTTATCTATCGCAGGGTTAAGAAAATTTACGATGAGGTTTCTTTGCTGGAATCTACCAATCTGATCAATCAGCCTATTACTACCGATATGGAAACACTTTCGCGTGAGGTGAAAAAGTTTGCAACCGATAAAAAACTGGAAATTGAAATGCTTGAAATACGCGAGCAGTACAGAAGAGAGTTCTTAGGAAATGTTTCCCATGAGTTAAAAACACCATTGTTTACCGTTCAGGGGTATGTTTCTACTTTACTGGATGGCGCTATGGATGATAAACACATTCGGAAAAAATACCTGAAGCGTGCCGAAAAAGGAGTGGAGCGTCTTATCTATATAGTAGAAGATCTGGATATGATTACGAAATTAGAATCGGGTGATTTAGATTTGAATATGACCGATTTTGATATTGTTGAGTTGATTCAGAATGTATTCGATCTGCTGGAAATGAAAGCCGATAAAAAGAAAATCAAACTGGCTTTTGAAAGCAAAAACGTGCAGTCGGTTGTAGTGCGCGGGGATCAGGACAGGATTCAGCAGGTTTTAGAAAACCTGATCGTAAACTCTGTTAAATATGGAAAAGAAGGCGGTCTGACTGAAGTTGGTGTGGTTAATTTAACCAAGAAAAAAGTCTTAATTCGTATTAGTGATAACGGGGAAGGGGTTGAAAAACAAAATATTCCACGACTTTTTGAACGTTTTTACCGTGTTGATAAAAGCGGAACACGTTCTGAAGGAGGTTCCGGTTTAGGACTGGCAATCGTAAAACATATTATTGAAGCACATAAAGAAAAAGTATACGTAGAAAGTGAATTCGGAATTGGTTCAGAATTCTCTTTTACACTCGAAAAAGCATTTAAAGCGCAAAAGAACGACGTTAAAAAATCGTAACCTGATTTATATTAAAAGGCCTAAAATAAAGGCACTTAACATTAAATCAACAAACGGATTCAGTCGCTAACATTAAATTTTTATTATAATAACATCTGGTTAATGATTTCTTAACACAGGTGCGTCATCTTTGCATCCTGAAATTAAGGGAATTAGAGAACTAATGATAAAAAGAAAAATAGCAGCCGTTTTATTACTGCTGACTTGCATGGTAAATGCACAAGAAACAAACAAACAAGAATTAAATAAACAGGATGTAAAAAACGAAGTAATGCGTATTTTAGATTCTATCAACAAGGCAAAACTTCCAGACACTAAATCGGGAGGAGGAATTGAAGAACACTGGTACGACAGAATCTCTCTAAGAGGTTATGCACAGATTCGATACAACGGTCTGCTTTCTACAAACGATAAAGTTTCCTGCGATCAATGCGATAAATCCTGGGGAACTACTTCTACAGCTCCAGATGCAAAAGCAAATAACGGACTTTTTATTCGTCGTGCACGTTTAGTGTTTTCAGGACAGGTTCATCCCAATGTATTTTTCTATTTTCAGCCGGATTTTGCCAGTTCACCAAGTACCGGAGTTCAGAACTTTGTGCAAATTCGCGACTTGTATTTTGATGTGTCTTTTGATAAACTAAGAGAATACCGTGTGCGTGTTGGACAAAGTAAAATTCCATACGGATTTGAAAACATGCAGTCTAGTTCACAGCGTTTAAGCTTAGATCGTGCTGATGGTATAAACAGTTCTATAGCCAATGAGCGTGATTTAGGGATATTCTTTTACTGGGCTCCAGCCGAGATACGAAAACGTTTTGAGATGCTGGTTAGAGACGGATATAAAGGTTCTGGTGATTTTGGGGTTTTTGCATTAGGGGTTTACAATGGACAAATTGCCAATAAAATAGACGGAAACAGAGATTTAAATGTAGTCACAAGAGTAACGTATCCCTTTGTGATTGGGAGCCAGATCATCGAACCGGGAATTCAGGCATATACCGGAAAATGGGCTTTTACCGGAGAAATTTCATCGGGTGTTACGGTAAACGATCCACAGTATGTGAAAGATCAGAGAATAGGAGCAACATTTGTTCTGTATCCAAGACCTTTCGGAATTCAGACAGAATACAATATTGGTAAAGGACCTAAGTATAATCCCGCTACCAATACTGTTGATGAAACCGATTTAAACGGAGGTTACGTTTTATTAAATTACAAATGGGATATTAAAAAACAGCGTATTTATCCTTTCGTAAAATTTCAATATTATGATGGAGGAAAAAAATATGAGAAAGATGCCAGAAGTTATTTGGTAAGAGATTACGAAATTGGTGTCGAATGGCAGCCCATCAAAGCTTTTGAGTTAACGGCACAATACGTAATCGCAGACAGAACTTTTGAAGACAGTGCGCTTCCAATAAACAGACAGCAAGGAAATGTGCTAAGATTGCAAGCGCAGTTTAACTTCTAAAGATGATCTTCAAAAACACTAAATAACAAGTCCCAGTCGATATCATTTTTAAATTGAGACAAACCTGTAAACGACTTTACCTTTGATAAATCTTCAATCGTAAAGTCGTCCTGCATAGCATAGGGTACGATATTTTCTTCCTGAAGTTTTACAGCCAGATATTCCTGCTCATATTGTCCGGGAGTAGGTATAAAAAAAGCTTTTTTACCTAGTTTTGCGAGGTCCATAACCGTAGTATAACCAGAACGACAGAGTACCATTTCACTTTCGTTAAAGGTCTGCTCTAACTGTTTTGAGTTCATAAAATTGTAATAAGTCACATTTCCGGCCTGCCATTTTTCCTGTGTTTTCTCAACAATTCCCTGTACAAAAACAACTTTACCGTTAAAACGGGCGGCTTCTTTTTGAAGTTTCAGGTCGAGATAAGTACGCTGCGGTTCAGGGCCTGATAAAATAATCATGAGGTCGTATACTATTGGCGTTTCCTTTTTTTTCATTCGGCTCAAAGGGCCAATGTATTTTAGGTTCAGATCGTTTGTTTTAACATGACCTAAGTCTCCCGTAAGGTTTACGGCATTATCAGAATCAGGAACCCAGCATTCGGTATATTTCTTTATAACATGCTGATGGCATTTACTGGTAAACCAGGTCGTGTTTCCGGTCATCACATTCAGCTGATGGGTCATAAAAACAGAAGGTACTTTTTTACTGAAAACCCCTAAACGATTATCAGAAATAATACCATCAATACCGTGTTTTTTGATCCAGCTGTTTACCATTTTTTTCTCGTCTAAAATGGCAGTTATCATTTTGGGAAGATTCTTAATAAGCTTCCATTTAAAATTTTTACCATTTTTAGCATATTCAATATGATAAGAAGGTAATTCGAGGGTTTGTACATATGGAAATTCCTTTCGCAATAAAGCCAGCGCAACACCATCAGAAGCAATAATCGGAATGAAATTATTTTCTTGAAGCGCTTTAATGATTGGAATGCATCTTGTAGCATGGCCCAGACCCCAGTTTAAAGGGGCAACTAAAATGGTTTTGTTCGCAGAATAGTCAATGCTCATAATTTTTAACGCTTTTTAAAAAACGAAGATAAAGAAATAAGCTTCTGTTGTTATTTGGCACATATTACTAAATTATTAACTCTACAGCGGTTATAAGGCTTTATTTTTCGTTAAAAAGCAATTTAAAAAAGGAAGATTTTGCAAATAAAGTTACTTGTGTGTTAAGGACAATTTCGAATGCTGCCCTGCCGAAACAAAAAAGCTGCCTCACTTTTGAGACAGCCTCTTTGAGTAAAAGATACTATTTGCTAAAAAAAACTCTATGATAAACCCCGGAGGGGGGACAATATTTATAGAATTTCAATAAGAAAATGAAAAAAAGCTCCAGAGGTGTGACATATTTTTTGCAATTTATGCTATATGCCGCTCCTCCGGAGCTTTATATTGGTATTGGAAACATTTGCCCTATTCTATAAACATGGTGCTTTTCCGAAGCTTACAAAAAATGATCAGTCCCTTTTGAATGCCGTGAAAAACATTTTTAATCCTGAATATACGTTTTATTTCCGTTTTTGTTAATGTAATATTTGCCGCCTTTTGGCCCTGTATACACTTTTTTACCGTTGTACTCGCCCGTAACCTTGTCCGGTGTTTTCGGAGCTTTTTCATTGGTTTCTTTTAAAGTCTTTGTGGCTGATTTTTTTGCTTTGGCTGCATCTTTTTTAGCATCGTCAGCTTTAGCGGTGGCTTTTTTAGCGTCTGCTTTTGCATCATCGGCTTTTGAGGCTGCTTTTTTAGCATCGCTTTTTGCTTTTACCGCTTCTTTATCTGCTGTTTTTTTAGCAGCGTCTGCCGTTTCTTTTTTCGCTTTTGCGGTTTGTTTATCGGCTTCCGCTTTTGTTTTTTTGGCATCTGCCGAAGCTTTGTCGGCTTTTGCTTTCGCTTTTTTGGCAGAAGCTTCTGTCTTGCTCTTAGCCTCTTTTGCAGTGGTTTCCTGCGCATAGAAATTAGTAGATAAAACTACTATAAAACAAAGTAATACAAATTTTTTCATGGTGGTCAGCGTTTAAATTTCTTATTAAAAGTATGAAATTAATTCATACGTTTTTCAGCACCAGTTAAAAATAAGCCCGCAGTTGAACATTGCCGGTATGAATGGCAGTACCGGTCTCACTTTTCCGTCCCTGGTAGTTTAAATTTACGTCCAGAAACTGGGTGATATTTTTTTGTAACAGTAATTTCCATACCAGGTTTTGACCTGCCTGAAGCCCTTCAAGCATTTGAAAACCAACAGACGAAAACTCATTTCCGTTAAATTTATTTTCGTAAAAAGAAAATTCCCCGTTTACCGTCACTTTCTTTTCGCCTGCAAATGAAAAGGATGTTCCCAGTCGGGTTTGAGTTAAAGTTTCCAAATTTCCAATCTGATTTTCTTTATTCTGAAATTCATAAAAGAAATCCAGGCTCATGTTTTTTGAGAACAAATAACTGATTTTAGGTGCCAGCTGGTATCCTTTTAAATCATAATTTTTTTCTTCAAAATCCTGGGAAATTAAATTAGTCTTAATGGTTTTGGTAAAAAAGTTAAACAGCCAGCTTTTTTGATACAAATGAGTGTACTGTATCTGATGTGAACTGTTTTTTACATTTTGAGAACCCACTGAAAGGAGGCTTTTCCCATTATTAATAAGATACGAATAGGTAACAGAATGTTTTTGTCGGCCCCGATTGTAAAACAAACTGTTTCTGAAACTGGAATTTAATCCCAGTATATTCTCCTCTGAAGAATAAAACGGATTGAGTTCTAAACGATCGCCATTACTGCGTACTTTTCGGTCCATAATATACGAAGTCTGGTTATAGAAATACGAAAGCAGTTTTTTAATGCCTTTTTCATTCTGCCACTGCAGCGGATTCAGGATAACTGATTGGGAGAATTTGTTCTGGCTGGTTTTAATATAAATCTGGTTGGGTAAAAAGATCCTGATAAATTTGGCCTGATCCGGAAAAGCGGCGATTTCAAATTCTTCCAGTTCCTGAATACCGTTTCCGTTATAATCATTCCAGGTATAAACACCCTGTCCGGCCGGTACTTCTACATAGGTAAACTCCTGCTGGGCAATTGTCCCCGAGCTGGTTTCATAGGTCGTTCCAATCTGCATAAACTGATTAAAGAAACGGTCATTATATAAAATACGGGAATTTAATGAAGGTTCATTTTCTTTGGATGAATCGGTGAAATCAAGATTCCGGTAACTGGCATAAATGGCTAAATCAGTGGTTTTGTTCTGAATCAGTTTAGACTTTAAATAATACGTCTGCGAATTGTTTACATGCTGTAGAAGTCCGTTTTGTAAACTGTCATTTCTGCGTTGCAGATACCCCAGTTCCACAAAAACTTTGGTGCTGTCGCCGCGTCCGATAAAAGCACCGTACTCAGAAAAACGCTGGCTTATGGCCGAAAACTGATTTGTGGTTTTGTCTTTTTCCTGATTGTCTTCAAACTGCATACTGCCGCCTATCCAGTTTTTGCCAAAATGGTATTTGGTTCGGGTCTGGTTCCGGATGAATTTTGAAGTAGAAGCTGAGGCATCTGAATTCAGAAAACTGCCCTGATTTTCAATCGTCCATTTTTTAATTTTAAACAAAGCCGTTGTGGTATGGCGGGCTCCGGAATAACTTTCGGTAAAATCGAGTTTTTCAAACTGATAGGTAAACAAACCAATATTGGATGTTTCCTTTTTAGCAAATAAATCAAAATTGACACCTGTAACCAATAAACTCTGATTCCCGGAAAGAGTCGTATTTAAATTCCAGTCCCGATTGAATTCAATATTGTACAACCGTTCAACCGATCTGAAATCTTTCTGAACAAACTGATAATTGGCAAAACCGTCTAAAGTCCAGTTTCTTGTAAAGAGACGTTTTTTAATATTGGTTTTAAAAGCGATTCCTTCATTGTCCCCATCATCAATTCCCGAAAACAAGTTTTTGTCATTATTGCTCATGGCAATTTCAAAATCGATCATTGTTTTTTCATTTGGATTGTACTTTCCTAAAAAAGTGGCTACCTGTATTTTCATAGGTGCCACCAGCTGTACAACTGGTTCGTAATTTCCCTGCGGAATTCCGTTTACGGGAGCCACATATTCGTATATTTTTTCTACCGAAGTATTGTTCTGAATAATATAGTTTCCGAGATTATTACCTGTGAGACTAAACTTTACATTGTACAAAACATCAGCGGGATTATTGGAATATTCGTAGACTTCAACAGCATTAACGATCGTTTTTTTATACAGGATTTTATTTTCAGAATAAGTGTCTTCAAAAGCCGAAGGTGCTTTCATTAAATTGATGTCATCTCCGGCCTGACTCAGAACTTGTACTTGTTCTGCCGAAAGATTCTGCTGGAGCGGCTGGTTTTTCATGTCATTTTCAGAATACAGATAACCGCCAAAACTCCAGCTTTTGTTTTCGTGTGTGGCTCCGGCGTACGTCACCAGTCGGTTATAGTTCCTTTCAGAGTACTGGTATTCAACATTAATCCGCATTTCGGAAGTAATGGTAAAAAGTGAGGTAAAAACAATTTCCCCGGCATTGTAATCAATCACATAATCATTGTTTTCACCGCGTTTGAGCAGTACACCATTAACATAGACCCGTTCAGATCCTGAAATGACCAAAACATACAATTCACCATTCTGGCCTTTTAGTTTGTAAGGTCCCTGATTGCCTTCCTGCCCCGTAAAGGTGCTTTTGGCATATTGGCCTTTTACAAAGGAAACCGATGCAAAAACATTCGTTTTGCTCTCTTCGGAACCGAAATCAAAACTGGCCGCAAGTCCCTGTACTTTTTTGTTGAAACTTAAAAATTGTGTTTTTCGGTTTTCCAGAAAAACATCCCCTGCGCGAATGTTCCAGTCATCGCTGTAAAGCTCCATGAAAATATTATCAAACTGATCCAGTTTTTGAGAGTAACCGCCATCCTGAAGCGGAATATTATTGTCCTGAAGGGATGCCCGGAGACTTACTTTGTCGGAGATTTTTCCTGTAATCTGTAAATCTAAATTGGAATTTAAAACGGTATTTTGATTATTTCCAATGGTAACACCCCGCGTAATGCTTCCGGACGTATTTAAACCATCAAACGGAGTTACTTTTTTAGCGGAAGTATTGTCAATTTTATATAATTTCTCGGTTCCCACATCATTGCTTACCACCTGGCTTTCTTTATAAAGACCGTATTCTTTGGTCAGGAAATCCGGGTAATTGAGATAATTAACGATCAGGGTGTCTGAATTTATGGTGAACGTTTCATTTAAAAGAAGGGTTCCTTTTTGAAAGTCTACCTTGTATAAAGCAGAGTCAAGAGGCTGGTTTTTAGTATTTAGAATTTCAAAAAAACCGGAATTGATACTAAAGTTTTCCAGATGAATGGTGTCTTTTACCGCAATTACTTTTTTGGTTTTGTACAGCGATTCCGTATCCTGTGCCATAAGCCCCGAATACCAAAACAGCACCAAAAACAGTAATTTTTTCACCATAAACAATTTAACTCCAAAAAGTCAAAAGTAGTATTTATAATTGTGAATTTCAGACGGATCTATGCCTTCCTGAAAGACGCTCAGTTTATTTTGAAATATTATTCTCATGCTAAATCAATCTTTTTTTTAGCTTTGTTAAGGATAAAATGAACTTAAAATTATGGATACCAGCAAAGAACTTTTATTTTTTTTTAGTGCTTTGGGATCTTTCAACGGAATTATTCTGGGGATTTATTTTTTCTTTTTTACGAAGAAAAAATACCTGACGAATTATTTTCTTGGCGGACTTTTATTTGCTTTAAGTATCCGGATTGGAAAATCGGTATTTGTTTATTTTCATCCCGGACTGCCTAAAATGTATCTGCAGTTAGGTCTTACCGCCTGTTTTTTTATCGGTCCCTGTTTGTACTATTTTATAAAATCAGGAGTTGATGAAGTTCGTGTAATGCCGCGATCCTGGAAACTGATTCTTTTGTTTTGGGGAGTCCTGATTGCAGGCACCGGAATTATCTATCCGTATGAGTATTATCCGGAACTCTGGCGGGAGTATTTTATTCTGATTATTTACTTTCAGTGGTTTGTATATATTGGTTTTTCAGGATTTGTAATGAAAGGCGTTTTCAGGAAAATTTTAAATACCAAAGAAAAGTCCAGTCCGTCTGAATTATGGTTCGGAACCCTTTTTCTGGGAAATTTTCTGTTGTTTCTATTCTATTTCCTTTCTATTATGGGAGCTTCTGCAGCAACCTATATAAGCGGAGCAGTGGTTTTCTCCTTTATTTTATATCTTATTATTTCTGTTTTGTTATACCGAAAAAAAACGGATGATTTGTTTGTACTCCATAATCAGAAGGTTTCCGGTAAAAAAATAGATGCAGCCGAAGCCGTTGTTATAACGAAAAAACTGGAAAGTATCATGAATGAAAAGAGCCTGTATAAAAATCCTAATTTAAGCCTGCAGGATCTTTCGCAGGAAATCAATATTTCAAGCCATCAGCTGTCGCAGTTTTTAAACAATAATCTGGGGAAGAATTTTACCAGTTTTGTCAATGAATTCAGGATAAATGAAGCCTGTAAAATTATCACTTCAAACGATAAACTTACTTTAGAATCGGTAGGATATGATGTTGGATTTAATTCTAAATCGACTTTTTTTGCCGCTTTTAAAAAACATACCGGAACCACACCATTAAATTATCAAATTCAGGGTATTGCAGCCATAAAACAAAGTATCGATTTATAAATCCGTACTCCTGATTTCGCTTTCGGTTACCTCATTTCAGGATTTGAAACTGACTTTTGTCCTCACAAAAAGTCAAATCTTAATCGCTAAAATTTTATGAGGTTTTTAATTCCGGTATTCGTTTATCTCTATTGTTTTCTTTTTAATTGTGTAGAAGCACAAAACATTCAAAAAATTTCTGGTAAAGCCGTCAGCCAGAATAACGAGCTGATGATGGGAACAGCAGTAATTTTATCTGTTCGGGATTCAGTCGTCATTCGGCAGCAGGATTTTTTAGATGGTGTTTTTGAATTGGCCGGGATTAATCAAAAAGAAGTGATTCTTAAACTGACTTCGGTAGAATTTGCAGATCGTTTTTTTCGTGTGAATTTCGCAGGAAAAGAAAATATCGATTTAGGCTTGATTATCGTTTCGAAGCATCATAATCAGCTAAATGAAGTTGTAATTAATAGCGAGCCTTCCTTAATAAAATACAGTGCAGACGGAAATTTGAATGTCAAAGTAAAAGGAACGCTATTGGCCGCAAGTAGTTCTGTAAACGAATTATTGGCAAGAGTTCCAAATGTTGTGGTCGCTGATGGTGAAATTAGCGTGTTAGGAAAAGGAGAGGCGATTATTTATCTCAACGGCATTTTAATCAATTACGAACGTTTTGCGGCTATTCCGGTTTCACAGATCGAAAAAATTGAAGTGATCTCCAATCCTTCTTCCCGATATGATGCCGAAGGAAAAGCCGTAATCAATATCATAACCAGACAAAATGCAGAAAGTGGTATTATGGGAACTGCCAGCCAGCATGTATCGGTTTCTAAATTTGGCGGAACAAGCTACAATACACTTTTGGATTTTAGTTATTCTAAAGGGAAGTTTTCTTTTATAAGCAATTACGGACTGCAGTCAGGCAGAAATCGTGAATTATTATATACCACCAGAGCACGTCCGAATCCGGAAGAGTATATGAAATCAGAACTGACAACCGACTGGAAAAGGAGGTTTAACAATTATTCTAATTTTGGTTTAGGCCTGCAGTATACTTTTTCCTCTCAGGATTATATTTCATTAGCCTATAGTGGCAATGTCAATGATTTGGGCGGTATTACAGAAAGCAGAAATACGATAACCAATAACTCCGGAAGCAGTTTTTATGCTACCGATGTCGACAAAAATGATGTCCTGCTGAATCAGTTTATTAATCTGAATTATAATCTGACCACCAAAAAAGGTTCTACCTTATTTATAGGTTCGCAGTTTTCAAATTACAACCAGACGATACGGGATTTTATTGATGAAAACAGCAGGGTTGAAGAAACTGATTCCGAGAGATATCTGAAAAATAATGTGGGAAGCCGAATTAATATAGTCGCTCTTCAAACGGATTATTCCCAAAAAATAGATGAAAAAACGAAGCTGGAACTGGGGGCCAAGTTCAGCGCTGCGTCTATAAATTCCGGTACCGATTTTTTAGTTTCCGGGAACACTGTTGATTTTGAATTAGATGATAAGCTTTCGAGTGATTTTGAATACAATGAAAAAATAGCGGCTGCCTATTTCAATTACGTGAGAAAGTGGAATGATAAGATTAATTTTTCATTGGGTGCCAGAGCCGAAAAAACAAGTTATAATTTATTTACGAATGCTGACCAGATTCAGAAATTCGAAAAAAGTTACAGCAATTTTTTTCCCAATCTGCTTTTAAGCTTTGATTTTTCAGAAGACTGGAAAGGGCATTTTTCTTATGCTGCGAGAATTACAAGACCAAGATATCAGGCTTTAAACCCGTATGTGATTTATCAGGATCCGTTTACGACTATTGAAGGAAATCCGAACCTGCTTCCGGAAAAAACACATGCTTTTGAAATAGGGACCATGTTCAAAAAGTTCGATTTTAAAATGGGATATACCTATAAAATTGATCCCATTTCGGCGGCAGCTTTACGGGGAGACACGCCAAACAGTTATATTTTAAGAGCTTTAAATCTCGAAAAAGGACATACTTTTTTCAGTTCGCTTTCGAGGTCTTTTAATCTTAAATGGTGGAATTCTGTCAACACAGTTAGTATCAGCTGGCAGAAATCGGTAGATCATTATTATGCATTTGCATTTGCTCCCGTAGAACCACAGATTTATTTGTATACGAATAATACTTTTACTATTCCGAAGCTTTTTAAACTGCAGCTGCTGGCCTGGTATTTAAGTGACAGAAGTTATGGATTGGGAAGCGAAAACAGCCGTTCGACGGTAACTTTAGGAATCGAAAGAAATTTTTTCAAAGATGCTTTAAAACTTAACTTCTCGACAAACGATATCTTTCATAAGTTTATGGTTTCAGGAGATTATAATGTGGGACAAACCCAGATTTATTATCATCGAACCTATACCAGTAATTATTTTAAACTAATTGCATCGTATAATTTTGGAAACTCAAAAAAGACGACCTACAAGAAATCTGAAATTGAACAGACGGAGAATAACAGGGCGAGGTAAAAGAGACTTCGCTTAAAGGTGAAGTCTTTTTAAAAGAGCGTTTTATTTTCGAGCCAGTATTCGCTGTAAAAATTTGCTGTTGTCATTAGCTCTTCATGATTTCCAAACTGACTTATGGTTTTATTTTCAAGGATATAGATGGTGTCGGAGGTGTTTTTTAGTTTGTTCAAACGATGTGAAATAAAAAGTATGGCACATGTCGGTTTTATTTTTTGAAGTAACTGCATCGTAAAATTTTCAGTATTGCGATCCATGGCGGCAGTAGCTTCGTCCAGTATTAAAAACTGCGGTTTTTTATATAAAGCTCTTGCCAGTGCAATAAGTTGTTTTTGTCCGCCGCTTAAATTAATGCCTTCTTCTCCAACTACGGTCATTAATCCTTGCGGGAATTGATTAAAATAAGGTTCAAAACCGTATTGAGCTATAAAGTCCAGTATGTTTTCAGGAGAGTCAATCGTTCCAAGTAAAATGTTATCAATAACGTTTCCATTGAATATGGTAATTTCCTGTGGAATTACACTTAACAAATTTCGGTAACTTTTAAGTTCGATTTCTTCAAGTTTATACTTGTTGTTTACAATGATACTACCGTTTTCAAAATTATAAAAACGTTGTAATATTTGTCCCAGAGTACTTTTGCCACATCCGCTTTCGCCGACAATAGCAGTAAGTTTCCCTTTTTCAATTTCGATATTGAGATCATGAAAAAGTTCGCTTCGCCCGGCAAACCGAAAAGAAAGATTTTGTATATGTACCGCTTGGATTTCGGAAATTTTGATTCCGTGAATTCTTTCTTTTTCTATGGACGCGAATTCGTACATTCGGTTAAAAGCAATTTTAGCCTCATTTACGGGAATTGAAATGAGAGCCAGACTGGCAATCGAAGGCAGCAGTGAACCAGCGATTCCCAAAATAGCCATTAATTCTCCCGTTTTGATTTCTCCATTAAAAACCTGAATGGAAGTATAAATTAAAATACCCATTAAAAAAGCGACGCTGGCCAGACCTGACTGCCAGGATAAGACAATGTTGATTTTTCCGAGATTCAGTACTTTTTCCTGATAAAGGGAAAAAATAGTCTGGTTTATTTGATTGAAAAGCCCTTGCTTATTATCCGTTTTTATAGTTGAAATACCCTGAATACTGTTTATGAAATTACTTTCGTTTTGAGCAAATGCCTGCATCACTTCTTTTTGTGATTTTATAATTTTTGCATTGTTCCGGTACAGTATATAAAAATAAACCGGAAGACTTGCGATAGTGAGCAAACCTAATTTCCACGAATAGGTAAACAGAAAAACAGCAGAGATAATGGTCACTAAAACATCAATAACCAGTGTACTGATGAGTGTTTTGATTACATTTTGTATTCGCTGTGTATCATTCAGTCTGGCAACCAGTTCCCCTGTTTTTCGGGTATCAAAAAAAGGTTTGGGCAGCTGCAGCAGTGAAGAGAAAAAAGTATGATTGATACGATTGTTAAAATCGCGGGTCTGGCGGAGTATAAAATACTGTCTGAGAACAGAAATCCCAACCCTGGCAGAAAGGAGGACTGCCAGCAGAACAATACCTGAAATTAATTTATGAATATTACGGGAAGGCAGAATATCATCAATTAATTTTTGTGAAAACAATGCCATTGCCAATCCTAAACCTGCCACAAATAGGCCTAGTAAAACAGAGATCCAGATTAATTTGGAGTCCTCTTGTATCAGTTCCAGAAACCATTTTTTCTGCTGGTCCTGCTGATGCTTTTTAGTGATAAAATGCATATTAGGTTCCAGTATCAGGCAGGTTTTGGATACCCATATTTTTTCTAATTCCTTTATAGACAGAGTATAAAGTCCTTTTGCCGGATCACCAATTAAAAAGCCTTTTT
The DNA here is from genome assembly GCF_057809475.1 of Flavobacterium sp. FG19. NCBI lineage: Bacteria > Pseudomonadati > Bacteroidota > Flavobacteriia > Flavobacteriales > Flavobacteriaceae > Flavobacterium > Flavobacterium sp. FG19. Next base: position 66,385 of record NZ_JBMDKA010000007.1, on the reverse strand, counting down.
TTTCGGCATACTGATAACAAACCAGATAATGCTGTAACTGATTTTCTGTTGTTGTATGTAAAATAACAGGCTGTTTATGATCTATAAGAGCCTGAATATCCGCTTCGCAGCCTTCTGCTGTAAAACCCAGCTGATTGGCTGCCTGATATAAACCCAGCATAGTAGTTCCCTGTTGGGTGGTTCCGCTTAATTCTCTGATTTTTTCTAAAGAACAAATACCGTTGTACAGTTTAATGATTGACAATAAACAGGCGGCACCGCAATCTGACTGATCAAGCTGCAGGGTATGGGTTTTCAGAATATGCTTTAAGTTCATTGGAAGTCGTATTCAGTATGTAATTTTTTAAACAGGCTTTCGGGTTTGGTCTGGCCTTTTATTTTTTCGATCAGTTTATGGTCCTTATCGTATAGTACTATACAAGGCAGGGAGGAAACATCAAATGTAACAGTAAAAGTAATTTTACTGTCATGCAGAAAATGGATATTTGTATAATGGTCTAATTGGTAATGCCGGGCAAACTTTTTGATTTGTTCCGGTTCTTCAAATGAAATAAAAATGAGTTCAAAATCTTTAAAAATTGGAATGTTTTCGCGGATCATTTTAGCCTCTTCATTACAATACTCACATTCTGTATTGAAATATATAAAAATAACCGGAACTTCTTTTTTTAAGTTCTGTCTGGTAAAAACAGTTCCGTTAAGATCCTGATAAGAAAATTGCGGAATCATTTTTATATTTTGTGAGATCTCTCTTTTATAGTTTATTTTAGATTTTATTTGATAAATTAGAAATGCTGTAATACTTATGAATACTACTGGTAAGATTGTTTTTACTGCCTTTTTCATATGAAGTACTTTTAGCTGTAGTTAAGTGTAAAAAACATTACAGTGGCAACCCATAAAAAGAGGCCCGGGACATAACTGAAACCGACTATTTTTAACCCATAATCGGTATTAGTCTGGGTAAGTTTTCCAATTTCATACCCCAGATAAATGACATAGAAAAGTTCAAACAAATTAAGCACCTGAAACGGGTAAATAAACCAGGTTTCCAAACCTTTATAGCCTACAATATTTAAAGCTGAAAGAGGATAAAAGTTTTGGATGTCTTCTAAGGTGTAGCTGGTTTGAAAAAAGTAAAACCAGATTAGTTTAAAAACGGGAACTAATAAAAAGATAAACTCTGCTTTTAAAACAAAATTTAAAATGGTACGGAATTTTAGATCTTTATTTGAAAAGAACAAGCCAATGTAGAGAATTGTTGCAATTATGAATGTTTTGACTAATAAAAAAATAGGAATATATATATAACCAAGCCATTCCCATTTTTTTTGGAATTCTAAAAAGTGTTCAATTTGTTTTGTGGTAAGTTGTTCAGAAAGGGAGTGGTAAAAAAGTTTATTAAAATGGATTGTATTTTTAAATAGTTCAGCAATTAGAAGTGAAGCAATACTAAGTATTAGCCATTTTATCAATTGAGATTTCATAATATAATTGGAAGAGTTGAAAAAATACTGATAAAAAATAGATATTAGTTTTTAATTTACGAATTCATGATCTAGTTTAAAAAAGCTGTCTATATAAAGCAGACAGCTTTTTTGCAAAATTTTTGAATGCTAATTTAGTTTTAAAGCTGCATGAGTTTGTTTTCTAAATATTTTGAATTCAATTCGCTCCTTATATTTAAGGTTTTATAATTCCCATAATGTATTTCCATTGTTTATATGATGCAAATGAAGTTAACAAAAGGCCGGCGGCAGTAAATGCCGTACCAAGCAGAAAACCATTTTTTATCATGTAACCAATTAAGAAACCACCAAATCCTCCGCTAACAAATATTAAGTTGAAGTAAAACCATCTTTTAGTGTTTAAAGACATAATATTACTTTTTTATATTTGTTTATTAACACGAAAGGGCGACACCCATTGAACCTATTATAAATGCGGCGGCAAATATACCTGCGCCACCTGTTGCGGCTGTAATAGCAAATGCACCTGCATAAGTTAATCCAAGGCCAATTACTGAAGCAGCGCAGCCAGCTTGATCTCTAGATATACCTCCTTCAAATTTTTCCATCTGATTTAATTCTAATTTTTTCATAATTATTTAAATTTTATAGATTAATATTTTTCAAATTTATAGAGAGAATAAAAAAAGTCTTAGTCTAAAATAGGTTTTTATAGAATATTTCTTATTTTTATCTTTGTTAAAAGTATGCTTATGAATAAAATCGTAGGAAATAATCTAAAATTGATGCGTCAGACTAGAAAAATGTCACAGGAAGAAGCCGCAGACCACTTAAAGATTTCACAGTCTGCCTATGCCCGAATGGAACGGGGTGAAAGTAGTTCGTGGGCTGTCCATTTTATTAGAATTTGTGAGATTTTTGAAATTACAGCCGAGGAGCTCGTGAAAAAGAATTAATAAATATCAGCGCAGAATAGAAGATTTAAGAATAATACAATCTTCAAATAAATACAAAAACTAAAAAAGGCTCCACTTATAAGTGAAGCCTTCCGGGAAATTTATTTTTTGTTAAATTTCATCCCGTGCCTTAGAAATAGCAAAAATATTATAGCCAATGCTAATGCGATGTATAGCCTTAAATCATATTTATGATCTATTATTTCTTGAATTGAAAATCTCTCTCCTTTAAAAAATAATACCCAAAACATTACTATAACAGCAGCAGGACTAAAAACGTAATTTAAAATAAAAAGAAGTATTTTATTTGTTTTCATGGTCTTTATTCTATAAAGATTAAAATGGTATCATTAGGTGCAAAGAAAATAGAATTTGATAAAGTTTCATAATTTACAAAAGGATTAGGACTTGTGTAATGCGGATCATGAGGAAATAAAATCTCATTGTAAAAATCATCACCAAAAAGATATGTTGCTTCTAATGTTTTTCGTTCCATTGCACAGTCTACCGCTGCCCAGACAAGAGCAGTAAGACCACCTCCCACAGCGCCTTTTGCTGCACCAAAAACTGCTCCGCCAACGGCTCCGGCGGCCGTTCCTACGCCTGGTAAAGCAACCGTGCCTCCGGCTGCGCCCGTTAATGCTCCCGTTGCTGCGCCAACTATTGCGCCAGTAACCACTCCTCTTCCGATCGTTTTTCCTTCTTTTGCCACACAATCTACAAAACCACTTGATTTTCCAGTTTTACTTGTTTGAGATTTGGAGATTTCGTTGACCTCGTTTGTGATTTTTTCAATTGTATGGAATAGAAAGGAAGCTTCATCTTTAAAATTTGGAGAAAAATTCTCTTTATCTAATAGTAATCTTTTGGAATTTAAAAGTGAAATTATCTGATTATCATATGAATTACCCAGATCCTGATAAAAATTTAACATGAATTTATTTTCTGCTGCGTTATAATGAGGAGCTAATTGTACTTTAATAGTTTCTTTCTTAGGAGCAGTTTTACTAGTATTTGCAGATATTGGTTGTGTTTTTAAAGTATTTTAAATACTTTTTTTCATTGCTATCGTTTATAATTATTTTGTGAAAAGTATTGATCTGATTATCTATAGATTTATTTAATGCTGTATAATCTACAGCATTTGATTCATCATGGTTTGCAGAATCATTATTGCTACATGATAATGATACTACAATAAATAAAATTAATGTGAAACTCTTTTTCATAATTTTATAGATTTATAAGTTAACAGGTTTATTATGCAAATCTATATGAGGCCGTAAAAAAGTCTCAACCTAAAATCGGTTATTTTTAAAGCAATTTTAATTTATTGCAAAATATTTCTTACGTTTATTGTTCTTAAATATTATGTGCATGAATATAATTGTAGGAAATAAGTTAAAAACATTACGTAAGGCAAGAAATTTGTCGCAGGAAGAAGTAGCAGATTATTTAAATATTTCGGTATCAGCATATGCCAGAATGGAACGGGGTGAAAGTTCTTCGTGGGCCAATCATTTTAATAAAATTTGCGAAGTTTTTGAAATAACCCCTGAAGAATTAGTGAGAAAAGAAATTGGGAATACTACTTACGAAAATATAATTAGTACAGAAGAGGGCGCATACAGTGATTACAGAAGAATAATAAAGCAGTATGAGCTGCAGATAGAGGACTTAAAAACTATAGTCAGAAACATAAATAGAGTAAAACCTAAAAAAAAGGCTCCACTTATACGTGGAGCCTTCCGGGAAATATACTGAATTTTAATAATTACCTTTTTGTAGTTTTAGTTAAGATCTTTAGTAACAATCTGCATCGTTTCACGGCTTACCTGTTTCAATAAAACTTCTTTGTTTTTCTCTACAATTTGTGCCGCTTCCTCTGTAAAGTGACGAATCGTGTAAAGTGTCACATTTTCGCTGTATTCTACTTTAAACTTTTTCAAAAGAATAGCATTCAGATCATTAAAGTTGCCAAATTTGTCTTCTACACAGACAGAGAAACTAATAGCCGAGTTCTGAATCAGGTTTACTTTAATTTTGAATTCGTGGAATAAACCAAAAATCTCACTGATGTTTTCTTCCATAATGAAAGAGAAATCAATAGAAGAAAGCGAAATTAAAAGCTGTTCTCTTTTTACAATAAAACATGGATATTGTGGTTCAAGATCGACTCCTTTAGAAACACAGGTTCCTTTTAATAAAGGGTTCACAAACGATTTTACATAAAGGGGAATTTCCTTTTTCTGTAACGGCTGCAGCGTTTTCGGGTGAATAACAGTGGCTCCGTAAAATGCTAATTCGATAGCTTCACGGTACGAAATCTGGTTTAACAGACTTGCATTTTCGAAATAACGGGGATCCGCATTCATAACGCCCGGAACGTCTTTCCAGATCGTTACGCTTTCGGCATTCAGGCAGTACGCAAAAATTCCCGCTGTATAATCAGAACCTTCACGGCCCAGAGTAGTTGTAAAATTGTTCTCGTCAGCTCCTAAAAATCCCTGAGTAATGTTTAATATTTTTCTTGGAACATTTTTACTGATATTTTGTTCTGTAGCTTCCCAGTCCACCTCTGCATCTCTGTAGTTTGCATTGGTTTTAATGAAATTACGAACATCAAGCCATTGTGTCTGGATACCCATGAAATTCATAAAGTGGCTTAAAATATTAGTCGAAATCAATTCTCCAAAACTTACGACCTGATCGTAAACAAAGTTGTAATTAGGAGATTTATTATGTGCCAGAAAATATTCCAGTTCTTCAAACTGAGCATTTACAGCATCAAAAACTTCATGTTTTTCGTCTTTAAATAAATCCAGTACGATTTGAAAGTGGTAGTTTTTTATTTCCTGTACAGATGAAATTAACGCTTCTGATTTATCAAAGTAATTTTTGATTACTACTTCAAGAGCATTTGTGGTTTTTCCCATAGCCGAAACAACCAGAATCACATCTTCATAACCCACTTTTTGTAAAACGTCATATACGTTTCTTATTCCGTCAGCATCCTTTACCGATGCACCGCCAAATTTAAATACTCTCATTTTTGATTTTAGATTTTTAATTTTAGATTTTAGATTTGAGGAAGTCTAAATATATTGTTTTTTGCCTTGTCCTGTTTTGTTTTTTATCAGGTTTTGGCAGTTTTATTATTTATAATTTTTCGAGGAACGCATTGATTCCTGTTTCATCCATTTGAACCACTCTCCATTCTTCAAGGATCTTGGCCCCTGAGTTCTCGTAGAATTTTACGGCCGGAGTATTCCAGTCCAGTACATTCCATTCTATTCTGCGAACACCGTCTATTTTACCCTGTTTCATGATTTCGGCATAAAGTGCGGATCCTAAACCGGTACCACGCATTTTTTCGCTGACAATTAAATCTTCAAGATGTATCGTTTTTCCTTTCCAGGTCGAATAACGGTAGTAGAATAATGCAATTCCTACTATCTCTTTACCGCTTTCATTTTCGTTTGAATCAATCTCTGCTACAAAAACCTGAAATAGAGGTTTTTCTCCAAATCCGTCACGTATTAAATCTTCTTCTGTAATAACAACAGCATCCGGTTCTTTTTCGAATATTGCCAGCTCCTGAATTAATCCCAAAACCGATCTCATATCCTCGGGATTTCCCTTTCTAATATTCATATATTCGTATTATTAAGTATTTATTCGCTAAAAAAGCATTGTTTTATCTTGTACTTTTTGCTGATAATTAGCAAATATACAATTGTAGCAAACTAACAAAATAATTTTTAAATCATTCTCACAAAATAAACGATATTTGTGACTTAAAATTAAAACTACAACGATATAGTAATGGAAGAACGCAATAAAACACTGGGAGAGTTTATTATTGAGAACCAAAAAGCATTTCAGTATTCGTCGGGAGAACTTTCCCGGATTATCAACTCTGTACGTTTAGCGGCTAAGGTCGTAAACTACAAAGTAAACCAGGCAGGTCTGGTGGATATTATTGGCGCCGCAGGCGAACAGAATATTCAGGGAGAAGACCAGCAGAAATTAGATGTCTATGCCAACGAAGTATTTATCCAGACGTTAATAAACCGTGAGATTGTCTGTGGTATTGCTTCAGAAGAAAACGACGATTTTATAACTGTCAAGGGGAGCGACAACAGTCATAATAATAAGTACGTGATCTTAATGGATCCGCTTGACGGGTCTTCAAACATTGATGTGAATGTTTCTGTGGGAAGTATCTTTTCTGTTTACAGACGGGTAACTCCAATAGGTACTCCGGTAACTATTGAAGATTTTCTGCAGCCGGGAATTAATCAGGTAGCGGCCGGCTATGTAATTTACGGAACTTCAACCATGCTGGTGTATACTACAGGGCACGGAGTGAATGGTTTTACCCTAAATCCTGCTATAGGAACTTTTTATCTTTCGCATCCTAATATGAAATTTCCAAAAGACGGAAATATCTATTCGGTCAATGAAGGGAATTATGTTCACTTTCCGCAGGGGGTTAAAAATTATATTAAATACTGCCAGCGGGAAGAAGACGACAGGCCTTATACCTCAAGATATATAGGAAGTCTGGTTTCTGATTTTCACCGGAATATGATTAAGGGCGGCATTTATATTTATCCAACAAGTTCAAAAGCGCCAAAAGGAAAACTGCGGCTGCTTTACGAATGTAACCCAATGGCTTTTATAGCCGAGCAGGCCGGAGGAAAAGCTACGGACGGTTTTGGAAGAATTATGGAAATTCAGCCGACAGAATTGCACCAGAGGGTTCCGTTTTTCTGCGGAAGCTATAATATGGTAGAAAAGGCGGAGGAGTTTATGACGGCTGAGTAAGTTTTCAGTTTTCAGTCTCAGTTTTCAGTATTGGACAACCTGACAGTTTTTTTTCTTTCAGGTTTCAAAAAGCAATAAACCCGACAGGTTTTCAAAACTGTCGGGTTTATAATTCGTTTTAGTTTCAATTCAGCATCAGTAAAAAACGGAACACTGAATACTTATTTATTCATATTCTCCATTTCGAAAAGGAAAGTATCTAAATCTACTTTTTTATCGATTAGAGATAATGCTTTTGCCACAATATAATTTACGTTTCCTGGAGTAAATCCTAATGCAAGTCCGATACGTACCAGCATAGTTTCCTGTTTGTCTCCCAGATGATGATCCACATGTACCATTCTGGCTAAATCATACAAACGCTCTAAACGCTGAGAATATAAGTAAGGCGGATTTATAGGATGTTTCCACGGGTCTTTAAGAATTTCTTTATATTCGTCTTCTGAAATTTGTAATGTAGAAGCAATTTTATCCAAAAACTCCTGTTCTTCCGGGCTTATTTTACCGTCAGCAAAAGCTACACGAACAATCGCAGAGAAATGACCTCTGTTTCTTTGTTTGAATTCGTTATCAAATAATTCTGAAAATGGCATAATTAATAGGTTTTTATTGAACAAATATAGTCCTATTTTTAAATTATTGATTTTAAAATTCTCATAAAATTTAACTTATTTTTATTGAACGATTTGATACAGCCAATCTTTAATTATCAAAATTAATTGTAAGTTTACAACCCCTAATTATTTAATTTTTGTTTACTTATGTCACAATTTTGGATTTATTTTCAAATAGGCTTAAAGCATGTTCTGGATATCAATGCTTACGACCATGTTCTCTTTTTAATTGCATTAACAGTACCTTATATGTTTAAGGACTGGAAACGTATTTTACTGCTGGTTTCAGTATTTACAATTGGTCATACTCTTGCTTTGATACTATCGGTTTTTGGAATTATTGCCATAAAAGTAAATATAGTAGAGTTCCTGATTCCGATAACTATTTTGATTACGGCACTGTATCATTTGTTTACAGCAGGAAAGACTTCAAAAAATGATAGCATAAATCTCGTCTTTTTCATAACTTTATTCTTTGGTATTATTCATGGCTTAGGTTTTTCTAATTATTTCAAAACAATTTTAGGAGGATCGGCAGTATCAAAATTATTACCTTTGGGAGAGTTTGCTTTAGGAATAGAAGCAGCACAGCTCGTAGTGGTTTTTGTTGTTTTGGTAATATCGTATATCGTACAGACGGTTTTTCGTTTTTCAAAACGCGACTGGGCACTTGTAATGTCGGCTTTTATTATTGGAGTGGTAATTCCAATGATTATAGAAAGTCCGATTTGGAACAGATAAAATAAATGGAAGTAAAAAAATTAAACAAATACGATAAGGCTTATCTGAGGATTGCTAAAGAATGGAGCCTCTTATCGTATTGTAAACGTAAAAAGGTGGGCGCCATTATTGTAAAAGACAGAATGATTATTTCTGACGGATACAATGGGACACCCTCCGGATTTGAAAACTGCTGTGAAGATGAAGAAGGATTAACACGCTGGGATGTGCTGCATGCCGAAGCAAATGCCATTCTGAAAGTGGCCCGGTCAACACAGTCGTGTGAAGGAGCGACCTTGTATATCACTCTTTCACCGTGTAAAGAATGCAGTAAACTCATCCATCAGTCCGGAATTAAAAGAGTCGTGTATCAGGACGGATATCGTGATGATTCCGGAATACAATTTCTGATGAAAGCGGGTGTTGAGGTCGAACATATTCCTGTTTTAGAAGAGCAATGAAATTTAATCCTAAATATCTGCCAATCGTTATCGGGGCGGTTTTTGCCCTGGGAACCGTGACAGGAAGTCTGACAAATGCTTCCGCAGATGATCAGCTTTTGGCTAAAAATTACTCCAAGACGAAGCTGAATAAGCTAATTGATTTTATCAATACCGAATATGTGGACAGCGTTAATACGGATTCCATCGTAAATCTGACTGTCGATAATATCCTTTCTAAATTAGATCCTCATTCCGTTTATATTCCGCCAAGCGAACAGGCCGAGGTGGCCGAAAGTATGAAAGGTGATTTCGTAGGAATCGGAATTAACTTTTATATGTACAAAGATTCCGTTGCGATTATAAAACCGGTAGAAAACGGACCTTCAGCAAAAGCAGGTTTGAAATCAGGAGACCGTATTTTATATGCCGGAAAAACCAAATTATACGGCAGAAGACTGCCTTCCGACAGTTTGTTTTCAAAATTAAAAGGTATCAAAGGCTCTGAAATCGAACTCACAGTTTTTAGAAAATCAGAACAAAAGAAACTTAAGTTTAAAATTAAAAGAGATATCATTCCGATAAAAAGTGTCGATGCCGCCCTTTTAATTGGAAATAATACCGGTTATATAAAAATCAACCGTTTTGCCGAAACTACTTTTAATGAATTCAAAACGGGTTTAACCCGCTTAAAACAAAAAGGAATCCAGTCACTTGTAATTGACCTTCGTGATAACGGCGGCGGTTATATGGAAGAAGCAATTGCTATTGCCGATGAATTCCTGAAAGACAAACAGCTGATTGTTTTTACTAAAAATAAAAACGGAACCACTGAAAAAACGTATGCTACAAAAGCAGGAAGTTTTGAAACCGGGAAAGTGTATGTTTTAATTAACGAAAACAGTGCTTCGGCCAGTGAGATCTTAGCAGGTGCCATTCAGGATAACGATCGTGGTACTATTGTAGGGCGCCGTTCTTTTGGGAAAGGTCTGGTACAGCGTGAAATGGATTTTAACGACGGATCGGCAGTTCGTCTTACCGTAGCCAGATATTACACACCAACCGGGAGATCTATTCAGAAACCTTATAAAAAAGGAAACGAAGAATATTTTAAAGAATCAGAATCACGAATTGCAACCGGAGAACTGTATGCAAAAGACAGCATAAAAGTAGCGGATTCTTTAAAATTCAAAACGCCGAAAGGTAAAATTGTATACGGCGGCGGCGGAATCGTTCCGGATGTTTTTGTTGCAATGGAAGCTGAGCATGGCAACGAAAATGTAGCCTATCTGCTTCAAACCGGAATTGTAGGACATTTTGTTTTTGAAGAACTTGATAAAGACCGAAATGCCTTTGCAGGTCTTCATTTTAATGAGTTTCTGGCTAAAATGAAAAATTCAGACGCCTATTTCAAAAAGTTTAAAAACTATATTTTAATGACTGGTCTGGATTTAAAACTGGATAAAACCAAAGCCTTGGTGAATCGATATATTACAGCAGAGTTTGCACGTCAGTTATATGGTGAAATGTATTATTATGATGTGATTTTAAAAGAGGATGCCATGATAAAAACAATTCTGAACCCGAAGAAATAACTCTAAATTTCTAATTTGATGGAAAAAGACCTGATTGTTACGGCCGAAATAGAGCTTTTAACCGCAATTAAAAAAGCCGATATTCAGGCTTTGGACAAACTGCTTCATGAAGATCTTCTTTTTAATATGCCGGATGGGCAGACCATTACCAAAGAGTTTGATCTGAATACGTATCGTTCGGGAAAAATGAAAATAGAAACTTTGGAAGCCTCGGATCAAATTATTAATATGATTGACGATACAGCCGTGGTTGCGGTTACGGTTTCATTAAAAGGAATTTACGACACGACTCCCGTAAATGGAGTGTTCAAATATATCAGGGTTTGGAAAAAAACTGAAAATTCCCTAAAAGTTATTGCCGGAAGCTGTGTTCAGCTGGCATAAATTTTGGATGGGAATTTAATATTAATTTAAAATACTACTTAGTGGACCTTGCGTAAATCTTAGCGAGCTTTGTGGTTAAACGAACGATATGAAAAATTTTAAAAAAATCAGTGTGCTGGCCATGTTAATGGCTTTTGTGATCTCTTGTACGACTATGAAAAATGATGCAAACAGTGTAGTTTCAGGAAAAGTAGAATCGATTGAAAGCGGGAAAGACGGTTACACGGCAAAAATCAATACAGATACTAAAGAAGTATATTTTGCTACTATCAGCATTGTCAACGTTGGCGGACCTCAGAACTACAAACAATTAAAAATTGGTGATGTAGTTGCTGTAAAAGGAGAAAAATGGAAAACCGAAGATGAGAATCATATTAAAGTAACAGAAATCGTTTCGGTAAAATAACGAAACATAAATAAAATTTTAAACCATTAAGAGATTAAGTTTATTAAGCTTTGAGGCTTTTATTTTAATCTCTTAATGGTTTTAATTTTTTATGCTTTTTTTAATGCAGCTTCAAAATTAAGTTTGTATACGTGTAAAACTTAACTTTTCTTAATCTCTATAATGGTAAATAAAAAAATTATCGAATGCTGTCGTGAGCATGAGTCTGTACTCCGTTATTCCATAAGGTAAGTATATCTGTAGCAACAGCAGCACCGCTTCCTGCAGCAATTGCTAATTGACTTCTCCATCCTGCCAAAGTTCCAATAACGTAAATACCGTCAGCAACTTTATGATCTTCATTTTTAAGCTGAATGCGCTGTTTTTCCGGTAATGCTTTTTTGTGTGGTTCTACATACTGCATTAAACCTTCTATATCAAAAGTGTTGGCAGAACCAATTCCAACAACGATATTTTTAGTCTGATAGGAATTTTTGTTGGTAATAACCGTAAAGGACGGAAAAGTACCTTCGACTTTAATTACTTTCTCGCCTGGAATCTGATCAATGTGCGGATAAGCTGAGGCTAAATCCTGTGTGCTTTCACTTAGTAATTCAGATCCTAATTTTCCCGGAGTTATTCCGTAAGCATTATAAAAAATGGCTTCCTGTAAAGAAGAATTTTTCTGGTGTGTAAAAATTCCGATTTTTTTGTCGGTAACAAAAGGTTTTTTATTCGCAGAACCCAAAACCAGAGCGCAGGACATACCAGAAACACCTCCGCCAATAATTAAAACGTCATACATAGTATTATCGACCGTTTGTTTTTTCTTCAATTCTTTTTGAAATTCTAAAAATCAAAAGAATCAATACGGCACAAAAGGAAGCAGCGATCCCAATAAAAGCTACCATGCTGTCCCCCTGAAAAGGATTGTTAAAGTCTAATAGCGTAATATTGAAAACAATTAAAGCTAATGCTAAAAGGACTAAGATTGAAGTAAAGATTTTCATATTGGTTGTTTGTTGGTCTAAAATACTCAAGTAAACTTTACGGAAATACCTTAAAGTTGTGTTTTAGAAATTTTATGGGGGTAAAAGTATAAAAATAAATCCTAGACAAACAAACCTTTAACATTAGCAGCGAATAATTTAACAGCAATTGCTAAAAGGATCACTCCAAATGTCTTTCGCACCACACCAAGTCCGTTTTCCCCTAATAAATCTTCGATCTTTTTAGACGACTTTAAAACAATATAAACCAATATAATATTAAGGATAATGGCGATAATAATGTTTATGGTATGAAACTGAGATCGTAAAGAAAGTAAAGTAGTCATAGTTCCGGCTCCGGCAATTAAAGGAAAAGCCAGTGGAACAATAGAAGCAGAACCCGGTTCTTCGTCACGATAAATACGGATGCCCAGAATCATCTCCAAGGCAAGGAAAAATAAAACAAAAGATCCCGCTACCGCAAATGAATGTACATCGATACCAATTAAGTTTAATAAACCTTCTCCAACAAAAAGGAAAACAATCATTATAGCACCGGCCACAATAGAAGCTTTTTCGGATTCAATATGTCCCACTTTTGCTCTAAGGTTTACAATAATAGGAATAGAACCTACTATATCAATTACGGCAAAAAGGACCATACTGACTGTAATGATTTCTTTAAAGTCGATTTCTAACATATCGTTTTGATTTTAAGGGTTTAAAAAACTGCTGCAAAAGTAGATAATAAAGTTAGGTGTTTTTTCTCTAAAATGTATTTTTGTTATAAAAACATGTTTTATATATTAAAAAAGTGATATTTGTAACAATGTATGGTTTAGCCGAAAAGATTCGCAAAGAAATTACGCAAAGTTCGCAAGGCTGAAAATTGATAATGTTTTGCGAACTTTGGATAATTCCCCTGTGCGCTTTGCAGTTAAACATTTGCCGTGTTTTATCTCCTTTCTTTGATTATCTTTGCACTTTAAAAATAATATCATGTTTCAGTTAGGGAAAACTATTGTTTCAGAAGACATTCTGGAAAAAGAATTTGTGTGCAACTTGTCGGCCTGTAAAGGAGCTTGTTGTGTTGATGGGGATGCGGGTGCGCCTTTAAATGAGGCTGAAACTAAAATCTTAGAAGAAATCTACCCAAAAGTAAAACCTTTTTTAAGAAAAGAGGGGATTGAAGCAATCGAAGCGCAGGGAACCTGGGTAACCGGAACTGATGGCGATCTGGAAACGCCGCTTATAGATAATAAAGACTGTGCTTATGTTATTTTTGACGGAAAAACGGCGCTTTGCGGAATAGAGCAGGCGTATAACCAGGGTATTGTCAGCTGGAAGAAACCTGTTTCCTGTCATTTGTATCCAATTCGTGTAAAAGACTTTACTGAATTTGCTGCAGTAAATTATGATCGTTGGGATATTTGTGATGATGCCTGCTCTCTGGGAAAAGAACTAGAAGTTCCGGTGTATAAATTTGTAAGAGAAGCACTGATCCGCCGTTTTGGTGAAGACTGGTATCTGGAGCTTGAAAAAGTAGCCGAAGAACTAAAAAATTCCTAAAAATTATACCGTTTTATATAGCCCTTTTTAAGGGCTTTTTTTGACTCAAAAAAATAAAGTTTTAACTCAAAAAAAAGTTTTTAAAACTATTAAAAATTTCTTGCTTTTTAGATTTAAAAGTCTATATTTTACAGCTCCTATAACCTTTTTTTTGGATTTTAAAATACTTGTTTTCAGGTATTTAATTGTTGTATGAAAAATATAGCAGTTTTTAGGTGTTGTTAAAAACTCCGATCAATTGTGAATAAGTTTGGCTTTTATTTTTGGCATGAAATGACAATCTTTGTAATGCCTATTTTAAGGGTAAAAAAACACTAAAAAAAATAAGAAAAACAGTCATGTCACAAATCGAACCAATATTACAAGAAAATAAAAACCGCTTTGTTATTTTTCCGATTAAACATCATGATATTTGGGAATGGTACAAGAAGATGGAAGCGAGTTTTTGGACTGCAGAAGAAATCGATTTACACCAGGATTTGACAGATTGGAACAATAAACTGAATGACGACGAAAGATACTTTATTAAACATATTTTAGCGTTTTTTGCTGCATCTGACGGAATCGTAAATGAAAACTTAGCCGAAAACTTTGTAAACGAAGTTCAATATGCTGAAGCGAAGTTTTTCTACGGATTTCAGATTATGATGGAGAATATTCACAGTGAGACCTATTCTTTATTAATTGATACTTATGTAAAAGATGAAGCTGAAAAAACAGAGTTGTTTAATGCTTTGGAAGTGTTCCCTGCAATTGCTAAAAAAGGAGAATGGGCTTTAAAATGGATCGAATCTGATTCATTTGCAGAAAGACTTATTGCTTTTGCTGCAGTTGAAGGAATCTTTTTCTCGGGTGCTTTCTGTTCTATTTATTGGTTGAAAAAACGAGGCCTTATGCCAGGTTTGACTTTCTCTAATGAGTTGATTTCCCGTGACGAAGGCGTACATTGTGATTTTGCAGTTCACCTGCACAATCACCATTTGGTAAATAAAGTGCCAAAAGAAAGAATCAAAGAAATTATTGTGGATGCGTTGGATATCGAAAGACAGTTTGTAACTGAATCTCTTCCGGTAAGTTTAATTGGTATGAATGCTGGTTTAATGACACAGTATTTAGAGTTTGTTGCCGATAGACTTTTGGTTGAATTAGGATGTGAGCGTGTATACGGATCAGCCAATCCATTCGATTTCATGGACATGATTTCGCTTCAGGGAAAAACTAATTTCTTTGAAAAACGTGTTGCAGAGTACCAAAAGTCAGGTGTGATGAACAATGACAGTGATGCTCAGAAAATTTCATTCGATGCAGATTTTTAGGCAGCAAAAATACTTTTAGCGTCTGCTCTTCAAGAGATGCTGAAAAAAGATTACAGATTATTTATTTAAGGTTGAGCCTCTTTCCCCAAGTCGCAGGTTCAATAGCAATTTTTGACGTATTTAAATTCGATTACTGAATTTGAAACGGGTAACTATTGAGAATTTAGTAATTCTCTAAAATTAATTTAAAAACACGCAATGTTTCAGTACTGGGATTCGTTTTCCAGGTACTTTAATTTTTTCAATAACCATAAAAGGTAAGCTTATGTATGTAGTAAAAAGAGATGGCCACAGAGAGCCCGTAATGTTTGATAAGATTACAGAAAGAATCAAAAAATTGTGTTACGGCTTAAATGAGCTTGTAGATCCTGTAAAGGTAGCCATGAGAGTTATCGAAGGATTGTATGATGGGGTTTCTACTTCTGAACTGGATAATCTTGCGGCAGAAACAGCAGCATCGATGACAATTGCGCATCCTGATTATGCACAGCTGGCAGCTCGTGTGGCAATTTCGAACTTACATTCCAATACAAAAAAATCTTTCTCTGAAACAATGAAAGATATGTATCATTATGTGAATCCAAGAAATGGTCAGGACGCACCTTTAATTGCTGACGATGTATATAAAGTAATTCAGGAAAATGCAGCTTTTTTAGATTCTCATATCATTTATACACGAGATTTTAATTACGATTACTTTGGTTTTAAAACCTTAGAGCGTTCTTATCTTCTTAAGATCAACGGGAAAATTGTCGAAAGACCACAGCATATGTTAATGCGTGTTTCAGTTGGTATTCACTTAGACGATTTAAAATCGGTTATCGAAACCTATGATTTAATGTCTAAAAAGTTCTTCACGCACGCAACGCCAACGTTGTTTAATGCGGGAACTCCAAAACCACAAATGTCTTCCTGTTTCCTTTTGGCCATGCAGGATGATAGTATTGATGGTATTTACGATACGTTAAAACAAACAGCAAAAATTTCGCAGTCGGCAGGAGGAATCGGGCTTTCTATTCATAACGTTCGTGCAACTGGATCATACATTCGCGGTACAAACGGAACATCAAACGGAATTGTTCCGATGTTGAGAGTTTTCAACGATACCGCTCGTTACGTAGATCAGGGTGGTGGAAAACGTAAAGGAAGTTTTGCGATCTATATCGAAACCTGGCATGCCGATATTTTTGATTTCCTTGACTTAAAGAAAAATACTGGTAAAGAAGAAATGCGTGCGAGAGATTTATTCTTCGCTATGTGGACTTCAGATTTGTTTATGAAACGTGTTCAGGAAGATTCAACCTGGACTTTAATGTGTCCTAACGAATGTCCTGGTTTGTATGATGTGTACGGAGAAGAATTCGAAACATTGTATACCGGATATGAAGCACAGGGCAAAGGAAGAAAAACAATCCGTGCCCGTGAATTGTGGGAGAAAATCCTGGAATCTCAAATCGAGACCGGAACACCATATATGTTGTATAAAGATGCGGCAAACCGTAAATCAAATCACAAGAATTTAGGAACAATCCGTTCTTCAAACTTGTGTACTGAGATTATGGAGTTTACTTCTAAAGATGAAATCGCGGTTTGTAACCTGGCTTCAATTTCGCTGCCAATGTTTATTGAAAACGGAAAATTTGACCACGAATCACTTTTCAAAGTAACCAAACGTGTAACCCGTAACCTGAACAAAGTTATTGATCGTAATTATTATCCGGTACAGGAAGCCGAAAACTCAAACCTGCGCCACCGTCCGGTTGGATTAGGTGTTCAGGGGCTGGCAGATGCTTTTATCATGCTTCGTATGCCGTTTACAAGTGATGAGGCGAAACAATTAAACCAGGAAATTTTTGAAACTTTATACTTTGCAGCTGTAACCGCTTCTATGGAAATGGCAAAAGAAGAAGGGCCTTATTCAACTTTTAAAGGATCACCAATGTCACAGGGAGAATTCCAGTACAATATGTGGGGATTAAAAGATGAAGAATTATCAGGCCGCTGGGACTGGGCTTCACTAAGAAAAGAAGTAATGGAGCACGGAGTTCGTAACTCATTGTTAGTGGCGCCAATGCCAACAGCTTCGACTTCTCAGATCCTTGGAAACAACGAAGCTTTCGAACCGTATACTTCAAACATCTATACACGTCGTGTATTGTCAGGAGAGTTTATCGTAGTAAACAAACATTTACTGGAAGACCTGGTAAAATTAGGTTTATGGAATGAAACCCTGAAACAGGAAATCATGCGTCATAACGGATCTGTTCAGAATATTGATATTATTCCTCAGGAATTAAAAGATCTTTACAAAACTGTATGGGAAATGTCAATGAAAGATATTATTGATATGTCCCGTCAGAGAGGATACTTTATTGACCAGTCACAGTCATTGAACTTGTTCATGCAGGATGCCAATTATTCTAAACTAACGTCAATGCATTTCTATGCCTGGCAGTCAGGTTTAAAAACAGGAATGTATTACTTAAGAACAAAAGCGGCTGTAGATGCGATTAAATTCACGTTAAACAACGATAAAAAAGAAGAAACAGCTCCGGCATTAGTTGCAGAAACTGAAGAAATCAGTGTTGAGGATTACAAAGCCATGTTGCTCAAAGCACAAGCTGCAGGTCCTGAGGATTGTGAAATGTGTGGATCTTAATTTTTTTTTCTTAAGAAGAAAGACGAAAGAGAATAGAATAAAGAGAATAGAATAAAGAGAATAGAATAAAGAGCAGAGAGCAGAGAGATTTATTCTTAGAATTATAGAAAGCAGTTATTGTTATGATAGCTGCTTTTGTGTTTATTTAAGAATAGTCGTGATTCGGGACGATAGTGAACGGGTTAAGTGATTGATGAATTTTATGCTAAAGGGATTTTAACTTTAATTAGGAGCAGAATTGTCGAATTGTATTAATGTAAATGGAAACAAATGGATTTATTAGAAACAACGAGTCAAAATAAAAAAGAACTTTATGGTCTTGCTTTACAATATTTTCAGAATATAGATAGTGAAGAATATGAATATGAAAAAATTGACAGTATTGTTCCAGAATCAATTTCTATTCTTGTGGATCACGATTTTATTCCAACTCCCTGTATTGAAATTAATTTGTCTCTTCATCAGCATGAAAAACTGTTTAATACGGGAAGCTACTTTTTATATGTTGACAAGAATAAGGAAGTTGTAGATGAGTTCCTGATTTTTAAATAAACTGAGCAGATAAGATTATTTTGATTCAGGGCATAATTCGGAAAATGGAATTAAATAATAACAATGATTTGCGCTAATTCGTGAATTGTTTCGCCTGCTCACTATTGTTTAGCTTATGGTGAAAAAAAAGAAACAAAATTCACTATATTTTTTGATTAAATTTGTAAACGTTAGTTTTAATAATAAAAATATGGACATCAAAAATCTATCTAAATACAGTAATGCCGAAAAGATTGTCTTGGCGGAACAATTATGGGACAGTGTTTCTAAAGAAGATTTAGAAATTTCTGATGATGTAAAAAGAGAATTGGATATTCGTATTCAAAATCTAGAGGAAGGAAAAACAGAATTATATACTTGGGACGAGGTTAAAGCTCATTTAAAATCTTTGCGATAAGTGTATAAACTTCATTTTGTAAAAGAAGCTTTATTTGATATCGAAGATATTGTGCTTTGGTATGAAGAGCAAAGAATTGGACTTTCTTATGATTTTGAACTTTGTTTAGAGGCTGGAATAGATACAATCTTAAGGAATCCAAATGCGTTCCAAAAGAAATATAAGAATGTTAAAATTCTATTCATTTCAAGATTTCCTTACGGGATTCATTATAGATTCGAAAAAGAGGAAATAATTGTTCTTGGGATTTTTCACACTTCTCGTTCTCCTAAAAATTGGTCTAAAAGATTAGGTTTGTAAATTAAATTTGAAATATTAACTAGAATGATTTGCACTAATTCGTTAATTCGTGGCGAAAAAACTTAGAACCTTAGCATCTCAGAACCTTAGAACCTCATTCTAATATTCTCATTTTAAGCCAATATTTTTATATTATCATACAAAACTGGCTAAATTTGTTAAGAAATCCTTTTTTGTTTCATAAAATGCAATCTTTTTTTTGGTGCACTAAAAATAATTTATACATTCGCAGAGAATTTACAAAATAACACAAACAAAATGGCAACTAACCGTTTTTATTTTAGCAACAATTTTTATTTCTTCTTTAGTAGAAGTCAGGATTGTGCTATGGTTATTTGAGATAAAAATTAAGACAAATAAAACTAATATACAATCCTGATGCAAATCAGGATTTTTTTTTGACTATATGACAACTAAAATTGCAATACAAGGTATTAAAGGATCATTTCATCATCAGGTTGTGAAAGAGTATTTCGCTGAAAATGTGGATATTGATGAATGTTTGTCTTTTGAAGAACTGATCGACAGCCTTATTGCCGGAAAATCTGATCAGGCCGTTATGGCGATTGAAAACTCAATTGCGGGTCCGATTATTCCAAATTATGCTTTGATTGACAAGAACAATCTGCACATTATTGGAGAACATTATTTAAACATTCAGCAAAATTTAATGGCTTTAAAAGGTCAGAAAATTGAAGATATCAGAGAAGTTCATTCGCACCCAATGGCATTGTTGCAATGCATGGATTTCCTGAAACAATATCCCAATATTAAATTGGTTGAGGATAAAGATACGGCTGAAACAGCAAGAAGAATTCAGGAAAAGCAGTTAACAGGAATTGCAGCAATTGCAAGTGTAACCGCTTCTGAAATGTACGATCTGGATATTATTGCATCATCGATTCAAACGATTAAAAACAATATGACTCGTTTCGTAATCATTAAAAGACAAAATTCTTTTTTACCGGAAAGCGAAATCAACAGAGCATCCGTGAAATTTGAATTAGATCATAAAAGAGGAAGCTTAGCAGCAGTTTTGAATGTAATGAGCGACTGCAAATTGAATTTAACCAAAATCCAGTCGCTTCCAAAAATCGAAACGCCCTGGAAATATTCATTCTTCGTAGACGTGACATTCGAGAAATACGAAGATTACGCAAAAGCAAAGTCGCTCTTAAATATAATGGCAGAATATTTTAAAGTATTAGGAGAATATAGAAATACAAGACCTTAAAAAGTTAGGGGTTATTAGTTAAGAGTTAGAAGTTAAAATAGAAAAGCCTAAAGTTTACAGCTTATGGCCTAAAGCAATAAAAACAATGATTACAACAGCAAAACGATTAGACACAGTTGAAGAATACTACTTCTCATCAAAACTAAGAGAAGTTCGTCAGTTGATGTCTGAAGGAAAACCGATCATCAACATGGGAATTGGAAGCCCTGATTTGAGTCCGTCAAAAGCAGTAATTGAAGCAGTCGCTGCGGCAATTCAGGACGAAAACGGACATGGCTATCAAAGTTATCAGGGGTTACCGGAAATGAGACAGGCGATGGCGGATTTCTATCGTGATCAGTTTGGTGTTGAAGTAAATCCGAATAATGAGATTTTACCTCTTATGGGTTCGAAAGAAGGAATTATGCACATTTCGTTAGCCTTTTTAAATGAAGGTGATCACGTTTTAATTCCGAATCCAGGTTATCCAACGTATACTTCGGTAACCAATTTGGTTCAGGCAGTTCCGGTTTATTATGACTTGAAAGAAGAAAATGGCTGGGAACCAGATTTCGAAGCTTTAGAAAAATTAGATCTTTCGAAAGTAAAAATCATGTGGCTGGGTTATCCGCATATGCCGACAGGAGCGAGAGGAAGTTTAGCGTTATTTGAAAAATTGGTTGCTTTTGCTAAAAAACACAATATCTTATTGATCAACGACAATCCGTATAGTTTTGTTTTGAATGATAATCCAATGAGTTTACTGCAGGTTGAAGGAGCAAAAGATGTGGCTTTAGAATTGAATTCGTTAAGTAAAACATTCAACATGGCAGGCTGGAGAGTCGGAATGGTTTTAGGAAATCCTGAAATTATCGATGCGGTTCTAAAAGTAAAAAGCAACATGGACAGTGGAATGTATTACGGAATTCAAAAAGGCGCAATCGCAGCTTTAAAATGTGATAAATCCTGGTTTGAAGATCAAAACAAAATTTACAGACGCCGTAGAGAATTAACGGAGCAATTAGCAGAAAAGTTAAATTGTAAAGTATATAAAGAAGGAGTGGGTTTATTTGTTTGGGCAAAACTTCCGGAAGGAATCGAATCAGCAGAGAAGTTCATTGACGAAATATTATACGAGAAACATATTTTCATTACGCCGGGAACCATTTTTGGGAGCAACGGCGAAGGTTATATCAGATTCTCATTGTGTGTAAAAGAAGAAAAAGTACAGGAAGCGATTGATCGGTTTTAAGTATTAAGACTTTAGAATTAAGTATTAAGATTTTAGATTGTCAGGCTGAGCGAAGTCGAAGCCTTTTGGAATTTGGAATTTTTAAACTTGGAATTTAAAAAAGATTATGAAAGTATACGTAATAGGAATAGGATTAATAGGCGGTTCGATGGTGCTGGACATCAAAGGACGTTATCCTGATGCGACTATTTTGGGAATTGACAGCAACGAACAGCATTTGCAGCAGGCAATTGATTTAGGAGTTATTGACGAAGCAGGAAGTTTTGAAGATTTACAAAAAGCCGATTTTGTAATTGTTTCGGTTCCGGTAGACGTGGCGCTGACACTTCTGCCAAAAGTTTTGGACACTGTAGGAGATAAAACAATTGTTTTTGAAGTAGGGTCAACTAAAAAGCCAATTTGTGAAGCAGTTGCGAGTCATCCGAAAAGAAGAAATTTTATTGCTACGCATCCAATTGCAGGAACAGAGTTTTCGGGACCATCAGCAGCAATAAGAGGTTTGTTTCAGGGAAAAACAAACATTATCTGTGAAGTCGAAAAAACGGCCTTTAAACTGCAGGAAAAAGCATTGAATCTTTTTACCTCAATAGGAATGAGAATTCGATATATGGATCCGGTTTCGCATGACAAACACATTGCGTATGTTTCGCATTTATCGCACATTAGTTCGTTTATGCTTGGGAAAACAGTAATGAACAAAGAAAAAGACGAACAGGATATTTTTGATATGGCGGGAAGTGGATTCGAAAGTACCGTTCGTTTAGCCAAAAGTTCCCCAGCAATGTGGACCCCCATTTTTAAGCAGAATAAAGAACACGTTCTGGAAACTTTAGAAGCTTATATCGCAAATCTCAGTCGGTTTAGGGATTTGCTAAAAGAAGAAGATTACAACGCCATTTTTGAAGAAATGGAAAGCACAAATAAAATAAAAGAGATATTAAACGGATTAACAATTAAAAAGTAAAAACTATAATAAAATGGAAAATAAGAAAGAAATGAGAAAGTGGTTAGAAGATTTCAATTTAAATCACCCACTTGTGATAGCTGGACCTTGTAGTGCAGAAACTGAAGATCAGGTATTGAAAATCGCTCACGAATTGAAAGATTCTAAAGTAAGCGTTTTCAGAGCCGGAATCTGGAAACCAAGAACGCGTCCGGGAGGATTCGAGGGTATTGGAGAAATTGGATTAAAATGGTTACAAAAAGCAAAAGCTGAAACTGGTTTATTAATGGGAACTGAAGTGGCGACTGCAGCGCATTGTAAACTGGCTTTAGAATATGATATCGACGTTTTATGGGTGGGTGCCCGTACAACTGCAAACCCTTTCGCAGTTCAGGAAATTGCAGATACTTTAAAAGGAACTGATAAAATCGTTTTGGTTAAAAACCCAGTAAACCCGGATTTAGCTTTATGGTTAGGTGGTGTTGAACGTTTACACATGGCTGGAATCGAAAAATTAGGAGTTATTCACAGAGGCTTCTCTACTTACGAAAAAACAAAATACAGAAATATTCCGGAGTGGCAGATTGCTATCGAATTGCAAAATAAATTCCCTGATTTACCATTAATCATTGATCCATCTCACATTACCGGAGATCGTAAAATGATTTTCGAAGTAACTCAGGAAGCTTTAGACTTGAACTACGACGGTATGATCATCGAAACGCATATCGATCCGGACAACGCTTGGTCTGATGCTGCGCAGCAAGTTACTCCAGATGCTTTGAAACAAATCATCAAAGATTTGACTATCAGAAAAACGGATGATACTACAGATGAGTACAGCCAAAAAATGACTAAACTAAGAGCTAACATCGACGTTTTGGATGCTAACTTATTAGAGTTATTAGGAAAACGTATGAAAGTAGCTGACGAAATTGGTCAGGTGAAAAAAGACGCTAACGTTGCGATTCTTCAAAACAACCGTTGGAACGAAATCTTAGGGAAAATGATTTTAGAAGGTGAGAAAAAAGGCCTTACTGAAGAATTCGTTTTAAGAATGTTCAAAGCGATTCACCAAGAAAGTATCGGACACCAGGAGAAAATTTTCAATGCCTAATTTTCTTCAAATTATATAAGTGATATAAGATAATTTAAGCTGGTTTAAAAACAGCCTTAGGGTTTTATTATATCACGCATTTAAAAGTAGATTGTTTTTTTATATTAAATCTCCATTGCTTTCGGGCTTTGGGGATTTTTTTTTGGATCAATAAGTAATCAGATTATTCCTTTTGAATAGAAAATAAATCGGCTAATCTCCAAAATCCGGGAGGAAAAATATTTGCCCTAAGATTTTGCAGATTAAACGGACAAAAAAATAATTATCTTCCCAACCTTTTAGAAGTTTTTGTTCTCTATAACAATATGAACCTTAATTTTTGTATCATGAAATTAAAATTGTTTTCGTCTGCGCCATACATTTTTCAAATGAATTGGAATGTTTTGTTTTTCTTTCTGGTTTTTATTGGAACAAAAACTTTTGCACAAAGCCCTGAATTAACCGTGAAAGGGGAAGAAGCAGAAAAAGTGCGAATGAATAAGCTTTTTGTCAATGTAAAAGTGGTGGGAAACATTGCTTGTACTACTGCCGAAATGCACTTTTTTAATTCAGGTACACGACAAATGGAAGCAGAACTTATTTTTCCGCTTCCGGAAAATGTTTCCGTTTCCAGATATGCTATTGATATAAACGGGAAATTACGTGAAGCTGTTCCGGTGAATAAAAACAAAGGGAAACAGGTTTTTGAAGCAATCGAACATCGTCGTGTTGACCCGGGATTGCTGGAGAAAGTCGATGGAAATAATTTCAGGACCAGAATTTATCCGCTGTTACCAAATGGAGAACGAACTGTTGTTATTGGTTATGAAGAAGAACTTTCGGCTTTTGATAAAGATAATCTGGCGTATCAATTAGTAAGCCGATTTCCGAAAAAGTTAGATCAGTTTGAAATTAATGTCTCGGTTTTAGGAGCTTCAACAGCACCAACTGTTACTGAAAATTCCGGAAACGAAATTAGTTTTTCAAAATGGAATCAGGTTTTTCAGGCTTCTGTAAAAAAAGAAAATTATCAGCCTGCAGAAAAAATAGTATTTAAAATTCCGGTTCAGCAAAATATTCCAGGTGTTGTAATGCAGGATGCTGGCGGACAGTATTATTTTTACGGAAATACTTTTATTGAAGCAAATAAAGTGACTAAGAAAACACCGGCTTCAATCGGTTTAATCTGGGATAATTCTTTGAGCTGCCAGAATCGTGATCTAAAGAAGGAATTGGATTTGCTGGATGCGTATTTTCAGAAAATAAAAAACACAAAAGTTATATTGTACTTTTTAAATTACACTTTCGAAAAACAGGAGGAATTTAGTATTTCTAATGGAAATTGGGATGCTTTAAAAGCAGTTTTAGAAAAAACGAGATACGACGGGGGAACTCGTTATTCGCAATTGAACTTTACGGGTCAGGATGAATATTTGTTTTTTACAGATGGATTATCCTCTTTAAGTGAAAATCTTCTGCCAAAAACTAAAAAACCTGTTTATACTCTTACCTCTTCCGTTTCTGCTGATTTTGCTTTTTTGAATTTCTCGTCGATGAAAACCGGAGCTGATTTTATCAATTTAAATCAGATAGATACTGAAACTGCTTTGGATAAACTGATGAATACCAATTTGAAGTTTTTGGGTATAAAAGAGAATGTAACCGTAACCGATTTATTTCCAATGGAAGGGACTTCGGTTTCGGGGAATTTTAGTTTTTCAGGTATTTCTTTAAATCCAAAAAATGAAATCACTTTGTTATTCGGTTACAATAATGAAGTAGTTTTAGAAAGAAAAGTTACACTTAATGCCGGAACTCAAAATACCAGCGATATTAATGTGGACAAACTTTGGGCTCAGAAAAAAATCGCCAGTCTTGAATTGGAATATGCCAAAAATGCTGATGAGATTGAGCTTCTTGGAAAGAAATTCGGAATTGTAACCAAAAATACTTCACTAATTGTTCTGGAAAATGTAAGAGATTATATTTTGTACGATATTGTACCGCCGGCAGAATTACGTCCTGAATTTGACCAAATTAAAAAACAGGAAAGTGATGCAGCTTTAGCACAGCAAAAAAATAACTGGGAAAGTATTGAAAGTTATTTTAATGGATTAGATGTCTGGTGGAAAAAGGATATTAAGTATAAAGGGCAGAAAGTAGTGTCTAAGTTTAAGTATAAAAGACAAAGAACAATATATGGATATTCTGATCAAATTGTGAACGATGTGCCAGTTGCTGCTGGTACATCTGCTGCAGCCAGTCTGCCGCCGCAATCAGATGCGATAGAAGCTAGTCCTCCATCTGCGCCAAAAGTGGATGAGATAAAATTTGCTGCGCCTGTAGTTGCGAAAGCGGAAGAAGTCAGTGAAGAAAACCTCAAAAAAACAGAGGCAAAACCTGATGAATTGAAGGAAGTCGTTATAACGAGTTATGCGGCAATATCTAAAAAGAAAGAAGTTACAAGTGCTATTCAAACTATTGCGGTTCAAGAGCTTTCAAAAAGTGTAAATGTGTCGGAGACTTTGAGTGGTAAAGTGTCAGGAGTCCAGGTAAAAGAATCTTCAAATAGTAATGAAATTCCAATTAGACGAAGTGAAGTAATAAGCGAAGTTTCAAACAATGTGAAATCGAAAGACATAATTGTAGTAGGTTATGGAGCACAAAAAAAATCAGATGTAACAGGTGCTCTTGGAGAAAACACTTCAAAGATTACATTTGTTCCCCAAGATTCAGATTTGCAAAAAGGTTATTCAGATGGAGATGCCAAGAAACCTTTACTTATAGTTGATGGTCAGTTTTATGAGGGTGAATTGACCGATTTAGATTCAGATGATTTTGAATCAGTAGATGTTTTGAAAGATGCTTCGAGAATTTTTGCTTATGGCAGCAGAGGAGTAAACGGAGTTATTATTATAACAACAAAAAAGAATTCTTCCAATAATAGTATTGTCCAGACAAAAAGCTGGAATCCGGATCGCTTATATTTAAAAGCATTGGCATCGGCACCAAAAGAAAAACAATATGATTTGTATTTCGAATTAAGAAAAACACAGGAGCGAAACCCAAGTTTTTATTTTGATGCAGCTCACTTTTTCTACAATCAGGGCGATGTTAAAAAGGCATTACTGATTATCAGTAATATCGCCGATTTAGGTTTAGAAAATCATCAGCTTTATAAAACGCTGACTTATACTCTGCGTCAGTGGAAAGATTATGATGATGCCGTTTTTACTGCAAAACAGGTTGCAAAATGGAGAGAACACGAACCGCAGAGTTTTAGAGATTATGCTTTGGCGCTCGAAGATGCAGGAAAATATCAGGAAGCTTTTAATCAATTAATTAAAGGTCTTGAAGTAAATTATTATGGAGAAATGAGCGGTCAGTATGAAGGTGTGGAAGATATTATTTTAATGGATCTTAATCGTATGGTAACAGAACATTCGGGTATAAAAACAGGAAAGCTTGATAAAAAGTACCTTGCAAAAATGCCGGTTGATATCAGAGTTATCATGAACTGGAACCAAATGGATGTTGATTTGGATCTGCATGTAATTGAGCCAACAAATGAAGAGTGTTACTACAGTCATACTTCTACACAAATTGGCGGCAGATTTTCTAAAGATTTTACAGAAGGGTATGGCCCGGAACAATATATAATCAGAAATGCCATAAAGGGCAAATACCAAATTAAAACCAATTATTTTGGAGAAACGGAATTAACTGAAAATGGCCCGGCAACATTAATGGTTGAAATTTATACCACCAAAGCAGGAAAAACATCCCGGACTTTAAAAACAATTCAGTTAGGAAAAATAAAAGAGAATCAAAATTTAGCTGAAATTAACTGGTAAAGACTGTAAATTAAAATACTGTCTTTTAAATTTAAAAGGCGAAGTTGCGTTGTTCAATTCTAAAAACGTAATTTTGCCTTTTAATTTTAGATTTAAAAGAGCAATCTGAAATCTAAAATCAGCAATCTAATATTAAAGAATGACAGGAACCGTTTATAAATCTACAGGAAGCTGGTACACCGTAAAATCTGAAAAAGGTGATTTTGTGGAATGCCGTATGAAAGGGAAATTCAGGATTAAAGGTATCAAAAGTACCAACCCAATTGCTGTAGGCGATATAGTCGATTATGAATTAGAAGAAACATCCGATGCTGTGACCGGAATGATTCATAATATTCACGAAAGAAAAAACTATATCGTTCGTAAATCGGTTAATTTGTCTAAACAGATTCATATAATTGCTTCCAATATCGATCAGGTTTTTTTATTGGTTACAATAGATAATCCGCCGACAACTACAAGTTTTATTGACCGTTTTTTGGTCACTGCCGAAGCATACGGAATCGAAGCTATTCTTATTTTTAATAAAATCGATACACTAAACGATCAAACTTTAGACGATCAGTTATATTTACAGCATATTTATTCGGAAATTGGATATAAATGTCTCCGCATTTCATCCACAGAAAATAAAGGTGTTGACAAGCTGAAAGAAATGATGATTGGAAAAGTAAGCATGTTTTCTGGGCATTCTGGAGTTGGAAAATCGACTTTGGTAAATGCTATGGAACCAAGTCTTCATTTAAAAACTTCTGTCATTTCAGAACAAAGCAAACAGGGGCAGCACACCACTACTTTTGCCGAAATGTACGATTTGTCTTTTGATGCCCGGATTATTGATACACCAGGAATCAAAGGTTTCGGAATTGTCGATATGGAGCCAACAGAAATCAGTGGTTATTTTCCGGAATTTTTCAGACTGAAAGACCAATGTAAGTTCAACAACTGCCTGCACAAGGAAGAACCGCATTGTGCTATTAAAGCGGCATTGGAGAATGATGAAATTGCCTGGTCACGCTATAATAGTTATCTTAAAATCCTTGAAGGAGACGAAGAGCATTATCGTACCGATATTTATGGCGAAGACCGTGCGGCGAGTGATGAAACAAGAAAGTAAAAAATTTAAGCTCCAATTTTTAAATTCCAAATTCCAATCCTTTTCTTGTAGAAATGCACTGCAGTGTATCTAACGTCAGAATTTAAAATCTTTTTAATCCGTATAATCTGTGGCTAAAAATAAAAGTTAAGAATGAGAGTAGTTATCCAAAGAGTTTCACAAGCATCTGTAACAGTCGAAGGAAAAAAAGTTGCAGACATTAAAAAAGGATTATTAGTTTTAGTTGGAATTGAAGAAGCCGATACTCAGGATGATATTGACTGGCTGGCCGGAAAAATCATTAAAATGAGAATTTTTGGAGACGAGAACGATGTAATGAACTGTTCGGTTCAGGATATTAACGGGGATATAGTCGTAGTGAGTCAGTTTACACTTCATGCTTCAACCAAAAAAGGAAACCGTCCGTCGTATATAAAAGCTTCAAAACCGGAGTTTGCAATCCCAATGTATCAGAACTTTGTAAAAGCAATTGAAAAAGAGCTCGGTAAAAAAGTACAAACCGGAATTTTTGGTGCCGATATGAAGGTTAATTTGTTAAATGACGGCCCTGTAACCATTGTAATGGACAGTAAAAACAGGGAATAAAAATAAATTAAACAGTTGTTAAGTTTATGTCAAAAATACTTCTATATTTGACGAAATTACTTACTAATGAAATTGACTTTTTGCGGGCTGTTTATTGTTCTTTTTTCCTTTTCTTCCTTTGCCCAGAAGAATGAATATTCTGCTTTAACCATTGCTGATAGTCTTAAAGAAAATGCTAATGCTGTTCTGCGTCTGGACCAGATGGATATTGTAATTGCTTCACAAAGAAGTATGACTGTTAAGGCACAGCGTGTAATCACCGTTTTGAATGAAAAAGGTCTTAGAGATGTTTCGGCATATGAGCATTATGACAAATCAATTGCTATAAGAAATATCGAAGCCGTTATTTATGATGTGTCAGGCAGTGAAATCAAAAAGTTTAGGCGAAAAGATTTTAAAGATCAAAGTGCCGTAAGCGGAAGTACGTTGTTTTCTGACAGCCGTGTTCTTTATTTAGAATATACACCCATTTCATATCCATGCACTATTGCTTTTAGCAGTGAAATTGAAACTTCAAATACCGCATTTATTCCAAGATGGTATTTTTTAGGAGACTATAATGTAAGTGTAGAAAAATGCATTTTAAATGTATCGTATCCTAATAACCTCGGATTTAAGAAAAAAGAATTTCAGTTTTCAGGATTTAATATAAAAAAGACTACCGATACTGATACAAAACTGGGCTATGCTGCCAGCAATATTACAGCCAGAAAAGAAGAAGATTATAGTCCGTCTGTCAGCGATCTCTTTCCCAGAGTCATGATGGGACTTGAGCATTTTCATCTCGAAGGAGTCGATGGTACCGCAACTACCTGGGAAGCATTTGGTAAATGGTATGGAGATAAAATCCTTACCGGAACAACTACTTTGCCTGAGGAAACTAAAACGAAAATAAAAACACTGGTAGGAGACGAAAAAGATCCTGTAAAAAAAGCAAAAATTATTTACGATTATGTACAGAAAAAATCCAGATACGTTAATATTGCAGTAGGTATTGGAGGCTGGAAACCAATGCAGGCGGCAGATGTAGATCGTCTGGGATATGGCGATTGTAAGGCATTGTCAAATTATACAAAAGCTCTTTTGCAGGTAGTTGACGTTCCGTCTTATAATACTATTTTGTACGGAGACCGTTATAAATCCAATATTCAGTCTGATTTTGTTTCCATGCAGGGTAATCATATGATTCTTGCTGTTCCCAACGGTAATAATTATATCTGGCTGGAATGCACCAGTCAGGATGATCCTTTTGGTTATCAGGGAACTTTTACAGATGACAGGGATGTTTTAGTAGTTAAACCCGAAGGAGGGGAAATTGTGCGGACTAAAATCTATGACGATAAAGGAAATACCCAGGAAGGAAAAGGAAATTATACCATTAATGAAAATGGAGATTTCTTAGGAAATTTAACAATCATTTCTCAGGGCAGTCAGTATGCTTCCAAAGTCAGAGTTGAAAGTTTACAGCCAACTGAAAGAGAAAGACATTACAAAGAATATTGGGATAATATCAATAATTTGAAATTAGGTAAAATAACATTTACAAACGATAAAGAAAATATCAGATTTACAGAAGATGTTCAGATTAGTGCTTCAAATTACGGGGCACTGTCAGGAAACAAAATGATATTTGCCCTCGACGCTTTTAATCAGTATACAGGAAGTATAAAACGAATCCGAAACCGTAAAAACCCATTTCAGATTCAACGGGGTTATTTAGATACAGATGAAATTGAAATTAATCTTCCTGCTGGTTTTTCTATTGAATTCCTGCCTCAGAATTTTGAACTAAAAGGAAAATTTGGAGAATATAAAACCGAAGTTGTAAAAAAAGAGAATAACAAACTTATATATAAACGTTCGCTGTTTGTAAATAAAGGTAAATATTCGAATAAAGAATATGATGAGTACCGACTTTTTATAGAACAAATAGCCAAAAATGATAATGCCAAAATTATTTTAACCAAAAACTAAGCAGACAAATAAACTAACCAAAATCAATTCACACCAATGAAAATTATTAAATTTTTTAGTATTATAATTCTATTGCTGTCTGCTTCAAAAATGACAGCACAGGATTTTAAATTAGGAAAAGTATCAATCGCAGAACTTGAACAGAAAGTGCATCCAAAGGATTCGGCGGCAGCGGCAGCAATTTTGTATAAAAAAGGAGCGTCGAAAATTGTCTATGATACCAACGACGGATTTATTACCACTACTGAAGTCGAAACCCGGATTAAGATATACAAAAAAGAAGGGTATGACTGGGCCAATCAGGAGGTATGGTATTACAATTCAGCCAACTTAAAAGAAAAAGTATATATCTCTGATGCGGTTACGTATAACTTAGTCGACGGTAAAATTGAAAAGACAAAATTAAAAAGCGATGGTACTTTTGACGAGGTAATCAGTAAATACAGATCAAAGAAAAAAATCGCCATGCCTAATGTTAAGGAAGGATCAGTTATTGAGTTTAAATACCTGGTGAGAACTCCAAACGAAATGATCAGAGAATGGGATTTTCAAACAAGTATCCCAGTTAATTACTCTGAATTTTCTACTTATATTCCGGAATATTATGTTTTCAGTCCAAGGCAGAAAGGATATATTTTTCCTAAAATGACGGCTACTAAAAATACACGATCCATCATTTTTAATACTAAAGAAAGGTCTGGAGGTTATACCCCTACTACCACTTTTTCGAATGATAAGGTAGATTACCTGGAAAATCAGGTCACGTATGTTGCAGTCGATTTTCCTGCCATGAAAGATGAGGCTTATGTGAACAATATTGACAATTATACTTCATCGGTTGCTCATGAATTGTCTATGACAAAATTTCCTAATAAGACTGCAAAAGAATATTCGACTGATTGGAATTCAGTTGTAAAAACCATTTATGATTATGATGATTTTGGTCCAGAGCTAAACAAAACAGGATACTTTGAAGATGATGTGAAAAAACTGCTTACAGGTTTAAATACTGCCGAAGAAAAAATGAATGCAATACTTGACCATGTAAAAAACAATGTGAAGTGGAATAACTACTATGGTTACAGCTGTGACAATGGAGTTCGAAAAGCCTATAAAGAAAAAACAGGAAATATTGCCGATATCAACTTAATGCTGACTGCTATGCTGCGTTATTCCGGTTTGACAGCAAATCCGGTTCTGGTAAGTACACGCTCCAACGGAATTGCTTTGTTTCCTAACAGAACAGCATTTAACTATGTTATCGCTGCCGTAGAAACTCCTCAGGGATACGTGCTGCTGGATGCTTCCGAAAAATTTTCAACACCAAATATTCTTCCGTTAAGAGTTTTAAACTGGAACGGAAGGTTAATACGTAAAGACGGTACTTCAGAAGAAATCAATTTAATGCCTGAAAAAACGTCAAATGATAACGTTTTCATGACTTACAGTATTGACGGAGAGGGAAAAGTTACCGGAAAAACCAGAAGACAGAGCATGGACTATAATGCAATGCGGGTAAGAACGAATATCAACAGTCTGAAAGAAGAAGAATATCTGGAAAAACTTGAAAACCAATACAACAAAATTGAAATATCGGATTATGGCAAAACCAATGAAAAAGATATTTTAATGCCGATAGTAGAGACTTATTCTTTTACCGGAAATAATTTATGTGAAGTTAT
The DNA here is from genome assembly GCF_057809475.1 of Flavobacterium sp. FG19. Classification (NCBI taxonomy): domain Bacteria; kingdom Pseudomonadati; phylum Bacteroidota; class Flavobacteriia; order Flavobacteriales; family Flavobacteriaceae; genus Flavobacterium; species Flavobacterium sp. FG19. The sequence goes on along the minus strand of NZ_JBMDKA010000007.1, from coordinate 33,494 downwards.
TGGCGGAAAAATTTATGTAAATCCAATGCTGTTTTTTACAAACGATAAAAACCCGTTTAAACAGGAAGTAAGAGAGTATCCGGTAGATTTTAGTTATCCTTTTACAGATAAGTACAATATTACGATTCAAATTCCGGAAGGTTTTGCAGTTGAATCCCTGCCTGCCCCGGCAATGATAAAGATGGAGAATGATCTGGGGACTTTTAAATTTAATATTGCCGCCAATGAAAACACGCTTCAGCTTGCCGTTTTACATCAGATAAACTCAGCAATTGTGTCGGCAGAAAGTTATGATATGCTTAAAGAGTATTATAAAACAATGGTCGCTAAAGAAACAGAGAAAATTGTTTTGAAAAAGATCTAAACCATGAGATTTTTTAGTACCATATTTGCTTTATTACTTCTGCTTACAGCGAAAGTACAATCTCAAAATTATGAACTGAAAAAAGTAACCCTTGCTGAATTGCAGGAAAAAGTACATCCCACAGACAGCAGCGCACCAGCTGCTGTTTTGTTTAAAAAAGGAAGGACTTATTTTACTTATAACAGAACGGCAGGTTTTACAGCTAACCATGTGTGTGAGATCAAAATTAAAATTTATAAAAAGGAAGGCCTGCAGTGGGCCGACCAGAAGGTGCGGTTTTATATTGGTTACGAGAATTTAAACGAAGACCGTTTAGAGTTTTCAGATGCAGCTACTTACAATCTTGAAAACGGAGCAATTGTAAAGACGAAACTGGAAAATCAGGGCGAATTCAAAAAGAAAATAAATAAATACTGGAAAGAAAAAGCCATTACACTGCCCAATGCAAAAGTAGGATCTGTAATTGAATACAAGTATGTTTTAAAGTCTGAAAACATTGTAAAATTCCCGGACTTTGATATTCAGTATGACATTCCTGTAAATTATTTCCATTACAAAACCGAGCTTCCGGAATTCTATATTTATAAGCCCATTTTAATTGGGGGATTTCCACTGGAGACAGAGTCTAAACTGACCAATACAAGTCAGAGTTTTGATAACGAATACAATCAGACAAGTTCATTCTCCTATCGTCAGATTGAAGCTTTTTATTCAGGGGAAAATATTCCGGCTTTAACCGAAGAACCTTTTGTAGATAATATTGAAAACTACAGAGGCTGCATTAAACACGAACTGGAAAGAGTTCGTCTGCCCGAACAGCCTGTTAAAGATTACAGCGAGACCTGGGAAGGCGTTGCCAGGACAATTTTTAAAGATGATAGTTTTGGTAAACAGCTAAGTGAAAGGAATTTTTTAGTGGAGGATACCAAAAAACTCATTGAGACCACGGAGTCTTTTAATGAACGGCTCAATCTTGTTTTTACCTACGTGCAAAACCGAATGAACTGGAATGAAGTTAAGGATTATTATACAGATAAAGGAGTTGTAAAAGCTTATGCCGATCAGACCGGAAATACCGCCGAAATTAATTTTATTCTCATAGACATGCTCCGTCTGGCAGGAATAGAAGCAAATCCTGTTTTGGTAAGTACAGTCGAGAACGGACTTCCGGTTTATCCCACCAGAACCGGATTCAATTATGTCATTGCAGCAGCAGAAATTGAGGGAAAACAGATCCTCCTGGATGCGACACACAAATATACATCCCCGGGTATCCTGCCTTTAAATGTTTTAAACTGGAAAGGAAGACTTATAAAAAAAGACGGTACTTCGATAGAAATTGATCTGGAACCAGCTGTTCTGTCCCGAAAGAATTTTAATATGGTCGTAAAAATAGACAATGAAGGAAAAATGAACGGCCAAGTTCGAATTCTGCGAACAGATTATGATGCTTATCAGTTCAGAGTCGAAAATAATAACAAAAGCCAGGAAAGCTACCTCGAAAAACTGGAAGAACGGTTAGGGAACGCTACTATTTCGGGTTACAGAATTGAAAATCAAAAGTCGAATGTGAAAAATCCCGTTCAGGAGACTTTTTCCTTTACATCAAACGGTCAGTGTGATATTATTGATGGAAAAATTTTTATAAATCCGCTGCTGTTTTTTACCAGAAGCAAAAATCCTTTTAATCAGGAAACAAGGAAAATGCCGGTACATTTTGGATATAAGAGTCAGGAAAAATACAATATAAATATTGAAATCCCGGATGGTTATACAGTTGATTCTATGCCGAAACCATTTAAAATAGCATCAGAAAATAAAGATATAGTATATACACTGCTATTTTTGAATGAGGGAAACAAAATTCAAATAAACTGCACAAATGAAATTAACAGTAGTATTTTTGCAGCGGAACAGTATAAAGGCCTGAAAGATATTTTTCAGAAAATTACAGCTGGTCAGACTGAAAAAATTATACTTAAAAAAATATAATCATGGATTTAAAGAATGCACAACTGGATGTTGATACCTGGATAAAAGAACACGGTGTTCGTTATTTTAATGAACTTACCAATATGGCACAGCTTACAGAAGAAGTAGGTGAAGTAGCGCGGATTATTGCCCGTCGTTATGGTGAACAGTCTGAAAAAGAAAGTGATAAAAACAAAGATTTAGGAGAAGAACTGGCCGATGTAGTTTTCGTTGTTTTATGTCTGGCCAATCAAACGGGAATCGATTTACAGGCAGCTTTTGATAAAAAAATGGACTTAAAATCAGTTCGTGATAAAGATCGTCACAAAAATAACGAGAAATTGAAATAATTGTGAAATTTCAGCGTGAATTTTGATTTACGGGCGAGGAGTGGTAAATTGCGTGCCCGGATTATATCACTCGTAATTCGCAACTCATAACTAATATCATGAATTTAAAATTAACGACGAATTCACCATTCACCATTGATGATTCGCAGCTCAATATCACAGGTTCTAAAAGCGAAACAAATCGTTTATTATTACTAAAGGCATTATTCCCTAATATTACTTTAGCAAACACCTCAAACTCTGATGACAGCGAAGTAATGCAAAAAGCTTTGACTGGAAACGACGAAATTGTGGACATTCACCATGCAGGAACTGCAATGCGTTTTTTAACTGCTTATTTTTCTGTTAATGAAGGAAGAGAAGTGGTTTTGACCGGTTCAAGCAGAATGCAGGAACGACCAATCAAAATTTTAGTGGAAGCTTTGGCGCAATTAGGAGTTGAAATTTCATATGAAAAAGAAGAAGGTTATCCGCCCATTCGAATCAAAGGCAAAAAAGTTACGGCTTCAAAAGTAACTCTTGCTGCAAATGTAAGCAGTCAATATATTTCGGCACTTTTATTAGTGGCTTCAAAACTGGATAACGGTTTAGAACTGATCTTAGAAGGAGAAATTACTTCAATTCCATATATCAAAATGACTTTGGCTCTGCTGAATGATTTAGACATTCAAACCAGTTTTGAAGGAAACGTAATTAAAGTTTTCCCTAAAGAATCGGTTGAATCTAAAGAAATGGTTGTAGAATCTGACTGGAGCTCGGCTTCTTATTTCTTTAGTTTAGCAGCTTTGGCTGACGCGGCTAAAGTAACATTAAGCAGTTATAAAGAAAACAGCCTTCAGGGAGATTCGGAATTAGTTTCTCTTTATGAAAAAATGGGAGTAAAAACCACTTTTCAAAACAACAAAATGACTTTGGAAAAAGTGGCAGGTTTCAATTATCAGGATGTAAATTTTGAATTAAATAATACACCGGATATTGCTCAGACGATTGTAGTAACCTGTTTAGGTTTAGGAATTGGATGTCACTTAACAGGTCTTCATACTTTAAAAATTAAAGAAACTGACAGACTGGAAGCTTTAAGAATTGAATTAACAAAATTAGGAGCGAATATTTCTGTAACTAATGACAGTCTAACTTTAGAACGTTCAGGTGTTATTAATCACGATGTTCATATTGGTACTTACAACGATCACCGTATGGCGATGGCCTTTGCGCCTTTAGCGATCAAAGTTCCAATTATTATTGATGATGCAGAAGTAGTTTCTAAATCATACCCGGATTTCTGGAACGATTTAAAAGCATTGAATTTCCAAATCTCGGAATTGTAATTTTTTTGAACCATATAAGAAATATAAGTTCATTTAAATAAAGCTCAATAAATATAGCCTCTGGTTTTAACCAGAGGTTTTTTTATGCGTATTTAAAAGTAAACCCGAAAGGTTTTATCCCGAAGCTTCGGGACTGTCGGGGTTAAACAATAATCGCAAAGTATGTCATTTCAGATGACAAAAAAATGTTGAATTAGTTTTTTTATAGAAAAAGACATTTTTAAGGGTTCTCGAAACCTCACAAAACCAGAGACTTTTGAAAATAAACGTCAAAACACTTGACAACGCCTGTTTCACAATCGTATATTTGCACCCGATTTAAAATTTTGGATAAATAAGTCTAAAATAGATATTTAAAAATCTACACTTCAAATATGAAATTATCACACTTCAATTTCAATTTACCGAAAGAACTTTTAGCTGAATTTCCAGCAGAAAATAGAGATGAATCTCGTTTAATGGTAATTGACCGTAAAACACAAACTATCGAACATAAAATGTTTAAAGATGTTATCAACTATTTTGATGACGGAGACGTTTTGATTCTTAACAATACAAAAGTTTTCCCTGCCCGTTTGTACGGAAACAAAGAAAAAACAGGAGCAAGAATTGAAGTTTTCTTATTACGAGAATTAAATTCAGAGCAGCGTTTATGGGATGTGTTAGTTGATCCGGCCCGAAAAATCCGTATTGGTAACAAACTTTATTTTGGAGATGACGATTCATTAGTAGCTGAGGTAATTGACAACACAACTTCTCGTGGAAGAACTTTACGTTTCTTATACGATGGTTCTTATGAAGAATTCAGAAACAAATTAACAGAACTGGGAGAAACTCCAATTCCTAAATACATCAACAGAGACGTAACTCCGGAAGATGCGGAAAGATACCAGACTATTTACGCAAAAGAAGAAGGAGCTGTAGCGGCACCAACTGCTGGTTTACACTTCTCAAAACACCTTTTGAAAAAACTAGAAATCAAAGGAGTAAATTTTGCTGAAGTAACTCTGCATGTAGGTTTAGGAACTTTTAACCCGGTTGAGGTAGAAGATTTATCTAAACACAAAATGGATTCTGAGGAATTAATTATTACTCAGGCAGCTTGTGATATTGTAAACGAAGGGAAAGCAAAGAAAAAACGTATTTGCGCTGTAGGGACAACTTCTATGCGTGCTATCGAAAGTTCTGTTTCTTCTGCTAATACTTTAAATCCTTATGAAGGATGGACCAATAAATTTATTTTCCCTCCTCACGATTTCAGTATTGCCAACTGTATGATTACCAATTTCCACACGCCAAAGTCAACATTATTAATGATGATTTCTGCTTTCTGTGGTCATGATTTAATGAAACGTGCTTATGAAGAAGCAATCAAAGAAGGATACAAATTCTATTCTTACGGAGATGCGATGTTAATTCTTTAATTAGAATTTATAGTATAAAATGACCCGACGAGTTTTTAGAACCTGTCGGGTTTTTTGTTTTTTAATGGTTTCAAGTTTCAGGTTTGACGTTAGTTGGGAAATTTAACCCCAAAGTTCGCAAGTTTTTTCCTCTATTTGCCTTTGACAGATGCAAAAGAACGCAAAGCTTTGCGTACTTAGCGTTTGTAAACGTTAAGCCTGGTAAAAAAATCTTTGCGAACTTTGCGGTTAAAAAAACACAAAGCATTTAAACCTGAAACTTTAAACCTGAAACTTTAAACCTGAAACAAAACAAACAATTTTTGTTATTTTAGCAGGCAAAACAAAAACACAATGACTTTTCAAAATACACGCGAATTTGCGAAACAACTTGATGCACAAGATGCATTAAATCAGTATCAGGAACAATTTATATTTCCGAAAGTAAATGATAAAAGAGTAATTTACTTTACAGGAAACTCTTTAGGATTACAGCCAAAACGTACCAAAGCCTATATAGATGAAGTAATGAATGACTGGGCAGAATTGGCCGTAGAAGGTCATTTTTATGCCGAAAAACCATGGTGGGATTATCAGGAACGATTTGCAGAGCCGCTAAGTAAAATTGTAGGTGCACTTCCGTCTGAAGTTACGGTTATGAATACTTTGACCGTAAATCTTCATTTATTGATGGTTTCTTTTTATCAGCCAAAAGGAAAACGTTACAAAATTATCTGCGAAGAAAAAGCCTTTCCTTCAGATCAGTATATGTTTCAGAGTCAGGTTCATTTTCACGGTTACAAACCAGAAGAGGCGATTGTAGAAATCAAACGTCGTGAAGGGGAGCACAATATTCGTTTAGAAGATATCGTAGCCAAAATTGAAGAAGTTGGCGATGAACTTGCTTTAGTTTTAATTGGAGGAGTAAACTATTACACCGGACAAGTTTTCGATATTAAAACCATAACTGCTGCCGGACAAAAAGCCGGAGCAAAAGTAGGCTGGGATTTGGCGCATGCAGCCGGAAATATCAAATTAGAACTTCACGACTGGAACGTAGATTTCGCTGCCTGGTGCAGTTACAAATATATGAACTCAGGTCCTGGAAATGCTTCGGGTTGTTTTGTTCATGAAAAACATCACAACAATTCAGATTTACCACGTTTTGCTGGCTGGTGGGGACATAATAAAGAACGTCGTTTTAAAATGGAACCGAACTTTGATCCGGTTCACGGAGCAGACGGCTGGCAGATTAGTAATCTACCGGTCCTTTCGTTAGCGCCTTACTTAGCATCTGTAGAAATGTTTGCCGAGGTTGGAATGGATGCTTTAATTAAAAAACGTGATCATATTACATCATATTTAGAATTTATTCTGCACGAAATTGATAAGGAAGTAGAAAGCACTTTTGAAATTATTACGCCAAAAAATCCGGAAGAAAGAGCTTCGCAGTTATCTGTTTTTCTTCACGGAGAAGGCAGAGCTTTATTTGATTATTTAATGAAAAACGGAGTAATAACAGACTGGCGTGAACCTAATGTAATTCGTCTGGCACCAGTTCCGTTGTATTGTTCTTATGAAGATATGTACGACTTTGGACAAATTCTGAAAAAAGGGATTTTAGGTAAGTAAAAAAATAATCTTGCAAAGTCGCAAAGTTTTTTTTAGCCACAGATTAAATGGATTAAAAGGATTCTTTAATTGCCTCCAGCTTTAGCTGGAGGGATAATTATAAAATAAGATAAGCGCTTTAGCCGAACTGAAGGTTGGGCTAAAGCCTTTTAATTAGTATTCACTTTTCCATCCAGCTAAAGCTGGAGGCAACTCAATTAAAAATAAAAAAATAATTCGATAAATGTGCGTGAAACAATTTATGTACATTTTGTAAAAATCATTTTAATTCATTTAATCTGTGGCTTTAAACAAAAAAATCTTCTAATCTTATAAACTTTCAAAAAAATTCTGTAACAGCCATTGCAGCAGATCTTTTTTATTTTGTAGTGTATAATTTTAAAAACTACAATCATGAAAGGCTTATATATTTTATTAGCAGCAATAATCTTTACTTCATGTCAGCATCAAAGTAAAGAAGATATAAATAAAGCCAAGCAAGCCAGTATTGATTCCATGAAAGTTGAAATTAACAAACAACGTGTTATCGATTCAATGAAGACTGAAATGGCGAAGATAAAAGAAGAGCAGAAAGTTGAATCTCAAAAAGTGGTTGTAGTGCAGCAGCCAGCAAACGGGCAAACGACGACTACCACAACAACGACTAAAAAGAAAGGATGGAGTGCAACTGCTAAAGGTGCTGTAATTGGGGCCGGAGTTGGTGCTGCAACGGGAGCGATTGTCAGTAAGAAAAAAGGCGAAGGCGCCATTATTGGCGGTTTGGCCGGTGCTGCTCTGGGAACGGGAACGGGTGCCGTTATTGACAGCAAAGAGAAGAAGAAAGAATAGCGTTTAATTTCTATAAAAAATAAAACCGCCAATTTAGATTTCTAAATTGGCGGTTTGGCTTATACTAATTCCGGTATAGGAATTTGAATGGCATTTAATTCTGTTTTATAAAAATCGAATTGCTCTTTAATTTTCTTTTCCTCTGTTTTAAAATAAAAGGTAGAAGAGAAAAGTTTTTGATAATATTCTATTCCTTCTAAAATATTTGTTTTGAAAGAATTCCATTTTTTAATTTGAATGGCTGTTACTTCTCCTGAAATGTTTTCAATTTCATTTCTAAAATAATCCACATACATTTTTAATTCTTTTACAAACAAATTAGGACGATCTGTTCTCAAAACCGATTTTCCCTGGTAAATATGCTGAACCATTTCTTTTAAAGAGACTTCCTGATCAAAATACGCCAGGTTCGGTCCCGGACAAATTACTACGCCCTGTGCCTGACCTTTTATTTTAATGTCATTTTCAAGATAAGATGCATTGGCCAAACCAACACACAAACAAGATTTCTCTGTTATTTTTACTCTAGCTTTCTCAAAATCTTCTGCAGATAAAGTGTTTTTTCTGCTTTCTAATTCCTCAAGTTTAATATCCTGATATTTTTTAGAAGCTGTACAAATTCCGTGCGGATCGTATTCTTTGCTTAAAGCTAAAAATTTCTTTGGGCAGGAACTTCCGGCTTTGTTTTCCTGAATTCTTTTTTGTTTTAAGAATTCATTTGTCGTTCCTTTTAAAGTATTAAACGGAACTCCTAAAGGTGAAATATTGCTTAAGTAAAAATCATCTTCTTTGGCATTCATTAATAAATTTCGGGTTTCATGATCTACAGAAGTGGCTTCAGGAACCAATAAAAATGGCGATCCCCAGCCCACAGCATCTACTTTGTATTCATCCAGTAAAAACTCATGTTCTTCTGAAGTTCCAACACCTCCCTGAACGGTAATTTTTAATTCTAAAGGCTTTTCGGGACAAGCTTGGTTTTTTGCCTGTAAAGCTTTAATCATTAAATCATGGGCGGATTGTATTAATTGTTCTTTTTTCTGCCTGAATTCTTCTAAAATCGTACCTAATAACAGCCCGTCAGTAGCGAAGGCGTGGCCGCCGCAGTTCAATCCTGATTCAATTCGGTATTCTGAAACCCAAAGTCCTTTTTTGGCAAGGAAATTTCCCTGAATCATGGCTGATCTGAAATCGCTTACTTTTAAAATGATTTTCTTTTTGAGTTCATTTTTCTCATTCGGAAAAAAATCTTTGAAATTTTCAAAGTAACCGAACAATCTCGGATTCATTCCGGCCGAAAGTACAACTGATGATTCTAAATTACTATTCGCAAACCCTCTTAAAGCTGCATGTGCATCGTTAAACTCGATTGGAAGCTGTTCGTTTTTTACGAAGTTATCTTTATCCAGTTTCGTCATGATGTTCACATCAATTTCTCCCGGAAAAAGATGGGATTCGATGTAATGCTGAATGTTTTCTTTAAAAGTAATTCCGTCATCCAGTAAATTCTGAAAGCCTTTTTTAATGTCAGAAGTATTTGGCAGCATTGACATAAAATTTTCAAGAGCTGTTTTACTTTCTGCGAGTTCGGTTTTAAAGTTTTCGAATTTTTCCTTTACTATTTTATCAACTAAATTTAGGTAAGAAGTAATTCTTTCAGCACGGTAATCATGAAATTTCTGGGTAATCTCTTCATAAGGAATATTGAATTTGGTACTGTAAAAGTTACGCATCTTTTCGATCAGGTCATCATCGGCAAGAGCGATAACAGACGAAATTCCGTATTGCGCTACACGAATCGGACTGTCTATTGTATACGCCAGCCCCATTACCGGAATATGGAAAGTATGTAAAGGCGGTTTTGTCATTTGTCTTCGAATTAAAATAAAGGCAAATATTGAAAAAAGCATTTTCCTAAAACCTGATAATTGTCAGGTTTGTGGGTAAAGTTTTTACGGCCGCGAATTCACGAATTTTATCAAAAATGATTGTGTTGACAAATAATATTACGAATTATAAATAAATATAGCCCGTGGTTTCAACCACGGGAAAGTATTGTATAAATGTGTTATGGAAATTCTTTATGGAAATATATTGCGTTCCTACGGTTGAAACCGCAGGCTATGTTGATGAACAATATCCATATATGCCACAGATTAAAAAGATTACACAGATTAAATCCTTTTTAATCCTTTAATCTGTGGCAAAAAAAAGGATTAATTCGTGAATTGCTTCGCCTGTTCGCTATCGCTCGGGTCGTGGCAAAAAAAATTATATCAAAATCTTCTTCAAAGACTCTGCAATGCTTCGCCATAAAAAGTTGTAGAATGATTTTTCCTGAATTCTTTCGATTTCGACATCGGCGGTTTTGGCTTTGTCTTTAGAATCGTTTTTAACTAATAAATTAGCAATTGCCGATTTTAATTTGGCTTCTTTTTTAGGATCTTTCTTTTTGTACAATTTTACTTTTAGATCATCATAATCCAACGAAGCATTTCCTTTAGAAATATTATCATTTCCATAGAAATTAAAGCGGTATTTGTGGAAAGCTCCCGTAAAAGTTGCATTCATATAAGGCTTGCTGAATTGTCCCATCGCTCTTACATCAAAATTGGAGATTACGCCCTGAATATGAAAACCATCGTTTTTGTCCAGAACATTAAAACTCCAATCGACATCAAGCGGCGAAGTTTTCATGAAAATGGTTTTTACTTTGATCTTTACATCAGCTTTTTTTTTCAAACCAAAACCACTTCGCAAGTTAGTTGCCTGTAAATTGAATTTGTCAAAAGTTAAAACTCCCGGACCTTTAGAAAAATCTATCTCTTCTTCGTAAACTAATTTTGATTTCAAAACCTGAAGTGTATCAATCTGCAATGGGAATTTTATATTTCGAAGTAAATGATTGTACAGATATTTTTTACTCAAATCGTCTTTTGGCATTTTTCCTCGGTAAATATTTGCATCAAAATGATTCATTACGATAGAATTGGCTTTAAAGAAAAAACGATCATCTTTAAATCCCCAATCCATTTTTTGAATACTGGCCGAATCCACTTTTAACGTATAAATATCTTTTTCTGTTTTTAGTCTTTTTACAAATTCCGGACGAGAAAACTGCGGAATATTAGCAAAATTATTAATAGCTAAAAAGTTCTTTTCGGTATTGATTTTACCAATTGTGATGTGATAAAATTCGCTTGGGCGATAAAATAAACTATCGCAGACCAAAGTATAATTTTTATACTGAAGCGGAATTTTTTCTTTTAAAGTAGCATCGGTTATCAAAATGCCTTCCAGTTTCAAAAGGATTTTTTTAATGCTGAAAATGGGTTTCTGAGTATCCAAAGAAACCACATCGACAGTTCCGTCATTCAGATAAATATTCGAAACGCCAACGATTTTTCGGAATGGTTCGACGATTTCGTTTTTGATGCTTTTGCTGTTATTTAAAAGTTTTTCGCCTTTTTTATATAAAATTACCCGAGGTCTGTTGATGATAATACTTTCGGCCTGAATAATATCACGAAAAGCCAAATCCCAAATATTGAAATGTTTGATTGTGATGGATTCTATTTTGGTAAAAAGTCCGTTTTTGCTGTCTTTTGGTTCATTTTTCGGACTTACCAATAAAGTTTGTGCATAAATATTTCGGGATAAAAGTGCCACTTCTATTTTCTCGTAATGGATATTGTAGGCCGTTTTATTTTTCTCGTGAATAATAATCGGAAGCTGTTTCTTAATCCAGTAATTCAGACCCGTATTGACCAGAATCACGATTATAAAAAGTGAAATAATCCCAATTGCTATTTTTTTATAGACAGACATTTAGTATTAATTTTAAATACATAAATTTAGGCTTTTAAACAGAATGATATTTATACGATTCCCCCATTTCGTTATATCATTCTAAAGATACTGACTTATCTAACCGCTTACATATTATGAGAAAATTTAAAAAGATCCTGTTGGTGCTGTTAGTACTCATTGTAGTACTTGGAATTGGTTTATGTGCCTATATTTTTCATTTGAAACCTAAATACGAAGGTGAATTACAGCTGGGTAATCTCCAGAAAGAAACTACGGTTTATTTTGATGAATTTGGGGTGCCTCACATTTACGCCAGTTCAGAAAAAGATGCGATGACGACACTTGGATATGTTCATGCGCAGGAAAGATTATGGCAGATGGAGCTGCTTAGAAGAATTGCTCCGGGAAAACTGTCTGAAATCTTCGGATCGGCAGCACTTAAAAATGATATGTTTTTTGCCGGAATCGGTATCGAAGAAGCTTCGGCGAAAGCCATTGCCAAATTAGATAAAAACAGTTCGTCGTATCAGCTAACAATGGCATATCTGGATGGGATTAACCAGTATCTCGAAGAAGGAACAACACCCATTGAATTTACGCTGGTTGGTGTGAAAAAAGAGAAGTTTACCCTAAAAGACGTTTATAATATTTTTGGCTATATGTCTTTTAGTTTTGCCATGGCCCAAAAGACAGATCCTTTACTAACGGATATTAAAAACAGGTACGGAGCTGAATATTTAAAAGATTTGGGAATTGAAGGTGAGTTTAATACTACCCAGATCAAAAGTTATAAAGGAAACGCAGAGGATTATACAGCCGTTTCAAAATCGGTTGCGGCTTTACTGGATGCCTCACCGGTTCCGCCATTTGTAGGCAGTAACAGCTGGGTGGCCGGACCTCATAAAACCAAGAGCGGAAAAGTAATTTTTGCCAATGATCCGCATATTGGATTTTCGCAGCCTGCTACCTGGTATGAAGCTCATATAGTGACTCCTGAACATGAATTATATGGCTGTTATCTTGCCGGAACCCCGTTTCCGCTGCTGGCGCACAACAGGGATTATGCTTACGGACTCACCATGTTTGAAAATGATGACATCGATTTTTATCAGGAAAAAAACAAACCCGGAAATCCAAATCAATACCAGACACCAGCCGGATTTGCAGATTATGAGATCAGAAAGAAAACCATTAAAGTTAAAGATACTTCAGATGTTGTTTTGACGGTAAAATCGAGCCGTCATGGACCTGTCATGAATGATCTGCTGGAGCGTCTGGACAAGAAAAGCCCAATAACGATGTTATGGACTTACACACATCAGCCTATTCAGATTCTGGATGCCGCTTACGGACTTTCGCATGCCAGGAGTAAAGAAGATTTTAGAAAATCGGTCAGCTTAATTGCTGCTCCGGGATTAAATGTAATGTATGGCGATGCCAAAGGAAATATTGCCTGGTGGGCCAGCGGAAAATTGTACAAACATGATAAAGGTGTGAATACTCATTTAATTTTGGATGGTGCCAGCGGAAAAGACGATATTGTTGAATACCTGGATTTCTCCAAAAACCCGTCGGCCGAAAATCCGTCTTGGGGTTATGTGTATTCAGCCAATAATCAGCCGGAAGCTATTGACGGTTTCCTGTACCCGGGATATTATCTTCCCGAAGACCGTGCCAAAAGAATCTCAGGTTTAATGAACGCAAAATCAGATTGGGATAAAGAGACGATCAGTAAAATGATTTATGACAATACCTCCGATGAGGCTGTTGAAACCGTTAAACATTTAATAGCCAATATTGATCTTACAACGGTTTCTCCGGCAGAAAATGAAGCGCTAACTGTTTTACAATCCTGGAAAGGAACAACTAATCTGGAAGATACTGCACCTACAATTTACAATAAATGGGTATACCTGTACCTGAAAAATACTTTTGAAGATGAAATGGGCGAGGATAATTTCAATTTGTTTCTTGGGGTTTCAACAGGAAAACAGGTAATTGCGAATCAGATTAAAAATGAAAATTCAGTCTGGTGGGATAATGTTAAAACCAAAAATGTAAAAGAAACCCGAAAAGATATTGTTTCAAAGTCATTCCACGAAGCAATTTCGGCACTTCAGAAACAATTAGGAAACACAATCAGCGACTGGAAATGGGGAGAAGTTCATACGGTTGAGCATGAACATCCGCTGGGAAAAGTAGCAGCACTTCGCGGCTTATTTAATGTGGGGCCTTTTGCTTCACCGGGATCAAATGAGGTTATTAATAATTTATTCTTTGGTTTAACCAATGAAGGGAAGTATTATGTAAAAGGAGGTCCTTCGACCAGAAGAATTATTGATTTTTCTGATATCGAAAACAGCTGGAGTATTCTGCCTACCGGGCAATCAGGAAATCCTCTCAGCAAACATTACAGTGATCAGGCCGAAATGTATAATGCCGGGAAATTCAGGAAAATGAAACTGAATAAAGAGGAAATCATAAAAACGTCAACTAAACTCGTATTCAAACCGAAGAGTTAATTCTTGTATTCGTTTTTAAAGTAAAAGGTTCAGAGTTTTTCGTTTTAAAAAAATCTCTGAACCTTTGTTATTTTGCCCCTTAGAGCCCCAGTGTCTTTTATCTGGAAATATATTTCCCTTTTACAATGTCATCCGCAAAAATATTCAGATTATTAATAAGGACTTTATTATTGGTCATTACATTTTGGGTCTGATAAGCAGTGTCTTTTTCGTATGCTTTTAATAAAGTTTCCAGCTCTACTTCATCAAACACAACAAAACTGTTATAAATAGCATCGCGGAAATTTTTATAATTAATGCTTTGGGTAATTTCTGCAGCTTTTTGTTCATTCCAGCCTTCTTTTGCAGAAACTTCGTTTATTTTCGATAAGCAGAAATCGATCACATAACTTTTGTAATGGGCAGCTTCTACAATTTTATCGATAATTATTTTGTTTTGCTGCGATGGCATTACCACACCTGCATAATTGGTTTGTGATACACTTTTAAAAGAAAAGAACAAACAGAACAATACAGTAAGCAGACTGTATTTTTTAGAATTTTTCATAGGTTGATTTATTGTTTTTGGGTGAGGCTAAAATACTATTTTAAACTGTAAATCATCCAGTTTGAATGTTAGAAATTGTAACAAAAAGCTCCGATAGAACAAATTCTACCGGAGCTGGGCATAAGATATTTTCCAAATATTATTTTCCTTTTGCTTTCGTAATTTCTTTCAGTACTTTCTTACCGTTTTCGTTTGAAGGATCCAGTTCTACTGATTTGGAGTAATTGGCAATTGCTAATTTTTTATCTCCGTCGGCCAGATAAGCTTCACCTAAACTGTCATAAACATTTCCTGATTTAGGAAAAGCCTCCGCATTGATCTTAAAAACTTCAATGGCTTCCTTTTTCTTTCCGCTTTGAAGAAGCTGATACCCTGCACGGTTCATATCGCCTTCTTTAATCGCATAGACAGGATCGTTTTTAAGTTTTTTATAAGTCTCTAATCCGGCAGTGGTTCCTTTTTCAGTAAACACATCCAATAAGTCTAAGGCCAAAGATTTTTTAGGCTGATTAAACGGTTTATTGTACAAAATAGCCTGAATCGCATCCGTCATTTCGCCCAGTACAGTTCCTCCGGTATTGTTAAGTAATACCACCAGATTTTTATCGGCCGGAATACGGGAAATAATAGTATTAAAGCCGTTGATGCCGCCTCCGTGTCCCACTATTTTCAGCCTGCCTTTATCTCCATTGTTAACTTCTTTTACAAACCATCCATAACCATAAAATTCTTCTCCCCAGGCTTTTATATAAGGTTTGAACAAAGATTCCATTGATTTTTCAGAAAGCAGTTTATTAGTATAAAGTGCCTGATCCCATAAATAAAGGTCTTCAACAGTCGAGTATAATGATCCCGCCGCATAAGGAATACTCATGTCAAGATAAGCAGCATTCACTATTTTCTTTCCTTCTTTTTCGTAGCCGGCTGCTCTGTTTTTTATGATAACATCACTGTGGTCGTATCCGGAATTAACCATTTTTAGAGGAGTGAAAACAATTTCCTGTAAATACTGCTCATAGGTTTTTCCGGTAACTTTTTCGATAATATAACCCAGTAAAAAATAACCGGAATTGCTGTAATTGAATTTTTCACCCGGAGTAAATTCCAGAGGAAGTTTGTCAAAAGTTTTTACAAAATCAGCTGGGGTATATGGATTTCGGGCTTTGTCTTTAAAAAAATTCGGCGAACTGGTATAGTTCGGAATACCCGATGTATGCGTCAGTAAATGATGGATAGTAACTTTATCACCCGTTTCTTTGTGATAGTCCGGCAAATAAGTGGTAATAGGAACATCCAGTTTTAGTTTTCCGTCTTCAGCCAGTTTTACAATTAAGAAAGCCGTGAATTGTTTACTGATTGAGCCTAATCTGAATTTAGTATCGGTCTGATTGGAAATATTCCATTCCATATTAGCAGAACCAAAACCTTTCTTAAAAATTACTTTTCCGTTTTCAGCTACTAAAGCCGATCCGTTAAACTGACCATATTCGGTATACTTGCTTAAAAGCTGTTCAATTTGCTGTGCCTTGTCCTGAGCAGAAACAGGCAGCAGCACTACTTGCAATAAAAAGAAGAGTGCCGTTAGTTTGATTGATTTTTTCATAATGATTGATAATTATGGGGGTTAAGATTAATGATTCGTTTTTTGATTGATGATTGAAACTTTTTAATATTTAGATATTCAGTGTGTTATGTCGAAATTACGACTTTTTTTATTTGAATTTATCCCAATATTCAAAATGTTAGACGACTGAATTGCGATTTGGTTTCAGTAATTATTCAAAAATTTCTCATTTTTTTGTCAAAACGAATTTTAGCCCAATAAAAGTTAAGGTTGAAAAGGCCGGTGATCGTAACTAACGATTCGTTTTAATTTCCAGTCTTTTCCTTTTTGTTCCCAAATGTGGATGAATTTTCCGGTCGTTTGCGGAATCCCGTTATTGTAAAAGATATGCTCACCGGTTTGTACAGCTCCAAAATCACCTAAAGGATCAATTGTACAGCAATTTAATTTTCGGGTTATCTTCTGGGGTTTTACAGATTTACCTATCAGGGTTTGGATCTTATCGCCATGTGAGACGGTTAAACCGTAACGGTCATCATAGAATTCGACATCATCACTGATTATTTTTTTGAACAATGCAGCATCACACTGATTAAAGGCTACATCAAAAAGCAGACTGTCCATTTTAATAATTTCGGTTTTTAAAACGACTGTTTTTTCATCTTCGCTTTTGACAAAAGCAGCTGCTTGTCTGCTTAGAAACAACATAAACAAAACTAAAGTATTCATCATTGGTATCATGATTTTAATTTGCTAGCGTTTTATTTGGTCTCAATGTCGACTATTTTGCTGCCGTTTTCTCCCAGATAGTGTACAATAATGTCCTGATATGCTTTATAACCGTCATCGACATTGGTAAAAATAATAAGGCCCTGTTTCGTTTGGGGCAGCAGTATAAAAATAGTCTGAACCCCTTTGTCGGCACCGCCGTGTGAGAGAGCATAATTGTTGCTTCCTAAGTCATAAATTTCAAATCCCAAACCAAAATATTTGTTCTTTTTAGTAGTTACCTGATGAGAAGTCATTTCATCAAATACTTTTTTGCTTAAACCATCGCTATTTAGAATACTGCTTAAAAAACGGCCATAATCTTCAATTGTCGTTAACAGGTCATCAGCAGCATTTGCTGTTTTGTTTTGGGTAGGTTCATATGGATTTCCTTTGTTATCGTATCCAGTTGCATATCTTGAAAGGTCAACTTTATTATTCCATACCAATTGGGAATCCTTCATGTTTAAAGGTTCGAAAATGAGTTCCGAAGCCAGCTGGTCTAAAGTTTTATGGAATTTCTTTTCCAATGCCCTTCTTAAATATTCAAAACCTTCGCCGGAATATTGATATTGTGTTCCTGGTTTAAATTTAAAATCCAGTTTTTTGGATTCATTATTAGATCTCCAATTAGGAAAACCAGTCTGATGGCTCAGAACAAATCTTGTTGTTAACAGTTTCAAATACGGATCTTTGGCAATATCCGGATCTGTCCAGTATTTAGAAAGAGGTTCGTCCACATCCCATTTTCCCTGGCTGACTAATTTTAAAGTAACCATAGCTGTTACTGGTTTAGTTAAAGAAGCGACATTCCAGATAGTATTGTAAGGTGCCGGAATACCTCTTTTTAATTTGCCAAAAACTTTAATTTGTTTGAGTTCTCCTTCACTGATAATGCCAAGACCTAATGCCGGGATATTTTTCTCTTTCAGCCATTTTTCGGTTTCCTGATCATTATCAAAAAGGTGAGGCTGGTTTTCAGAAGAATCAACAGGCTGGTGGTCGTAACTGAATGATTTTTGAAGTTTCCAGTTATTGTTTTCTAAAATCCATACGTGGGTAAAACGGGATTTACCCACTAATTTTTCATTTTCTTTTTGTAAAGGTTTATTATTTTGAGCTGAAGTTTCATAAAACTGATGAATGCCGGTTTGGATAGCACCATATAAAAGCCCTTTTTTATACAAAGGATAAATCTGAGTGCTTCCTTTTACTAATTCCCTTCTGCATTTGTACGTTGTGGGAGAACCGCATAGTCCATTTTTAAAGGTTTGAATAAACTCCGTTTTATTGGATATCCCGTCTTTGTCATGAAAAAACTCAAACTGATCGCTATAAAGGTTTTCAAATTGAGAAAGGTCGCAGGTATTAAAACCAATATCAAAAAGAAGACTGTCTTTAGTCTTAATGGTTTTATACAGTTCAGAGTCTGGAGCTTCCTGTGAATAACCGGTTAAGATTTGAAAAAATAGAATAGCAATTAAAAAAACTTTTAATTGGGAAAAAGAGGGATGGATGGTCATTTGTAAAAATTTGATGATAGATGATCTGCAAAAGTAATCCAATCAGTAATTACAAAATTGTACAAATGCGAAATCTTACCTTTTTTGAGAAAGAAAATAAGCGTTGGGATCGAACATTTTGGGAGTTGTTTTTGTCACATCTTTAAATTTTCTGATAAAATGAGACTGATCGAAATATTTATTGTAAAGTGCAATATCCGTCAGTTTTAGTTTTTCGGGATCAGAATGAACCATTAGATCGACGGACTTTCTGAACTTCAGTATCTGAATGTATTTTTTAATAGTAAGTCCTGTAGCCGCTTTGAATTTAATTTGCAGCAGACGCTGGGAAGACTGTAAATCCCGGCTGATTTCAGAAACCGAAATTTCTTCCTCCTTATTTTTAATCAGGTCACAGATTTTTTCAATAGTATTTTTATCCGGATGCAAAGATGCTAATTTTTCAAAATAGAGATTTACCGTATGTAATAGTGTTTTTGTTTCGGAATGGATCTCAACATTAAATGGCAGCTCTTCAGTATGGATTTTAAGAATCGAATCTGAAAAATTGCTTACATCATATTTAGGGAACATGGAGAGTGTCCAGGCATGAAGCTGAATTATAGTGACTTTGGTTTTAGGCTGTATATGGACCAGAACTTTGTTGGTCATTTGCGAACAAAGGTAAATTCCTTCGTTCATTTCGTATTTATTTTTACTCGTATGCACTTCTATGGAATGACCGCTGACAAAGGCAATGTTAAAACAGCCGTTGGGCAGAACCAGTTTGTTCTCAATCAGACTTTCACCAGAGCTGTTATCCAGGCACCATATTTTACTGACGAACCTTTCGGCTTCGGGAGTTACATAATGTTCTGAATATAGCTGCATTTGGAGTCTGTCTTAAATGTTTGAATTCCTTTGAATCGCAGACTAAAATACTACTTTTTGTTTGAAACCGGTTTAATGAATTCTCCAAAATAATCCCTTTTGGTATTTTTCCATTCTTCTAAAATGATACTGTAATACACATCATCTCTGCTGTTTCCCTCAGAATCAATATAATTGTTTCGGAATAAACCTTCTTTTAAAGCTCCCAGATTTTCAATAGCCCGCTGAGATCTTTCATTTTCAAGATCGGCACTGAACTGGATTCGTCTAAACTGAATTTTTTCGAAACCAAAATCCAGTAATTCAAATTTGCAGGCCTTGTTTAAACCGGTTCCCTGAAAATCTTTTCCGTACCAGGTCCAGCCAATTTCACATTTCTGGCTTGCCGTGTTTAAGTATCCGTAACGGGTACTTCCGGCTACCCTGTCGGTGGCTTTATCTACAATAAGGAAAGGATAACAAATTCCGTCTGCTTTTTGTTTTAGGGTACTTTGAATATAAGTATCAAAATCATCGTCATTTCGAACATACATTCCCATGTATTTCCAGATTTCATCATCAAAGATAATTTCTTTAAGCTCGATGTTTCTTTCGTTTTCAAACGGAATTAATAGGACCTTTTCGTTTTCTAAAATAATTGTGGATTGCAGGATTTCGCTGTTCATTGTGGTTATTTTAATAATAAGGGTTAAATAGTCTGAGGTTTTACGAAAATACTTCTTTTAAGGATCTAAATAAATCTGTAAATACAGCGATTTTGTTATGAAAAAGAGATTGCGGCGAACAGAGGCCGTTTTTTCAGCCGTTTACATCTGAGTAAATATCGTAGCAGAAGGTTAAAAAAATGTTTTATTTTAAAGGTCATGTATAATTATTACTTATTTTTACGATCTTATATATTACATTTTTCTTGATGCAAACTTCACTAAAAATTGCTGTGGTTGGTTCCGGACTTGTAGGATCACTGCTGGCAATTTATCTTAAAAGAGCAGGTCACGCGGTTCATGTTTATGATCGCAGTCCTGATATTCGAAAAATAAATTTTTCAGGACGTTCCATTAACCTGGCAATGTCCAACCGTGGATGGAAAGCGCTGGATGCAGTGGGAGTTGGTAATGCCGTTCGTGAAATTGCAATTCCAATGGACAAACGTGCCATTCATTTGACAGATAAACTGAATTTTCAGAATTACGGTCAGGAAGGCGAATCTATTTATTCCATTTCCAGAGGGAGGCTTAACAGAAAAATGATTGATTTGGCCGAAAATGCCGGAGCCGAATTTTATTTTGAACAAAAAATATGGGATGTTACTTTAAGTGATGCTACTCTGCATATTGGTGAAAGCGAAAGAGGCGAGTGGGAGGAAAGAAAGTACGACATGGTTTTTGGTGCCGATGGTGCTTTTTCACGAATCCGCCACAGAATGCAGCGTCAGAGTATGTTCAATTATTCACAGGAGTTTTTGAACCTTGGTTATAAAGAACTCAACATTCCGGCAAATCCTGACGGGACTCATAAACTGGATAAAAATTCATTTCATATCTGGCCAAGGGGAGAGTATATGCTTATTGCACTTCCTAATCTGGACGGAAGTTTTACCTGTACCTTATTTATGCCTTTTGAAGGAGAAAACTCTTTTGAATCGCTTACGGATAGAAAAATGGTAGAAGATTTCTTCGAACGAAATTTTCCGGATTCGATAGAAGTTATTCCGGAACTGGCCAATGACTTCTTTAAAAATCCAACCAGTACGCTCGTTACCATGAAGTGTTTTCCATGGACCTACGAAAATAAAATTGCTCTGATTGGTGATGCCTGTCATGCCATTGTCCCTTTTTACGGACAGGGTATGAATGCCGGTTTTGAAGACATCACGGTGTTGTATGAAATGATGGAAAAATATGGAAGTGACTGGAAAAAGATCTTTACAGAATATCAAATTTCCCGTAAGCCAAATGCCGATGCGATTGCTGAACTATCCTATAGAAATTTCCTGGAAATGAGTACCAAAACGGCAGATGAAAAATTCTTGCTGCAAAAGAAAATTGAAAAACTGTTTTCAGATAAACACCCTGACAAATGGATTCCGCTCTACAGTCGTGTTACTTTCAGTGACCGTCCATATGCAGAAGCTCTTGCGATCGGAGATTTTCAAAACGGAATCATGGAAGAAGTTTTAAGAATGGATAATATTGAAAATATATGGAACACTGCTGAGGTAGAAAATAGAATTCTTGAACTGCTGAAAAACGTATCAATTAATCCTGTAAATTTATAATTAGAATAAAAAATATACTAAACCCGCCAGGTTTCTAAAATCTGGCGGGTTTGTTTTTGTATGGTTCTGCCTATTTTTTCAGGAATTTTGAAAGTACTCCAAAAACACCTCTTATAAAGGTAGCGCTTGTTACCACTTTTAAAACCGATTTTGTAACGACTTCAGTAGTGCTTGGTTCTGATTTAGAAGTTCTGGCCGGTGCCTGTTCTTGCTGCTGCGCCGCGGCTTCATTGGCATCTGCTATTTTTTTGCTCAGGATTTCAAATGCACTCTCACGATCAATTTCTTCACTGTATTTTTTTACCAGTTTCGATTTATTGTTTATTTCATCAATTTCAGAAGGCGATAAAACATCCATTCGGCTCATAGGTGCACGCATCATGGTGGCTGCAAGCGGTGTCGGGATTCCTTTTTCATTTAAGGCGGTTACTAAAGCTTCTCCAATTCCTAAACTCGTTAAAAGTTCATCTGTTTTATAATAGTCTGATGTTGGATAGTTGTCGGCTGTTTTTTTGATCGCTTGTCGGTCATTTGCCGTAAAAGCCCTGAGGGCATGTTGGATTTTTAATCCTAACTGAGCCAGAACCCCGCTTGGAACGTCCATTGGGTTTTGCGTAACAAAGTAAAGACCGACTCCTTTGGAACGAATGAGTTTTACAATAGTTTCAATCTGTTCTAACAAAGCTTTGCTGGCTTCATTAAAAATTAAATGGGCTTCGTCTATAAAAATTACCAGTTCCGGCTGATCAGCATCCCCTTTTTCCGGCATTTTTTGATAGATTTCTGCCAGAAGGCTTAACATAAAAGTAGAGAACAATTTTGGTTTGTCCTGAATATCCGTTAAACGAATAATGTTTACATATCCTTTTCCGTTTTCATCAATTCGCATTAAATCATCTGTTTCAAAAGAGAGTTCTCCAAAAAACAAATCTCCGCCCTGCTGTTCTAATTCGATTATTTTTCTTAAAATGGTTCCGGTAGTAGCTGTTGAAATTTTACCGTAACTGGCCGCAATTTCCTCTTTTCCTTCTTCCGTAATATAATTAATAACTTTTTTGATATCTTTTAAATCCAGTAAAGGCATTTGTTTGTCATCACAATATTTAAAGATAACGGCAACCACCCCGGCCTGTGTATCATTTAAATCAAGGATTCTTGAAAATAAAACCGGTCCAAACTCAGAAACTGTGGCACGCAGGCGCACCCCGTTTTGTTTCGACAAAGACATTAGTTCAACCGGAAAGGCCGATACATTATAAGGTACATTGATTTTGGCATGACGTTCGGTAATAAAGCCCTCTTCTTTTCCTTCTTTTGCAATACCGCTGAAATCTCCTTTAATATCCATCATTAAAACCGGAATTCCACAGTTGGATAACTGTTCAGAAAAAACCTGAATCGTTTTGGTTTTTCCTGTTCCTGTGGCTCCCGCAATCAGGCCATGGCGGTTGAGGGTTTTTAGAGGAATTTTTACGTGTGCCTCAGGAATAGCTTCTCCGTCCAGAATAGCGCTTCCAAGGGTTATAGCGTCGCCTTTGGCAGAATAACCGCTGTTTATCTCCTGAATGAAATTATCTTTTTTACTCATGTTTTTCTTTGTAATTTAGATGATTATAAGGGTTTTGTTTGGTTTTTTAACAAATACACTATCTTTTTTTTAGTAGGAAAAAGCTTTTTTTGATTGAAAAATGCATAAAAAATAATTTCGCAGCTTTTTAAGAAGATTTCAATGAAATGTTTGAATATCGACTAAAACGTTGTAATTTTTTTAGTATTCGATCTATTTTTTGTTTTATCAGAAAAATGACACCGGCAAATTAATGAGATATTTTTTAAATTGACGTTAAATTTCCTTCAATAAAATTAAAAAAAGTTTTTTTATTTAAACTAAACGTATAAATTTGCTACCCTACAAGTTAAATATAACTAAAAAATAAAAATTATTTAAAACTATTAAAATTTAAAAAAATGGCAAACGTTAAAGTTAAAAAAGAGAGCACTTCAAATGGGGGAGGAATGATTACAGGGATCATTATTGTAGCGTGTATCTTAGTTGGGATTATTATTTGGAAATTCGTGATGGGTTCTCCTGCTAACTTTGAAGGTGGGAATCCAGAAACAGGTCACCCAATCAATACTTTAGGAATGGTATACAAAGGAGGTTTCATTGTACCTGCATTATTAGGTATGTTTTTAATGGTTGTTGTTTTTTCTATTGAAAGATTTACTGTTATTGGAAAAGCTGCTGGAAAAGCTAACTTAGATGCTTTCATGAAAAGTGTACAAGGAAGTATCAAAGAAGGAAACATCGAGGCTGCTATTGCTTCATGTGACAAACAACAAGGTTCAGTTGCAAATGCAATTAAATCGGCTTTGATTAAATACCAGGACGTTAAAAAAGAAGGATTCAACAGCGAAGAAGCTTCTGAAGTAATCCACAAAGAAATTGAAGAGGCAACTTCATTAGAAATGCCAATGTTAGAGAAAAACATGACTATCATCTCTACTTTAGTATCATTAGGTACATTAGGAGGGTTATTAGGAACTGTATCGGGTATGATTAAAGCGTTTGGTGCGTTAGCTTCTGCTGGTACTCCTGACCAGGCTGCTCTTGCAACAGGTATCTCTGAGGCACTTATCAACACTGCAACAGGTATCTCTACTTCTGTATTAGCGATCATCTCTTACAACTTCTTTACTGCTAAAATTGACGATTTAACTTACTCTATCGATGAGGCTGGTACTACTATCGTTAATACTTACAGAAAATTCAGAGGAAGTTTAAGACAATAATTAATTCTTGATATTTTTTAAATATCAAAATAAAATACAAAGATAATGGCTAAAATAAAAATGAAAAAGAAGTCAACGTCGACAGATATGACTGCGATGTGTGATGTTGCATTCCTTTTGCTTACGTTCTTTATCTTGACCGCTACTGCTAAAGTTCCTGAGGCACTTCCTGTTGATATGCCTTCATCTACTGTACAAAGTAAATTACCAGATTCTGATTTGGCAATTATTACAATAGGTAAAGGAAAAGATGGGAAAAGCAAAGTGTTTTTTGACATTAAAGGAAGAGAACTTCGTAAAAAATCCCTTGAAGGAATGGGAGCAAAATACGGAATTACTTTTTCAGAAGATGATAAAGCAAAATTTGCTTTAATGGATGATTTTGGGGTGCCAATTGCAGGCTTAAAACAAATCATCGATTTAAAATCAGCTGACAGAGTTAAAGCGGATCAAACTGGAATTCCAATCGATTCTTTAGATAATCAATTAAAAGACTGGCTTTTAGTTTCAAGAAGAGCTACTATTGATCTTGATGATAAAGAACTTCAGATTGCGATAAAAGGTGATGCTAAAGAACAATATCCTCAAATCAAAAAGATTATGGATATTTTACAAGATCAGAAAATCAACTCCTTTAACTTAGTTACAGGAATGAGAGGAAAAGACTTTTAATTAAAAAAGATACAGTAAAATGGCTGAATTAAATACCGGCGACGGTGGTGGCGGAAAGAAAGGCGGCAAGGTAAGAAGTAAAAAGCAAAGTTCGAAAGTCGATTTAACGGCTATGGTGGATTTGGCATTCTTATTGATTACGTTCTTCATGTTAACCACTTCGTTGTCAAAACCTCAATCGATGGATTTGTCACTGCCAAATAAAGAGGATGATCCAACTAAGAAAGTAGAGGACACCAAGGTAGATGAGAATCGTACTATGACAGTAATGTTAGGAGGTGATAATAAGTTGGTTTACTATATGGGATTATTAGCGACTCCTATTGCAGGGCCTAAAGATATCGCTTATGGTAAAGATGGAATTCGTAGAGAATTACTTAAAAGAAAAAAAACAGTTTTAGAGTATTCCGCAGGTTTAGGAAAACCTAAAAATGGAATTATTGTGATCATTAAGCCAACAAAAAAATCTACTTACCGTAATTTGGTTGATATGTTAGATGAAATGGCGATTACTGGTGTAGAAACTTATGCAATTGTGCCTGAGTTTTCTCCGGAGGAAACAAAATTGATAGATAAATAATAAGATTATATCTTATTTGAACATCTTAATAATCAAGAATTATGAAATTAGATATTATAAAAAATCAGTGGCTTGATATCGTATTCGAAGGACGTAACAAGATATACGGCGCATACGAGCTGAGAAAATCAAACGGTAAAACTACGGTAAAAGCACTTATCTTAGGTTCTATCATTTTTAGCTTTGCTATTGCAGCCCCTCTTATTGCAAGCTATTTACCAGACTCTGGTGAAGAAGAAGAGAATAAGGATATTAAAATTGCAACAGTAAAATTACCTCCTAAACCAAAAGAGGAAATTAAGCCAAATCAACCACCACCACCACCGCCGCCGCCAAAAGTGGATCAGGTAAAATTCGTAAAACCGGTGGTTGCTAAAGCAAATGAGGTTACCGAGGACCCGCCTAAAATCGAAGAACTTAAAGATAAAAAGGTTGGTGCTGAGACAATCAAAGGAGATCCGGATGCAGTATTAACTGTTGACGAACCAGTAGGTAAAGGACCGGTTTCTCAGGTTGTGGAAGAAGATAACAGTGTATATAACACAGCTGGTATCGAGGTAAAACCTGATTTCCCTGGAGGAATGGATAAATTCTACAAATTCGTAGGAAATAACTATAAAACTCCGGAAGAAGAAGGTCTTAAAGGTAAAGTTTACGTTACGTTTGTAGTTGAAAAAGACGGTTCATTAACCGACATTAAAGTTTTAAGGGATATCGGTTACGGTACAGGAGCAGAAGCAATTCGTGTTCTTAAAAAATGTCCAAAATGGACTCCCGGCGAGCAAAATGGTAAAAAAGTGAGAGTACTTTACTCTTTACCTATTACTATTCAATCTGCAGAATAATGTTAAAAGATATACTTAATAATATTCAGAAGAAATCGCTCAAAGAGCGATTTCTTCTTGTTTTAGGAATATTGTTCTTTTTAATATATCTTGTACTGGGTTTAATGATTATGTTTTGGGAAAAACTCCCTTTAAACATGGAACCAAAATACAGATATGCTTTTGGCGGATTGCTTATCGTTTATTCGGCAATACGTTTTTTAAGATTAATAAATTCAAACACAGAATAATAATAATGCTGAAAAATAGTAGGTTTTTAGGTGCGGTCGCTTTTGTTTTTTTGTTTGCCATGTGTAACCAAAAAAGTAAGAACGAATCTGATAAAGAAACAATTTTAAAAGGGGCTTTAAGCATTACGGTTGATGAAACCGTAAAACCAATCGTAGAAGACCAGGTTACTGTTTTTGAAGGAACATATTACGATGCCAAAATTTCACTGGTGCCAAAATCTGAAGCAGAAGTTATTAATGATTTACTGAATCAAAAGGCTAAAGTGGCAGTTACCTCGAGAAATTTAACAAAGGAGGAAATGGACAGGTTTGAAAAAAGTAAAATAAAACCTCGTGTAACACCTTTCGCTATTGATGCCATTGCTTTAATTTCAAACAAAAGCAATAATGATACTTTAATTGCGTTGAAAACTGTGATTGATTTTATGCAGGGCAAGTCCGATACGGGTATCAAAGGTCTCGTATTTGATAATCCGAATTCAAGTACAGTTCGATATATGAAAGAACTGGCAAAAGTGAAAGATATTCCATCTAAAGGGGTTTTCTCTTTTAAAACAAATAATGAAGTTATTAAATTTGTTTCTGAGAACGATGGAATGATCGGTGTTGTTGGAGTAAACTGGTTATCACAACCGTCTCCGGATATGGTAGAGGTAGTGAAGAAAATAAATGTCCTTAGTGTAAAAGGTCTAAACGATACAAAATATTACAGCCCTACACAAAATGACCTGGCAGAAATAAAATATCCTTTGGCACGCGATTTGTATATTGTTAATTGTCAAGGGTATACTGGTTTAGGGATGGGGTTTAGTTCTTTTATAGCAGGTGATATCGGACAAAGAATCGTTCTGAAATCCGGATTGCTTCCGATAAGAACCCCGGGAAGAAAACTTCAGATACGAAGTGAAATTTTGAGAGATAAGGAATAAATTAATTACTATAAAGATGAATAAATTTAAAATTTTTAGTCTTGCTTTGATTGCTTCAGCTTCTGCAGCAAATGCGCAGGATATTAAAGAAGCAAAAAAGGCAATTGATGCTGAACAGTTTCAAAAGGCGAAAACATTATTGAAGTCAATTATCAAAGCTAAACCTTCAGATGGTGAAGCTAATTTTGTTTTAGGTAATATTTACTTAAATCAAAGTGTTGTCGATTCTGCTAAAATTTATTTTTTAAACGGAGTTGAAGCGTCTGATAAGAAAAACTTAAATTATATCGGGTTAGGTCAGATTGATCTTGATAACAAAAATACTGCTGCGGCTCAGGCTAATTTTGCTTTGGCAACAAAGGACATGAGACGTAAAGATGTAGATGAATATATCTATATTGGTAAAGCGTATACAAATTCAAATAATCCGGATTACACAAATGCAATTGCAAGCTTAAAGAAAGCTTTAGCAATTGAACCGCAAAATGCAAATGCACTTTTAGCGATAGGTGATGCGTATTATGGAAACAAAGAACAGAGTGAAGCTTATAAAGCGTATCGTGATGCCTTTACAGCAGATCCAAGTTTATTAAGAGCTAAAATGCAGCTGGGTGTTTTATTAAAAGGAGCAAAATCGTATGATGAAGCTATTAAAGCTTTTAATGAAGTTATTGCTTTAAATGCAAATTACGGTCCTGTGTACAGAGAGTTAGCTGAAACCTATTACAAATGGGGAAGAAACAAACCTTCTACGGCTAAAGTTAACTTGCAGAATGCAATTACGAATTACGAAAAATATTTAAGCTTAACAGATTACTCGTTAGATTCAAAAATGCGTCACGCAGACTTCTTAATCTTAGTAAAAGATTATAAAAGTTTAGAAACCGTAGCAAACAAAATGATTGCCGAAGACAAAGTAAATCCTAGAATCTTCAGATATTTAGGGTATGCTGCTTACGAAAACGGAAATGTTGATGTAGCTATTAAATCTATTGAAGATTATATTAAATCACCATCTAATAAAGTAATCGGAAGCGATTATATGTACTTAGGTCTGGCTAAAATCAAAAAAGGCACAAATGCTGAAGGTATTGTAGATCAGGCAGCGTTTGATGCAGGTGTTGCTGAAATTAAAAAAGCAGTTGAACTGGAGCCTTTAGTGGTAGAAGAATTAAATGAAGTTGGAAAAGCTTTATTTGGTAAAAAACAATTTGCACAGGCTGCCACTATTTTTGAATTTGGTGCTCTTAACAAAGATTCTAAAAATTATTTGGATGACAACGTGTATTATGGTATCTCAGTTTACTACGCAAATGCAAATAAAACAAACGGTGCTGCAGATCCTGCTCAGTTAGCTAAAGCAGAGGAAGCCTTTGACAGAATTTTAGTAGCTTCTCCTACTTATGATGAAGCTTACTTATACAAAGGAAGAATCAACAATCTTCTGGAAAAAGATGATTTAATCATCAAAAACTATGAGGAATATGTGGCAAGAGCAACTGCAAAAGGTGCTGAAGAATTAGCAAAACCTGCTACAGTTAAAAAAATGGTTGAAGCTTACAATAGTATTGGGGCCAGCTACGCCAATACTGATAAAGTAAAAGCAGTTGAATATTTTAATAAATCTTTAGTTTTAGATCCAACAAATGCTTATGCTTCTCAGTCAGTAAAAGCTTTAAAATAATAAAATTTTAAATTAAGATTTTTAAAACCCGATAGTTCAGACTATCGGGTTTTTTTGTTCCGTATTTAATTGACTATCTTTGCACAATAATTTAGAATAATGTTATCAAAAGAAATACAATTAGAAGTAAATAAAGGAGCTATGCTGCCTTTGATGGAAGAATTTTATACCATTCAGGGGGAAGGGTTTCATACCGGAACTGCTGCTTACTTCATTAGGATTGGAGGCTGTGATGTTGGATGTCATTGGTGTGATGTGAAAGAAAGCTGGAATGCAGAGCTGCATCCGCCAACCAATATTGATTTAATTGTAAAAAATGCTTCAGATTATGCTAATACAGTAGTGGTAACCGGCGGAGAACCGCTTACCTGGGACATGACTCTGCTTACCCGTGAACTGAAGGAGAAAAATATGAGAGTGCATATCGAAACTTCCGGAGCGTATCCGTTATCGGGAAGCTGGGACTGGATTTGTCTTTCCCCAAAGAAAAATAAACTGCCAACAAAAGAAGTTTATGATAATGCACATGAATTAAAAGTAATCATCTACAATAAACATGATTTTATTTTTGCAGAAGAGCAGGCAGAACTGGTAAATGATGATGCGATCTTATTTCTGCAGCCGGAATGGAGCAAAAAAGAAGAAATGACACCGTTAATTGTAGATTATGTGATGAACAATCCAAAATGGAGAGTTTCACTTCAGACACATAAATATTTAAATATTCCATAAAAAAACTCTCCAATGCAGGAGAGTTTTTTTTATCTATTTCCAGTTTTTATATTTTTTTAAGGATGTAATCTGCGTTAAATGATGGCTGCCGTGCCAGGCATAAGTTCCAATTATCCTTTTTAAGGTGTATTCTGAATTATTTTCAGGGTGTACAAACGTTTTTTCTAAATCTGTTTGAGAAAGATTTGTCATTAAAAAAGCAAGTCTGAAATGTAATCCCTCTAATAAACTTAAAGTGGGTGCTATTGGCATTTTTAAATTATCCGGAAGTTCAGACCATAATTTTTCGTCGTAAGGTTTAATTGTCGGATTTTTTTCGGTCAATGCCCATTTTAACCTGATGAAACAATTCATATGACTTTCGGCACAATGATGGATCACTTGTCTTACGGTCCATCCTTCAGGTCGGTATGGAGTGTCTAATTGTTCGTCAGTGAGATGAATCACTTCTTTTTTTAATTTTTCGGGAAAAGTAGAGATTTGCTCGATCTTTTCTGTAAGGTATGCAGGGGTGAATTCTTCCGGAGCTTCAAATTTTCCGATAGGGTACTTTAATTTTTCTAAATCTAATTCTTCCATTCCTATGTGATGCTGTTTTATATTGAAAGTCGGGCTAAATAATCATAATGTTCTCCTTCCAGGATCATTTCGCATTTAAATCCGTTTGCCACTGCGGCATTTTGCAGGGTGTTGTAGTCAAGATATAGCCAGTCGAAAGGATCTTCTTTTTCTCCTTTATAGGAGATGTTAAAAACAAGTTCTCCATAATATTCTGTGTCAGAAGGAATCCATTTACCGCCGTCTTCATCTTCGTCGAACATATAGATAATGTCAGAACTGTCCAGTAATACTTGTCCGCCTGGATTTAAAAGTGATTTAAGCTTGGATAGATAAGTGTTGCAGTTTTTTAATTTTCCAAAAATACCGGTACCGTTCATCAAAAGAAGTATAGTGTCGAATTTTTCGCCTTCGAAATCTAAAATATTTCCTGTTCTGGCTTTTTTTAAACCGCGAAGCTTGCAGGTATCAATGGCTTTTTCGGAAATATCAATTGAAGTCACATCAAGATTGCGGTCGTTTTGTAATGATAAACTATGACTTCCGGCGCCACATCCCACATCTAAAATTTTACCAGCGGCTAATTGTAATGCTTTCTGCTCGATTTTTGGCATTTCATTATAAGAGCGGAATAAATAAGCAGCGCTCATTTCGTCTTCTTCAGAAATGGAAGTTTCAGTGGTGATATTTTGAGGTGAATTATTCGTCTGGAAATCGAACATTGCTTTTCCAAAGAGATCTTTCATTGTATTTTAGTTCAAAGTTTAAGGTTTCAAGTTTAAAGTTGTTTAATTTTGCAGATCAACTTTAAAAAATAAACTTGAAGCAAATTTTAAATAACTTAAATAAGTTAGCCAAAGATAAGCATATCGAAAATAAAAAGTATTTTGATAAGCTGAAAAAGAAGCAGCCTAAAAATTTAGATTATATTATGCAGGATCTGCATGATGCTGAATTTAAAAAAACGGACTGCCTGAAGTGTGCTAATTGCTGTAAAACAACCGGGCCGTTATTTACGCTGGCAGATATTGAAAGAATTTCAAAATTTTTCAGACAGAAGCCGCAGCAGTTTATTGAGCAGTATCTGAGAATTGATGAAGATAAAGATTATGTATTGCAAAACGTGCCTTGTACTTTTTTAGATAATGAAAATTATTGCATGATTTATGATGTGAGACCAAAAGCCTGCAGGGAGTTTCCGCATACAGACCGAAAAAAATTTCATCAGATTTCTAACTTAACATTGAAAAATGTTTCCATTTGTCCGGCGGCATATAATATAGTTGAAGAAATGAAGAAAAAGCTTCCGCTTTAGTCTAAATAAGTATTTTTGAATAATCCGGAATGAAGTATAAATTATCTTAAGAACCTGAACCTTGAATTTAGAATATTTTATAGCCAAAAGACTCATAACAGCCAAAGATTACAAAAGCAGTATATCGGCTCCTATTATAAAAATTGCTATTTCGGCAATTGCCATTGGTATTATTATGATGATCGTTTCAGTTGCGACCGGAATTGGACTGCAGCAAAAAATCCGCGAAAAAGTTTCGGCGTTCAATGGACAGATTATTATCTCAAATTTTGATAATAACAATTCCGAAATAACGCTGATTCCGATTTCAAAGAAACAGGATTTTTATCCTGATTTTAAATCTGTTCCTGAGGTAAGTCATATTCAGGCCATTGCAAGTAAAGCGGGTATTATCAGGACAGAAAGTGCTTTTGAGGGAATTGTCTTTAAAGGTGTGGGAGCAGATTACGATTGGAATAATATTAAGGAATACCTGGTAGAGGGAATTGTGCCTGATTTTTCTAAAACATTAAATGAAGATGTTATTATTTCAAGATTTCTTGCCGACAGACTTAATTTAAAATTAGGAGATAGTTTCAACACTTTTTTTGTTAAAGAAGAAGGGAAGCTGCCTAATATACGCCGATTTAAAATTGCCGGTATTTTTAGTTCGGGATTTCAGGATTTTGATGCTACTTATATAATAGGTGATATTCGACATGTACAGAGAATTAATAAATGGAATCCGGATCAGATTGGGGCTTTTGAGGTATTTGTAAAAGATTTTACAACTATTAAAGAAACAGGTAACGAAATATACGGTCAGATTTCGTCTAATCTCGATACAAAAACGATTACAGAAAAATACAGTTATATTTTTGACTGGCTGCAGCTTTTTGATTTTAATATTGTGGTTATTTTGGGAATCATGATTTTGGTTGCGACTATTAATATGGTAGTGGCACTTTTAGTGCTTATTTTAGAAAGAACTCAGATGATAGGTATTTTAAAAGCAGTTGGAGCAGATAACTGGACCGTTCGAAAAGTTTTCCTTTATAATGCTTTCTATTTAATTGTCCGTGGGCTTTTTTGGGGGAATTTAATTGGAATAGCATTGTTGTTAATTCAGCAGCAATTCGGAATCATTCATCTTAATCCCGAAAACTACTATGTGAACCAGGCTCCGGTTTATTTAAATTGGGGATATATTATTTTGCTGAATTTATTGACGATTACAGTTTGCTTTTTGGTGTTGTTAATTCCTTCTTATATAATAACGAAAATCTCTCCGGTGAAAGCCATTCGTTTCGATTAATTTTTATAGAGCCTAAAATTCTCTGTTTTATAGAGAATCACAACATATAAAAACTAAGTTATTGTTATAATATATAAGAGTGTCGAACCCGACAGGTTTTCAAA